>CACYRS010000013.1 GCA_902776935.1 uncultured Prevotellaceae bacterium | reverse complement strand
CATCATTGCAAATGCGGGGTCAAAGCCCAGTGAACTGTCCGGATTCGGATGTTAAGGAGTGGGGGCAGAACATATTACACTGTCTTATGACGAATGAAAATACGGCCTTATTCCACATCCTTGATGTTGTTAACGAATGCAAAGATAAGAAATTAATTTAAATATACAATGAAAAAGAGCAAGTTATCAAGCCGTATCACTTGGTGTGTCATTGGAATTATGTCGTTCTTCAATGTGCTCATCGTTGGAGTCATCGTTGCGTTTGTCTTTGTGCTCTCACTCGGTAACGGCAGTATGCGCGGACAATACGTGACCGACGGTATTGCCGGCAATGTTGAAACGATGCTCCAATTGGCGAAGACTGTTACATTTAATAACCGTAGCGATGTTGAAGCCAACATGGACAGTCCTGAGCATGTATTCGACGCGTTGGAGCAGATTATGAAAATAAACAAGCGCCTGGCAGGATGTTTTGTTGCCTTTGAACCTGATTACTTCAAAGGTCAAGGTCGATGGTTCGAAGCCTACGCCTACTATGCTGACAGTACGCACGTTGATTGCCGGCAGATAGGCTCCCCACAGCACGACTATTTCAATGGAGCATGGTCTATTTCAATGGAGCATGGTATCAGCGAGGTTTATCCTTAGAACGTGACGATGATGGCTACTTGACAGACTTGTACTACGATGATACCGTCAATAGCGGAATGTTCTGCAGTTATGTCTTACCCGTCTTCGACCGTCAGGGTCGCAAAGTCGGTGTCTATGGCGTTGACTTGAGTGTTGGACTGCTTCATATAACCATCGACGAAGCGATGAGAAATGTCAGGAAGGAATTCATGGTGGACGCTCAAGACGACATTGGTGATGACGGTGAAATATATTTCTCCATTCAGATTATCGACAGCAAGGGTAACAGGATTGCCGGTTCTGACTCCATCGACATCAGTATGCTCAAGGGCGAGCAAGAGGTAGTGGATCGTGAACTTGATATGAAGGACCTAAAGGGTACACCTTATTATATTAATGCCAAGCAGTTAGGTCAGACGGGCTGGACGCTGGTTGTGTTTCAGCATCGCGACCTTGTGTTTACGTGGGGTATCATACTTGCCCTTATCATCATCATCTGCATGGGCATCGGTGGTCTGGTGATCTTCTTCTTCACGACCCGCAGCATCCGCCGTGCCACCAAACCGTTAGGCTTCCTCTCCGAATCGGCACAGGAGGTGGCCAAGGGTAACTTCGACGCACCGCTGCCCACGTTCAAACACAACGATGAGGTGGCTCAGCTGCGCGACTCGTTCGGCACCATGCAGCAGTCGCTGAAGGAGTATTTGGAGGAACAAAAGGCACTGAGCGCCGCCAAGGCTGCCATGATGAGTGAGCTAAATGTGGCACATACCATCCAGATGTCGATGATACCGAAGACGTTCCCCGCTTTTCCTGATCGCAAGGACTTGGACCTCTATGCCTCGCTGACACCTGCCAAGGCTGTTGGCGGTGACCTCTATGATTTCTTCATACGCGATGATAGTCTGTACTTCTGCATCGGTGACGTGTCGGGCAAGGGCGTACCTGCCTCACTGGTCATGGCCGTCAGCCGGACGCTTTTCCGCAACATTGCAGCCCATACTGACAAGCCGAGTCATATTGTGGAGACGATGAACGTGAATATCTGCGATGGGAATGAGCAGTGTATGTTCGTCACGCTCTTCGTGGGTGTGCTTGACTTGCAGACGGGCCGACTGCGCTACTGTAACGCCGGTCACGATGCACCATACCTCCAAGCCGAACACCTTCCATGTGATCCCAATCTCCCCGTTGGTCTCAATCCAGACATGAAATACTCGGAGCAAGAGGCGATGATAGCCTCAGGCAAAATTCTTTTCCTCTATACCGATGGTCTGACTGAGGCGGAGAATGGGTGCCGTAATCTTTTCGGAATGGAGCGTATCGACGAGGTCATTGCAACCTTTGAGGGATCTCCTCAGGAACTGATTGAAGTGATGACCGCCGCCGTCCACCAATTTGTTGGCGACACTGAGCAGAGTGACGATATCACGATGCTGGCCTTCAGAATCAGGAAATAAACATATATCGGCTGCCAAACTGAAATAGGACAGGTCGTTTCCAGCAACGGCTCATGTCCTTTATTTCTTTTTTAGTTATCGATTTCTGTCTTTACAGAGGCGCAAAACGTAACAGAACATATTCGGTTACATTTCAAACAGCAAAAATAGATTTTTTTTATCGAACTTTGCACCCTAGAAAGTAAATAAAGGACAGAATGGAGATTAAGAAACTCACGCCTCGACATGGGGAGGGCACTTATCGGATAGACGAAAGTGATGATCTTGTAGTGATAGAGGACATCGACTGGGGATGCATTCCCAGCGGTAAACTCTATACAGAGGAGCACAGAATCGGTCTGATCTGTACGGGTGGCCGGGCGCAGTTCGAATACGACGGTGTGAAGTACACGATGGAGAAGAACGACCTGTTTCTTTATATGACGCATAATATTATCAGCAACCTCATGGTTTCGCCTGATTTCAATTGCCGTCAGATATGGTTCACACGCAGTGAAATATGGAACGTGAATATCTACAGCAATACAGATTTTATGGACATGGTTTATCTGAAACAACACCCGAAAGTGCATCTTACGGATGATGACATGAGCCTGATTGATGGATACTTCCAGATGTTGTTCCACCGCATGAAGGATCGTTCTGCGATTCTCTATCCTGACATAGTAAGGTCGCTTGCGGGTACGATGATGCTGGAAATGCTGTCAATGATGCGTCGTGAGGAGGTAAAGAAGGAAATGCTAAGTACCAATGGTGTAGAGAAGGATTTTCAAGAGGATACTTCTTACAGCATCCACCGCAGACGGCTGGCCGACAAGTTTATGCGCATGGCAGAAAAGAGCGATGGACGTATCCGTAGGGTGGAGGAATTTGCCAGCCAACTCAACATCACGCCCAAATATCTCTCGACCATTCTGAAAGAGACGATGAACTGCCGGCCGAGTACCATCATACAGCTTTTCACAATGAAAGCCATTGAGCACCGACTGCGCTTCACCGACATGACGATTCAGGAGATTTCCAACGAACTGAATTTTCCCAATCCATCGTTCTTCGGCAGATATTTCAAGGAGCATGCTGGTATGACGCCGTTAGCATATCGTAATAAATATCACAAAAGAAATAATCAATAATCCATCAACGATAAAAAAATGAAAATCATTCGTACAATTTTGACTATGATGGTGCTTGTAGCACTATGTAGTTGCGGTACTATCAAAAGGATTTATGTCAGTGCCGGACAGACGGTTGGTGCTGGACAGCTGATTGCTGAACTGGACCCTACGACGCTGCAGCATGCCTACACCATTGCGAAAACGGGACTTGAGCATGCTCAGGACACCTATAACCGCATGAAGGAGCTGCACGATGCCGGTTCGTTGCCCGAGATGCAGTGGATTCAAATTGAGAGTCAGCTAAAGACTGCCACCGCACAGGAGGCGATGGCCCGGAAGTCGCTGGCCGACACGAAGCTCTATGCTCCCTTCAGTGGCTATATTGCCTCGAAGAATGCAGAGATGGGGCAGAACGCAGCGCCTGGCTTGTCTGTTGTGAAGTTGGTCAACATCGGCAGTGTGAAGGTGAAAATCAGTGTACCTGAGGATGACGTACAGCGCATCAAGAAAGGTTCGTCGATGAAGATTATCGTACCTGCCCTTGACAACCGTGAATTCTCGGGTGTGGTGACGGAGCGCGGTGTGAGTGCCGATCCCCGTTCGCGTACCTATGAGGTAAAGGCTACCATCCTGAACCATGACGGTCAATTGTTGCCAGGCATGATTTGTCAGGCATGACAACAAGACCTTCGTATGGGTTGTCAACGGTGGCAAGGCCGTAAAGCGCGAGATTATCATCAGTAGTGAGACGGCGCAGGGTGCACAAGTCAGTGGCGGTCTCTCTTCTGGCGACCAACTCATTGTTTCCGGACAGCAGAAGGTGAGCAACGGCATGAAGGTGGAGATTGTGAAGTAATTGAGAATTGAGAGTTGAGAATTGAGAGTTAAGAATTGAGAGTTAAGAGTTAAGAAACGATTAACTATGGAAGAGAAGAAAGAAAAAAAGATGAGTCTGCAGGAGTGGTCGATGCACTACCGGCAGATTATCATACTGCTTGTGAGCTGCATGGTGGCTCTGGGCATCTATGGTTTGGCGAACATCAACAAGAACGAGTTCCCCGACTTCACCATCCGTCAGGGTATCGTCGTCGCCGTCTATCCCGGTGTGACAGCCCAGGAGATGGAGGAACAGGTGACCAAACCGTTAGAGAAATACATCTTTACTTATAAGGAGGTGAAGAAGGAAAAGACTATTTCCTATTCGAAAGACGGGCTTTGTATCATTCAGATGGAGCTGAACGACGAGCTGACAGATAAGGATGGGTTCTGGTCGAAGTTCAAGCATGGCGTACAGGGTTTCAAGAACGAACTGCCCGACGGTGTGCTGGCCATCCAGGTGAACGACGACTTCGGCGACACCTCGGCCCTGCTGTTGGCCATGGAGTCGAAGGACAAGACCTATCGTGAGCTGAACGACTATATGAACACCCTCATCGACTCGTTGCGTATGATTCCCAGCGTGGGCAAGATGACGGTATTCGGACTGCAGCACGACCAGATCAGTATCTATCTGAACTCCGACAAGCTTTCACACTATGGCATCAGCTACCTGACCATCGCCCAGCAACTGCGCGGCAAAGGCTTTGTGACCACTGCCGGCCGCATCAAGAACGACGGTTACAAGTCGCCCATCTATGTCGATCATGCGTTGAACAAGATCTACGATGTGGAGAACACCGTCATCTATACCGACGACGCCGGCAATACGGTACGCCTGAAAGACGTGGCTACCGTCAAGCGTGAATATCCTAAGATGACATCTTATATCACCAGCAACGGCACGAAGTGTCTGCTCCTGTCGGTGGAAATCAAGAAAGGTCAGGATGTGTCGAAGATGGGTGCAGAGATCAACGAGAAGCTGGCCCACTTCAAGCAAGACATTCCCAACGACATACAGTTGACCACCATTACCGACCAGGCCAAGGTGGTTGACGACTCCATCGAGAATTTCCTGCACGAACTGCTGATAGCCATTACAACAGTGATCTTGGTGGTTGTGCTCATTATGCCGGTTCGTGTGGCTATGGTGGCCGCAGGCACGATGCCCATCACCATCTTCATCTCATTAGGCACCTTCTACATGTTCGGCATCGAACTGACGTGATTATCGACTCCTATATGGAGATGATGGCCGAGGGCAAGACGCGCTGGCAGGCCAGCATCGATGCCACCGTCCACTTCCTGAAGTCCATCTTCACGGCTACATTGTGTATCTCGGTGACGTTCTTCCCGTTCCTGATTATGATGAAAGGCCAGTCCCACGACTTCCTGCTCTCATTCCCCTGGGCCATCAGCATTGTGCTCTTTATCTCGATGATCATTGCGCAGACGCTGCTGCCCATCCTGCAGTACTTCTTCATTACCAAGCCCATTGAGGCCGCCAAGCCCAAGAACGGCAAGAAGCCCTTCAACCTGCTCGACATCATGGACAAGTACTACAAGAAACTGCTGGCCTGGTGCTTCCACCATCCATGGGCAACCATCGGCATGGGTGTTGCCGGATTCGTCATCGGTTGTCTGATGTTCCTCAAGGTTCCCCAGAAGATGATGCCTATCGCCGACCGCGACCAGTTTGCCGTAGAAATCTACCTGCCCCTCGGCACGACTATCGAGCGTACCACGGCTGTGGCCGACTCACTGGAGCACATGATCAGCAAGGACGAGCGCGTAGTGGGCATCGCCTCCTTCAAAGGCTGTGCGTCGCCACGCTTCCATACAGCGTATGCCCCACAGTTCGCTGACGAGAGCTATGCACAGTTCATCGTCAATACCACGAGCAACGAAGCTACCGTACAATTGATAGATGAGTGTACGGAAAAATATACGAAGATGTTCCCCGAGGCATACGTGAAGATCAAGCAGCTGAGCTTCAGCAGTTGTGCAGTACCTATCGAGGTGCGCCTGAAAAGTGATAACCTCAGTGAACTGAAAGACTATTCTGACAGCATTGTCAAGATTCTGCGCCAGATGCCGGAGCTGATGCTTGTACGCAGCAACATGCTGGAGCCGCTTTCTACCACCCGCTTTCTACCACCCGTATCAAGATTGACGACGAGAAAGCTTCGCGACTGGGTATTACCAACGAGACTGTCGAGTTGCAGATGGCCTTCCGCTATGGCGACGGCCTCACCGTCAGTACGGCTTGGGAGGGTGACTACGATATCAACGTGAAGATGAAGACCGAGGATGCCGACCAGGCCACGAAGCAGGATGTGATGGACGAACTGATACCCATCGGCATCTCTGCCGCCATCCCCACTGATATCGAGGGTTTGAGGAGCATCGCCGATGGTGGTAGTTTCCTGCCCAGCATTCCTCTGCGTCAGTTTGCCGAGGTCGTTCCCACCTGGCAGTATGGTCAGATCTGCCATCGCAACGGTCTGCGTGCAGTCACGGTAATAGCTGAGGTGGCTCGTGGACAGAACGAAGGCATCGTGACCAAGAAGATTATGAAGCGTCTGGCCGACTTCCAGTTGCCAGAAGGCATGCAGATGGAGTATGGCGGACAGTATGAGGCCGATAACGAGACAGGTCCCCAGATTGCCGGTGCCCTCATCATGTCTATCATGATTATCTTCTTCGTGCTGTTGTGGCACTTCAAGAGTGTCAGCGAGGCCCTGCTCATCATGATTTGCCTCACACTCTGCGTATTCGGTATGGCCGTCGGGGGTATCTTGGTACGAAACGGCGTCATCCTCTTCGACTATGCGGCAGAGGTGAAGGAGCTGGAGAAACTCTCGCTCAAGGATGCCATCCATGTGGCAGCGGAGCGCCGTATGCGTCCTATCTTCCTGACGTCAGCCGCAGCCTCCATGGGTGTGGTTCCTATGATCCTTGGCGGCAGCGCACTTTGGGTGCCTATGGGTGCCGTTATCTGCTATGGTACGCTGATTACCATGTTCTTCATTCTGACAGTGATGCCGATAGCCTATTGGAAGGTGATGGGAAAGAGCGAATAGAATTGAGAATTGAGAATTGAAAATTGAGAATTATGATTAACAAGATAGACAAGAGGCTCTTGATAAGTTTATCATTTATCATTTGTCATTTATCATTTAGCGTAGCGCAAACGTATTCTTTGGACCAATTGAAGCAGTTGGCTATCGAGAACAACTACAGCCTGCGTTCCGCCCGCACCGCCATCCAGCAGTCGCAGGAGCAGAAAAGCGAGGCATTCACCAATTTCTTCCCCCACGTGTCGGCTATGGGTTTTGGGTTCCAAAACAACAAGCCATTGGTTGACTGTGACATCGAACTGCCCGATGCCCTTGCCGCCATCGTACCGCAAGGGCTGATACCCGCCAACATCAGCCTGATGAAGAAAGGCATCTACGGCTCCATTTCCGCCGTGCAGCCTGTCTTCATGGGCGGTCAGATCATCAATGGCAACAAGTTGGCAAAGGTCGGTATCGAGGCCAGCGAATTGCAGATGGAGGTCTCTGCGGATCAGGTGGAGATGACCACCGAGGAGTACTACTGGAAGGTCGTGTCGCTGAAAGAGAAACTGCTGACCCTCGCCACCGTTCACGACATGCTGGAACAGTTGGAGAAGGACGTTAATAATATGGTACGCGTGGGAGCCGTCAACCGCAACGACCTGCTACAGGTGCAGCTGCGCAAGGGCGAGGTGGAGAGTGCCCAGCTGGAAATGGAGAACGGTCTGACCACCGTCCGCCAATTGTTGGCGCAGCACGTCGGCAAGCCTGACGAAACCATCGACGTCACCGTTCCTGACGGTTTTGCCGTCGGGCATGTCCCTACGCTCCCCATAGCCCTGCGACAAGACCATCAATCCGCCCTCGCCGCCACGCCACAATACCGCCTGCTGGAGAAGAATGTCGAGAGCAAACGCCTGCAGCGCGCCATGGCCGTTGGCCAGAATCTCCCCTCTGTGGGCGTCGGAGCCAGCTACAGCTATAACGACTGGTTCGGCAAGAACACTAACGCTATGGTCTTTGCCACAGTCAGTGTACCCATCAGCGGTTGGTGGGGCGGTTCTCACCATATCAAGAAGCAGAACCTTGCCCTCCAGGATGCCCAGGAACAGTTGAAAGACAACGGTCAGAAGCTCGTCATCCGCATGAACAACGCCTGAGAGACCAGTCACAAGAAACTGCTCATTGCCCACGATGCCGTTGCTCAGGCAGAGGAGAATCTGCGACTGAATAAAGACTACTATCGTGTGGGCACCACAAAGATGAGCGACCTCTTGCTGGCAGAACAACAGTATCAGGCGGCCTGCGACCGCTACACCGATGCCTACGCCACCATGCAGACCAAGATTCTGGAATACCGCCAGGCTACAGGACAGGCGACAAAATAATGACAAGAAATAACTTGGTAAACATCACATAAATAAACAAATGAAAAAGCTTAGTTATCTTTTAGCATTAGTGATGCTGGTAGCCATGACTTTTGCTTCTTGCAAGAGTAGTAACAAACCCGCTGCCGACCATATCAAGGCGTTCACGGAAAAGAAATAATAATGAAAAAGATCGGGGTGGGGGTCTTCATCGTGTTGGCCCTTTGGGTTGCCTCACGCTGGCATACATGGTTTGTGGAAGAGGATGAGGAGGCTTATGTCCCGTCTCTGTCTCCCTCGCATGTGCTGCTCACCTTTGGTGATACCCATCCTCTGTCACGCAATGTCAGTTGGCAGGCAGACAGTGTGGTTCGGCCCTCTTGGCTTGAACTCGTCTGTCTGGCTGACAGCGACACGATCCGTGTGGAGGCCCAGGGTGAGGTGTTCCGCTCCCGTGGCGGTCAGGCTGCCTATTATGTGGCCCGTCTGCGTTCGCTTCAGGCAGGTACCTACTATGCCTATCGCGTTGTCACAGATGCTAAGGCCTCTCCTTGGTACCAGTTTCATACGCAACATGACGCTGCAGATCAAGCTTCGTTCCTTTATGTCGGCGATGTACAGGATTCCATTGGTGGCGAGACCAATCGTTACCTGTGTGAAGCTCTGAGTCGTCACCCTGGAAGTGAGTTCCTGGTCTGTGGCGGGGATCTGGCAGATGGTCCAAGACAGAGTTGTTGGGATGAAGCTTTCCGTGATATCGACAGTGTGACGCAGACCATGCCGCTGTTGGTAGTCACGGGTAACCACGATTATCGGAAAGGAGTCTTCCAGTGGCTGGAGCGTCGCTTCCCGCTGACTTTCTCCTATTTCCTGGATTCCAAGATTGCCGACAATCAGGTCTATACGCTCACCTATGGCCCTGTGCAGTTCTTTCTGCTCGACAGTAATCGTGAGTTGCCTTACCTGTTGACCCAGCGCGATTGGCTGAAGGTGCAATTGGAACAGAGCCGTGCCCGCTGGAAGATAGTGGTGCTCCATCATCCGCTCTTTTCCATCAGGAGCAGGAGTCGTAACCTGATTCAGCGATGGGTGTTCAACGGATTGTTTGAGTCATATGGTGTCGATCTGGTGCTACAGGCCCACGAACATGCCTATGCCCGTATGACGGCTCATGAAGACGGAAAGGCTATTACGCCCGTCTATACCATCAGCCACTGTTCGCCCAAGAACTACGACATCTATGATAATGACCGTTATGATAAGACCATAGCGTCAAGTCGTTTCTATCAGACGGTCCGCATATCAGGCGACACGCTCACGCTGGCTGCCTATGAGGTTTACCGCCATTCGCTCTGCGACTCTCTGCAGATTATCAAGGATAAAGAAATAGTAAAGATCATAGAATAATGAAGATTATGAAAGTAGAATTATTTAAATCAACAGGAAAAATAGCCCTGGCGATAGTTGGGGGATTCCTCGTCCATCTGCTTTTGTCGTGTAGCGGTTTCGAGACACATCCCTACGATGTGAACATCAAGGGAGAAACAGGCATCAATGCCAAGCAGATGGCAATCATTGAGAAAGAGTTTGCCAACAAGGAAGAACTTCGCATCGCGTTTATCAGCGACACCCACCTGTGGAATGCCGAGGCACGTGACGAGGTGGAAGATGTGAATCGTCGGAACGTTGATTTTGTGGTGCACTGTGGCGATCTGACAGATACCGCTACAGAAAAGGAATTCGAGTGGTCGCGTGATATACTGTTGGGCCTGAACTGTCCGTTTGTGGCATTGATTGGCAACCACGACTTCCTCGGCACTGGTAACCAGACTTATGAGGTGATGTATGGCGCCTGCGACTTCTCGTTTATTGCAGGTCGCATCAAGTTCATTTGTCTGAACACCAATGCTGTAGAGTATGACTACCTGGCCTCAGTACCCAACTTCGACTTCATGGAGGAACAGTTCACAAAGGATACCGACAAGTTCGACCGTACCATCATCATTATGCATGCAGCACCATTCAGCGACCAGTTCAACAACAATGTCTGCAAGGCATTCCGTCGCTATCTTGATTTTGCTCCGGGCCTGATGTGCTGCATCTTTGGGCACGACCACAGCGACTCTGTCGCGGAATTCTATAACGACGGTCTGATGTTCTATGGCATCGACTGTGCCCTTCACAGAAACTACCGTATAATGACTATAAAAAAGGATGGCTATGAAATTGAACAGATTTTTTATTAGTATGGTTATGCTGACATGTTCATTGCATGTCATGGCTGGCGATAGCCTCGATATACAACAGAGCAAGTTTGATCGACGACTTGAGCGCAGGCAGAATGCCTGGTTATCGCTGATTCCTACCCATTTCGTCATCCAGAATGCAGGTAACATGGGTACCCTGTCGGCAGGTATCGGCTGGAGCTATGGTAAGAAAAGGAAGTGGGAGACAGAATTGCTGTTAGGCTTCATCCCCAAGCATGATTCCTCGCGTCCTAAGTTGACAACGACCCTAAAGGGTAACTTCATCCCATGGAAGATCGACCTCTCGAAGATTATTGGGAAGATACCAGAAGATCGTTGGAGGTTCGATCCGCTGACTGTCAGCCTCTATCTCAACACCGTCTATGGACATGAGTTCTGGAAGAGCCAGCCAGGCCGCTATCCCGACGGCTATTATGAGTTTATGTCGACCAAGTTCCGTCTGAACCTTGCATTAGGTGAGCGCATTGAGTTCAAGATACCTGAGAACAAACGCAGAAGACATAGCCGTATCGCGCTATTCTATGAGTTCAGTACGTGTGATCTCTATATCCGTTCCATGTTCCAGGGTAGCGATGTAAAACTGAAAGACATCATCGGACTCTCCATAGGTGCAAAGTTCTATACCAATTAAAATGTTTAGGAGACTTATCATTTTTATCTCAGCCATCATGGTTGAGTCGGTAACAGTAGGGGCAGACACATACGTCTGTCCCCAACTGTTGTCCGATAGTGTTGCGCAGACAGTTGCTACTGGCGATACCATCATTCAGAAGGAGAGCTTATGGAAGCGTGTATCCGACAAACTCGGAGCCCGTTATTTTAACTCAAAGTATGACTCAGCCTATGTGATGCGCCCGGAAGGCAAAGGCCTGACGCTGAAGGTAAGGATGAACCAGACGGGCAACACGTTCCATGCCAAGGGAACTGTCAATGGCATCTACTCGAAAACGGATCTCAGCACCAGCCATAAGACCACGTTCTCTCTGGCTGCCTCCTATCGGGGAATAGGAGCCGCCATAGCCATCAATCCAGCCAAGTGGAGTGGCGTCTATAAGGACTATGAGCTGAATCTCAACTATTATGGCAGACGCTTTAGTCTCGATCTGAGCTACCAGCGGTCAGAATCGCTGTCGGGTGATATTTATGGTGACAGGGGGGACAAAAGGCTTGAGTCGGGAGAAGCGACGCTGAAGGTACTGAACTTAGTAGGCTACTACACCTTCAATCATCGCCGCTTCTCCTATCCTGCTGCGTTCACGCAGAGTTATATTCAGCGTCGCTCAGCGGGCTCATGGCTGCTCGGTATCAGCTATCAGGGTGGTAGTATCAAAACCAATGATGAGTTAAAGCAGAGAGCTTCTGATGCTCCAGAGATTACTATCGAGTTCGGGCATATTGGTCTCGGCGGTGGCTACGGCTATAACCTCGTGCTGGGTCGAAAATGGCTGCTCCACGCTTCGCTGCTGCCAACTGTTGTGGTCTATAATCGCAATAAGATGATTCTGAATGGTGAGGATAAAGAGGCTCAACATGTTCGCTTCAATATGATTTTTAATGAACGGCTTGCTGTCGTCTATAATTTCTCCATGCGCTACTTCGCTGGTGCCACTCTTGTCATGAACAATTCCGTTTTCGACGACAAGAATGTGGTTGTCAACCAGAACAAGTGGCGGGCCCGTGCCTTCATCGGCGTGCGTTTCTAAGTATTTCATCGTAAAGTCCCTCTACCCTAACACTATACACCCTTTAGTGTTAGGGTAGAGGGACTTTAGTGTTAGGGTAGAGCGGTTGGTCCAAGCCTCCGGTGACTTGGCTGGCGAGACTGCCATAGCCTTAAATCTGAAGGTCGGAAAATTTGCAAAGTTTGCGAAAGACGACGAAAACGATGCGGCAATGCGGCGAAGCGGCTATCAATTCTATAGACTTATTAAAAAATGAGTATATGAGTAAAATTACCATTTTCCTATTTTTATAATATCTCTAGAAATCAATTGCCGCTTCGCCGCATTGCCGCAAAATCAATGTATCTTTGTAGCGTGAAAGAGACATGGTCTCAGCCACGCAAATAACCATAATTATTCACCATTTAAAACAGACAAAAATTATGAACAAGAAAAAAAGATTTCTCAGCCCATACGCATATTCATTTTATAGAGTTATACATTATCATTTTTCTCAGACTGCAGTAGCCCGAGGAATTCTTTCAATTTCAAAATAAGCAATTTGAGAAAATCGATTTCCTTAAGTACATCGTAGTGTTTGTCATCGGAGACAATATATGTTGCATTAGCAGCAAAGGCACAGTCAACGAACTTGTCGTCGTCATGATCAGCCTCTATCAGTTGGAGTCGGAAATACGGATTAATCAGTTCAACGTATTCGCTTTCCAAGAGTAGATGAATAACATGGATAGCCACATCGACTGACATCTTTTGGGTAATGATTTCTTCTACTTGGCATCCTTATATGGCGTACGAAGGTGTTCCTTTAATACAGCCTCGTTTTTCTCATTGTCCCACTGACCTGACTCCCAGAGTTTGTCAACTTCCTCATCAACGCGACGGGCATAGTAATCGCATATAACCTGGCGCAATTCGTTGACCTCCTCAACAGTCTTCATCGATCCGAGGAGTCTGAGAATACTCATTTGGGCTTCATTTAATGCAGTTGTTTCCATATGCTTGTTATTATTGCGTTGGCAAAGATACGAAAAAAACAATTAGACTCCAAATAAAAATGGAGAAAAAAAGATACCTTGATGAAAAAAGTTGCGGAAATATTTAGTGGTTTCAGATCTTTTTTGTACCTTATGTAGCATAATAAAAAGCGGGAATCATCCACCCGGTGCAGCTAGCTGACTTAGTAGTCCAATGCCATAAAAACATTTTTGCAAATGGCTACAAATGAAATTAAGCTTGGAATCAACTTGCGACAGAACAAGAATTCCAAAAATGCGGGATACGGCAAGTACTATCCCGAAGTTGACACACAGACCACTCTGACCCTGCGAGGCTTTGCCAAGCACATGAGTGATCACGGCAGCATCTACGGTCTCGACCTCATCGAGGGTGTACTGAAGAAGATCACCCAGTGTCTGCCGGAACTCATCAGCCAGGGCGTGCCCGTGCGTCTCGATCCTCTGGGAACATTCCTCCCGACATGTGATGTTGACAAACCTCTGTTGAACATCCCGGTGATGGAAGGTGCTGATCCCAACAATGTTGTGAAGGGTGTTCACATCCGATTCCTGCCTTATGGTGTGGAGAACGATAACATCACCTCACGCCGCTTCAAGGAGGAGTATTGCTCACTCGAGTTCCGTAACATCATCGACACTCAGGAGGTGACGGTGTATCGAGCGAGGCTGCCACCAAGGTCTTCACCAAGAACGGCAGCAACGTAGGCAGCGGCGGATTCGAGACGGGCAACTGATCATCAGCTCCGCATGAGCATCAGTAATCTCTAAATGAAAGTGGCAGCCAAACGACTGCCACTTTTTTGTTAACAACACTGATTACTTATAATGCAGAGCAGGCTTCTTGTAGCCAGGCGACTTCCTCCTCATCGAGATGTGGTGAGAGAGTGGCGAAGACTCGCTGGTGGTAGGCGTTGAGCCAGTCGGTTTCCTCCTGAAGAAGCATCTCCTTGATAATAGGAGTCTTGTCGATGGGGCAGAGAGTAAGCGACTCAAACTGGAGGAACTTGCCAAACTCCGTCTCCTTGTATGGAGTGATAAGGAGCGTGTTCTCTATGCGCACTCCGAACTTGCCTTCAAGATAGATGCCGGGCTCGTCGGTGATGGTCATGCCTGTCACCAGTGGAGCCGGTTTCCACTCCATACGGAACTGATGAGGGCCCTCATGCACATTAAGATATGTTCCCACGCCATGACCCGTGCCATGAAGATAGTTAAGCCCCTCGCGCCACATATCCTTTCGGGCAAGGATGTCGATCTGAGTGCCACTGGAGCCGGAAGGGAACTTACAGAGCTCAATCTGGATATGGCCTTTGAGCACAAGGGTGTATACACGCTTCATCTCATCGGTGAGAGGTCCGAGAGCAATGGTACGGGTGATATCCGTGGTGCCATCGAGATACTGGGCTCCGCTGTCGAGCAGGAGCAGACCCTCTGGCTTCAGGGGGATATCGGTCTCAGGAGTAGCCTCATAATGCACAATGGCGCCATGAGCCTGATATCCGGCGATGGTATCAAAGGAGATGTCACGATAGAGAGGCTGTTCAGCACGAAGAGAGGTAAGCTTCTTGTCGATAGCTATTTCAGATAACCCGGATATTTCGGGATAATCAGATAGCCATTTGAGAAACTTCACCATTGCGATGCCGTCTTTCAGCATCGCAGACCTGAAACCCGCTATCTCTGTGGCATTTTTTATGGTCTTCATGCGCTTTACAGGCGACTCCTCCTCAATAATCTCACGTGTAACGCTCTTGTATAGGGTATAATTTACCTCGTAAGGATCGAGCAGGATATTATATTCGAAGTAGTTCTTCAGCCCGTTGCCTATCTCATCGTATGGAGCTACGCTTACCCCCTCAGCCTTGAGATAAGTCTGTACCTCGGGAGTGAGTTTATTCGTATTTATAAATAAGGTGACATCTTTGGATGATATCAGCAGATAGCTCACAAAGACAGGGTTGCAGTGCACATCAGAGCCTCGCAGATTCAATGTCCAGGCGATATCATCGAGAGATGACATCAGCATTCCGTCAGCATGACGCTCGCGAAGGGCATGACGCACACGGGCTATCTTGTCATGAGCCATCTCCCCGGCATACTTCATAGGATAGATCTCGATGGGATTCTCGGGGATTGGCGGACGGCCAGACCATATAGTCTTCAGAGGGTCGAGATTGGTGCGAAGGGTAATGCCTCCCTGTTTCCTGAGGTCAGCGATAAGCTCCTTTACGCTGTTGGCAGAGCTGCACAAGCCGTCGATGGCGACCTCTGCCCCAGGGCCACACTCTCTGCCTATCCACTCAGCGATGGTGGGAGTACCCTCGATCTTCAGTTTCATCAGCTGATACTCAGTATCCTTAAGCTGCTCCTCGGCTGCAATGAAATAGCGGGAGTCAGTCCACAGGACGGCAGAGGTCATGGTGACCACCGCCGTACCGGCAGAACCATTGAAACCGGAGATGAACTCACGCCCCTTCCAGTGGTCGGGCACATACTCTCCCTGATGGGGGTCGGTACTGGGGAAAATAAACGCTGAGAGATGCTCACGCTGCATCAACTCACGTAGGTCGGATAGTCGTTGGCTTATACTCATAACTGTCAAGATTTGCAAATTGAACCTTACAAAGATACGAAGTTTTTTGTTTACATAAAGCTACAAGGCATATATTTTGCATAATTTCACAAAAAAAATATTCTTAATCTGTGTTAATCTGTGTAATCTGTGGCATATTTTGCGTATCTTTGCACCAATAATGACAATATAAAAAAGTAAAGTAAATAATTTATTATGGCAACATTAACAAACGACAAGCTTACAATTGTAGGTGCAGCCGGTATGATCGGCTCAAACATGGCTCAGAGTGCCCTTATGATGGGTCTGACAAGTGAAATCTGTCTTTACGACGTATTCTCTCCCGAGGGTGTGGCAGAGGAGATGCGCCAGAGCGGTTTCGATGATGTAAACATCGTTGCTACCACAAATGCCGAGGAGGCATTCAAGGGCGCAAAGTATATCATCTCTTCTGGTGGTGCTCCACGTAAGGCAGGTATGACCCGTGAGGATCTGCTCGCAGGCAACTGTAAGATCGCTGAGGAGCTCGGACAGAACATCAAGAAGTACTGCCCAGACGTAAAGCACGTTGTTATCATCTTCAACCCAGCTGACCTCACAGGTCTCGTTACCCTGCTCTATTCTGGTTTGAAGCCAGGTCAGGTAACCACTCTCGCTGGTCTTGACACAACTCGTCTGCAGAGCGCTCTCGCAAAGAAATTCGGTGTTATGCAGAACCAGATCAAGGGTTGTGCTACCTATGGTGGTCACGGTGAGCAGATGGCTGTATTCGGAAGCCATGTAGAGATTGCAGGCCGTAAGCTGACAGATATCATCGGCACAGCTGAGTTCCCTGCTGAGGAGTGGGAGCAGATGAAGATAGATGTTACCAAGGGTGGTGCCAAGATTATCGAGCTCCGCGGACGCAGCTCTTTCCAGAGCCCTGCATACCTCTCTGTTGAGATGATCCGTGCTGCTATGGGCGGTGAGCCATTCCGTTTCCCTGTAGGAACATATGTTAAGACCGACAAGTACGACCACATCATGATGGCCATGAAGACCACCATGACTGCTGAGGGCGCAAAGTTCGAGGTACCACAGGGTACTCCTGAGGAGAACGCTAAGCTCGACCAGAGCTACGAGCACCTCTGCAAGATGCGTGACGAGCTGGTTACTCTGAACATCGTTCCTCCAGTATCAGAGTGGAACAAGATAAATCCGAACCTCTAATATATTCTATAAGAGAGAGCAGTATGGGAAGCCATGCTGCTCTTTTCTTTTCCATACTAAAAGCCCCGCATAATGAAGAAGATAATCATCGCTTGCTGCATGCTCACAGTATTGTTTGGCTGTGGCAATAAGAAATCAAACATCATCCCCGAAGGCAATGATGCGCCAAAGACAGACGACACCACCGTAAAGGCAGAAAATCAGAACTCTGCCAACCCGGAAATGATAATGGCGCGTGTTAACGCCATCTATGAGGCCGTAGCCGCAGCATATCCGGAAGTACATGACATATCACCATCCAACGATCAACTCGACGATGCTTATTGTTCTTCTGAGTGGAACACCCTCGTACAGATGGTTAACTCGAAAGACGCAGAGACTATGGGCAGAGAGGGATTCTTCGATTCCGACTACTGGATTATGGGTCAGGACTGGGGTAAGATAAGTATCAGCGACGTGAAGGTGGATGTGAAAGACAATGAGCATGCAAAGGCCAACTTCATACTGCACAACCTCGGTTCGGAAACAAAGGTGACCATAGAGCTGATCTTTGAGCGTGGCGAGTGGTTTATCGGCAACTTCATTGACGAGACGAACAAGGTAAACTGGAAGGAGTCGATGACCAAGCATCTCGAGGAGAGGGGCATGAAGGCTCAGGAAAAGGCTGCCGACGATGGCATAATAGAATACGAAGTACCCTAAAGAGACATGGCACTTATTAAAAGTTACAGAGGTCTTTCCCCCAAATGGGGCAAGGACTGTTATTTCAGTGAGAATGCAACCATCGTGGGCGATGTTACCATCGGTGATGAGTGTTCCATATGGTTTAATGCTGTGGTAAGGGGCGATGTGGCTCCTATCACCATCGGAGACCGGAGCAATGTGCAGGACGGCAGTTGTGTGCATGTGACTCATGATACCGGTCCTACACATATCGGCAGCGATGTGACCATTGGTCATAATGTTACTGTCCACGCATGTACCATCCACGACGGAGCCCTTATCGGTATGGGTTCTACTCTCCTCGACGGTTGTGAGGTAGGCGAGGGAGCCATCGTGGCAGCCGGAGCACTGGTACTGCAGAACACCAAGATTCCTGCCGGAGAGATCTGGGGCGGTGTGCCTGCAAAGTATCTGAAGAAAGTAAGCCCGGGACAGACGGATAATGCAAAGCACTACGTGGAGTACTCAAAGTTTTATTTAAATGATAAATGATAAAGGAGAGGACTATAAGGTTGATTAAGGACTGGACGTTGCCAGTGTCGATGAGTACAGGAGCATTGCTGTATCTCATCTTTGCCTTCACGCCACAGCTTGAAGAGGCAGCGAGATTTTTCGATCCTATCTTCGACACTATCCTCCCGATGTTTATGTTCCTTATCCTCTTCGTGACATTCTGTAAGGTTGACTTCCATAAACTGCGTCCTGTGACCTGGCATTTCTGGGTGAGTGTGTTCCAGCTGATATTCATCGGAGTGCTCATGGGACTGATATTGGGCTTTACTATGACAGGCGACAGTCTTATCCTGATGGAGGCGATACTGATGTGTGTCATCTCCCCTTGTGCTGCTGCGGCAGCTGTGGTGACACAGAAACTCGGAGGTTCGCTGGAACAGATGACCACATACACCTTTATCTCAAACTTCATCACAGCCATGATGGTGCCCATCTGTTTTCCGTTGATAGAAAAAGGTGCCGACATGACCTTCTGGACAGCTTTCTCAAAGATTCTCTACGAGGTGGCTGTGGTGTTGCTTGTGCCGATGCTGCTGGCATATATCGTGAAACACCACATGCAACAGCTGCATAAGAGGATAATATCAGTAAAAGACCTCAGCTATTATCTTTGGGGCTGTTCGCTGATGATTGTCACTGGTACAACGGTTAAGAATATCGTTCACGCTAATACCACCGTCACACTGCTCTTTGCAATTGCGATGTTAGGCATGGTGATGTGTGTGGTTCAGTTTGCCGTGGGTCGATTCATTGGTCACTATTTCGACCACACCCAGGAGTCGGGACAGGCTCTCGGACAGAAAAACACAGCCTTTGCGATATGGATGGCATATACATACCTGAACCCACTGTCGTCAGTAGGTCCGGGATGTTATATCCTCTGGCAGAATATCGTAAACAGTATTGAGATCTGGCAGAAGCGCAAGACTAACTCACTCTCCGCTTCTTAACTCGGCAACAATATATTCCGACTGGGTTCCGATGCGGAACTTTCCTCCCCAGATGCCTATGCCCGAAGAGACATAGAACTGGGTCTTGCCACGCTGGTAGCTGCCCCATGAACACTCATAGATACGATCGGTAATCCAGGAGATGGGCCATACCTGTCCGCGATGGGTATGCCCGCTAAGCTGGAAGTCTACACCCGCTGCCTCGGCACGATCCAGGTTATATGGCTGATGATCGAGGACTATGGTATAGCTATTCTTATCCACAGAATAGTCCTTAAGCTGTTTGCGACGCATATTGGTGCGGTCATCGCGACCAATGATTGTGATGCAACTATCTATCCGGGCCACAGAATCGATGAGCAATCGGATACCGGCATCCTTATAGAACTGCTGTGCCTCAGGATTACCTGCATAATACTCGTGATTGCCTAAGCAGGCATAAACAGGAGCCTTCATACGATGGAACTCCTCCACCATCCGCTCCTCCAGCAACGGGCGCATGCTTCCATCGATGATATCACCTGCAATAAGAATAAAGTCAGGATTCTCTGCATTTATCAAATCCACCCATCGGGACAGTTCCTTACGGGTGTTATGATAACCCACATGCAGGTCAGAGAGCATCACTATGCGATAGTCTTTGGCCAGATGTTTGGAGGATTTCAGTTCCAGCGCTACGCGTACCTTATTTCTATAATGGATATTGCCATAAAGGAAAATGGCGAAGATAAACACGAAAATGCCCGATGCCATCTGCCAGTTATAATAGAGCATCGACTTGGGGACGATATGAACCAAACGTCCCAGGTCGAGTACCAGGAAAGTCATGACAAGATAAAGCAGTATCATGATTGACGAGGTTCCAATCTCGTACATCACCTGTGATACAGGAAGAGGCATGGTGTCGAACTTCCTCATGATGGAGAAGAACAACAGCGAGAAACAAAGCAGAAGAATGATGATAATCAACGACTTCCAGAGGGATGTGAATGGAAGAATCGCCCAAATGTGCCCACCGATATATACAATTGCCAGGATTGGCAATACCATAAACAGTATCATCCACATATAATTATTATTCATCTCTAGAGAAGTGAATCAACAGCCGCCAGCACCTTCTGTGTAGCGCCAGCCTGGCCCTTGACGAAATGTCCGGCCTTGGCACCCTGTTCTTTCAGGAGGTCTGGCTCTGCAGCAAAACGATCCATCATCCGGGCAAACTCCTCATAGTCATGAATCTCAAAGCCTCCGCTCTTCTTAAGAGCCTGAGCCTCCTGGAACTTCTGATTGTTGGGACCGAAGAATACCGGCACATCCCATACGGCTGCCTCCAGGAGATTATGAATGCCTACACCAAAGCCACCACCTACATAAGCCACATCACCATAATGGTAGATGCTTGAGAGAAGGCCATAGCAATTGATGATGAGCACCTCTGCATCCTTCACATCTGCCTCTGCGGAATCCTTATAACGCACAATCTTTCTTCCAGACAGGAGTTTTTCTATCTGCTGAAGATGATCCTCGCCAATGACATGGGGAGCAATGATAAGCTTCCAGTCCTTATGCTCATTAAAATACTTGATGAATATCTCCTCATCTGGTGGCCAGCTGCTACCAGCCACAAATACTTTATAATCCTGCTTGAACGCTTCAACGACAGGTAGTTGCTTGGCAGCCTCCTTTATCTGGAGCACACGGTCAAAACGAGTATCGCCAACAATCGTGGTGTTTGTTATACTTATCTTTGCCAACAATTCCTTGCTAATCTCGTTCTGTACAAAGAAATGGGTAAAGCAGTTGAGCACACGTCCATACTGACGACCATACCACTTAAAGAACACCTGATCAGGGCGGAAGATACTCGACACACTATATACCGGTATATTACGATGCTTAAGGATATGCAGGTAGTTATACCAGAACTCGTACTTGATGAAGAATGCCATCACAGGATGTACAAGTCTGAGGAATCTTCGTGCGTTGGTGATAGTATCAATAGGGAGATATGTAATGATATCTGCTCCCTCGTAATTCTTACGCACCTCATAGCCTGAAGGAGAAAAGAACGTCAGGAGGATCTTGTATTCAGGATGCTCGCGACGCAACTGTTCCATGAGAGGCCTGCCCTGTTCGAACTCTCCGAGAGAGGCTGCATGAAACCACACGTACTTTGCCTCAGGGTCAACTTTCTCCTTGAGGATGCTGAATGCCTCGCGCTCACCACGCCACATCTTGCGCACCTTCTCGTTGAAGCGACTGATGATCGCCACACCAAGCAGGTAGAGATATATGAAGACGTTATACATTATCCAAGCACTTCGATGGCACGTCGCATACGGGCTATTGTCTCCTCCTTGCCAAGGAATGACGAGATATCAAACATTCCGGGACCCTTGCCCTCGCCAACGAGAGTAAGGCGCCAGGCGTTCATAACATTACCAAGCTTATATTCCTTCTGCTCTACCCACGCATGAACAATCTGTTCCTGATTCTCAAGAGAGAAGTCGTCGATGCCTTCGAGAACACTGATAAGCTCTGTCATCACCTGTGCAGAATCTTCCTTCCAGCGCTTCTTTGCTGTCTTCTCGTCGTAAGCTGTCGGAGCCTCGAAGAAGAATGAGCAGAGTGGCCACAACTCATGAACAAACGATACACGATCCTTCATCATCTCTGTGACCTTCAGGATACGCTCTGAGGTCTCCTGAGGACAATGCTCCTTGACGATAGGTTCGAAGAGAGATGCAATCTCTTCGTTTGACTTCATAAGGATATACTCGTGGTTGAACCATATTGCCTTTTCAAAAGCGAACTTGGCACCAGCCTTTGAACACTTCGAGATATCAAAGAGAGGTACGAGCTCGTCGAGAGAGAATATCTCCTGTTCTGTGCCAGGATTCCATCCTAAGAGAGCCAGGAAGTTGATGACAGCCTCGGGGAAATAGCCATCCTCACGATATCCTCGTGATGTCTCACCGCTCTTTGGATCTTTCCAGAGCAATGGGAATACAGGGAATCCCAGACGGTCACCATCGCGCTTAGAGAGTTTTCCCTTACCGTCAGGCTTCAACAACAGAGGCAGATGAGCAAACTGAGGCATCGTATCCTCCCAGCCAAAAGCCTTATAAAGCAGTACATGAAGAGGTGCACTTGGCAACCACTCCTCACCACGGATAACATGGGATATCTCCATCAGATGATCGTCGACGATATTTGCGAGGTGATAAGTAGGCAACTGGTCAGCACTCTTATAGAGCACCTTGTCGTCGAGGATATCTGTCTTCACGCGAACCTCACCACGGATAAGATCGTTGACAAGAACCTCCTCACCGGCATCAATCTTAAATCGGACAACATATTGCTTACCATCGGCAATGAGCTGTTCTACCTCTTCCTTTGGAAGGGTCAGAGAGTTACGCATCTGACTGCGGGTGTGGCAGTCGTACTGGAAATTCTGTATCTCAGCACGCTTTGCCTCCAACTCCTCAGGAGTATCGAAAGCTATGTATGCCTTGTCGGCATCCAGCAGCTGCTGAACATATTTCTTATAGATATCACGACGCTCACTCTGACGATAAGGCCCCTTGTCGCCACCAAAGCTCACACCCTCATCAAATTTGATGCCGAGCCATTTGAATGACTCGATGATATACTCTTCTGCGCCAGGCACAAAACGATTGCTATCAGTATCTTCGATACGGAAAACGAGGTCACCGCCATGCTGTTTCGCAAATAGGTAATTATATAATGCGGTACGCACACCGCCAATGTGGAGTGCACCTGTAGGACTTGGTGCAAAACGCACTCTTACTCTTCTTTCTGACATATAATTAGCAATTTTGCCTGCAAAATTACAAAAAAAATCCCAATTCTCAATTCTCAATTCTCAATTATTTTGTATCTTTGCACCAAAATACTGCGATTATGACATTTTTCAATCTCAAAACAGATATAACCTGGCGGGATTTTCTTATCCGCTGTGGTTTTGTTGTTGCTACAGTAGCTGTGATAGTCTGGTTCATGCCCCGTGACCATCAGAACAGTTTTAAGATTGAGAAAGGAAGACCCTGGATACATGCAGACCTTAAGGCGCCATTCGACTTCCCCGTATATAAGAGCGAAGATGCAGTAAAGGCTGAGCGTGACTCTATGATGGGTCTGTATGAGCCTTATTTCAATTATAATAAAGAGACCGAGGGAGTACAGATACGGCAGTTTATGACGGACTATAATAAGGGAATCCCAGGTTTGACCGATGATTATATTAGCATTATCGTAAATCGCCTGCATCAAATATACCAGAAGGGCGTCATGAGTAATGCCGATTATGCACAATATAACAGGGATACAACACAGATGATACGTGTTGTAAGCAGCAGGAATGCAGTGAGTGTGCAGATAAGTAATATTTACTCTACGGTAACTGCCTATGAAATGCTGTTCCTTGACCCGATGATATCCAGTCATAGGGATATCCTGCAGAAATGTAGTCTTAACGACTATATCACCCCTAATCTTATCTTTGACAAGGACCGCAGTGAGGCTGTTCTAAGTGATCTTCATAACAGTATTCCATTGGCTAGCGGACTGGTACAACGTGGACAGAAGATTATCGATCGTGGAGATATCGTAGATGCCAAGACATACGAAGTGCTCCTGTCTTTCCAGAAAGAACAGGAACGTAGGGAGAAGAACGCCCAGCAGATAAGTGTCACCATCATGGGACAGATTCTTTACGTATCTGTACTTGTGATATGTTTCACCGTATTCCTCACATTATTCCGCAAGGACTATTTTGACAAGCCACGTGCACTTACGATGTTATATGCACTCATTATACTCTTCACTACAATCTCATCGGTTATGGTGGAGCATAATGTACTACATGTTTATATCATCCCGTTTGCGATGGTGCCGATATTCATCCGTGTGTTTATGGATTCTCGCACAGCCTTCGTAGCACATGCAATAATGATTATGATATGTGCAAGTGTACTGCAACATCCTATGGAGTTTATTGCTGTCGAGGCTGTGGCAGGACTTGTGGCAATTTATTCTCTGCGCGAACTGTCAAGCCGGTCTCAGCTTTTCTGGACGGCTGTGCTCGTTACGGTTGCAGCGGCTGTTGTAAACCTGTCGTTGGCGTGGATTCGCGATAATAGCTTTACAAAGATTGACTATGGAGAGTTCAACTATCTTGCCATCAACGGCCTGTTATTGTTCTGCTCATACCCTCTGCTTTATCTGATAGAGAAGACATTCGGTTTTACGTCAAACATCACCCTTATTGAGCTTTCAGACATGAACAAGGATCTGCTCCGTAGGATGAGTGAGGTGGCCCCAGGTACTTTCAACCACTCTATTCAGGTAGCTAATCTGGCAGGTGAGATTGCGCGTAAGATAGGTGCAAAGAGTCAGCTGGTGCGTACAGGTGCAATCTATCATGATATCGGTAAGATTCCTAATCCTATATATTTTACAGAGAACCAATCCGGCGTTAACCCTCATGAGGGAATGAGCTATATTGACAGTGCCCAGACAATCATCAGGCATGTCACAGACGGATTGAAGCTTGCCGAAAAGTATAATCTTCCTGATGTCATCAAGGAATTCATATCCACTCATCACGGACAGGGAAAAGCCAAATATTTCTATGTACAACAGAAAAACGCCTTCCCGGATGAGGCTGTGGATGACTTGCTCTTTACATATCCAGGTCCTAATCCCTTTACAAAGGAACAGGCGATACTGATGATGACTGACAGTGTAGAGGCCGCATCACGATCACTGTCGGATTATACAGAGAAGAGTATACGCGATCTGGTAAACCGTATCATAGACGGTCAGGTGGAAGAGGGCTATTTCAAGGAGTGCCCTATCACATTCCGTGATATCCAGTATGCCAAGACGGTGCTTATAGAGAAACTTAAGACCATCTATCACACTCGTGTATCATATCCTGAACTGAAGAAGTAAAACTGCACACTTGCGTATATTTGTGTGCAAAAACTGCACAAAACTGCACATCTGTGCAGCTTTTTGTGCATTATTCGTTAAACTTCGTTAACTTTGTGTGCGCAAACGGCATAGTTTAGAACAAACATCTTACCTTTGCACCCGATTTTTTTAAGATGTTTTTAGGATTATGAACAAAATTAATGCAATTATTGCCAGCGTGATGCTGACTGCAATGACAACCACAGCCACAGCAGGTGGTATCTTAACCAACACAAACCAGAGTATTGATTTTCTGCGCAATCCTGCGCGTGATGCAGCAATAGGTCTTGACGGTGTTTACAGCAATCCTGCAGGTGTTGCTTTCCTTCCAGAAGGATTTCATCTCGGATTCAACTGGCAGTACGCTCATCAGACACGTACCATTACAAGCAACAATCCTGTGTTTGCCTTAGGCCGTAAGAATGGTGGTCTTACAAAAAAGACATTCGAAGGTGTTGCAGATGCACCTTGCATCCCCTCTATTCAGGCAGCATATAATAAAGGTGACTGGAGCATTCAGTTCAACTTCTCTGTACCTGGCGGTGGCGGCAGCTGTGAGTTTGCCGATGGTCTGGGTTCTTTCGAGAGTGTTGTAGGTGGAATAGCCAACCAGCTCGCCGGACTTGACAAACTTGCCACAGCACTCGGACAGACGGCACCTGGTGTTTCCGGCTATGACATGGACGGATATATGCAAGGCCGTCAGTATTATTTCGGATTCCAGTTGGGAGCAGCATATAAGATTACACCCGACCTCTCTGTATACGGTGGTCTTAGACTGCTCTACGGTAATGCCACATACAAGGCTAAGATCAGCAACATACAGGTAAAAACTGCTGGTGGTTACGTAGACTTCGGCAGTTTCATGCAGTCAGCAACAGCACTGGTTGATGGAGGTATCTCTACCGTAAACACCAATCTTGCTCAGGTTAATGATAAAATTTCCCAGTATGGAGAACTGCCAGAACTAGTTGCCATGAAGGCACAGCTCGAAGGCATGGGCGCTCAGCTCCAAGGTACCAGTCAGAGTCTCAATGCACTGCAGAAATACTCACAGGGTGTGAACCTGCTCTGTAACCAGTCGTCAGTTGGCGTGGCTCCTATTATTGGTATTGACTATCGCTTTGGCAAATTCAATATCGCTGCGAAATATGAGTTTAAGACCCAGATTCACATGAAGAACGAATCAACGGTAAATGAGGCCAGTGAGATAGCAGCAGTAAACAAGTTCCGTGACGGTGAGAAGGTTGATGAGGACTCTCCTGCCCAGCTTGCTGTTGGTGCAATGTGGAATGTTACCGACGCTGTACGTCTGAACCTCGGCTACCACCATTTCTTCGACAAGAAGGCCAGCTGGTATAACAACAGCCAGGATCTTCTTGGTGGTGATACCAATGAGTATCTCGCAGGTGCAGAGTGGGATATCACAGACAGACTCACCGTTTCTGGTGGTGTACAGGTGACACGCTATCAGCTCACCGATGAGTATATGAACGATATGTCGTTTGTTGTCAACAGCTCAAGTGTAGGCTTCGGTTTCAACTACAAAGCCAGTGATATCGTTACTCTTAAGGCTGGATATTTCCAGACCAACTACGAGAATTATGACCGTGTAACCTATAAGGAGCCACTTATCAGCGACTCTTTCACCCGTACCAACCGCGTACTCGGTATAGGTTGCGAGCTTACATTATAAAGGATCTACGTCGAAATAGATTTGAAGCGACACATAGCGCTTGTCTTGCAGTAACTGCTGCTGGGCAAGCGCTAAATATTTGCGCACATCAGCCATGTTAAGTCCCAGTTCGCATTTCAGTACCAGCTTACGGATAGCCAGTGACTTGACTTTTGCGATTGCTGGTTTGTCTGGGCCCAGTACACGTGCTCCGAACCACTGTCGGAGGATTCTCCCGATCTCCATACCTGCTGATTCTGCCATTTTCTCCTGCTTGTGCTTTATATATACATATACAAGACGGTAATAAGGCGGGTAATGAAATTGCTGTCGCTCAGCAATCAGGGTCTTGTAAAAAGCAGAGTAGTCATTGCGAACCACCTGTTGTATGATTGGAAGATCAGGGCTCTTTGTCTGTAGTACCACAAGTCCGCGTCGTCCCTTACGTCCTGCCCTTCCACTCACCTGGGCCATCATGGTAAAGGCGTGTTCATAAGCCCTGAAGTCAGGATAGTTAAGCATCGTGTCGGCATTAAGAATTCCAACTACGCTGACCTTGTCAAAATCTAATCCTTTGGAAATCATCTGGGTACCGATGAGCAGGTTAGTACGTCCTGCTGAGAAGTCTGCTATTATACGTTCGTAAGCCTGACGAGTACGGGTGGTATCGAGATCCATACGGGCGATACGTGCCTCAGGTAAGATTTCGTGCAACTGGTCTTCTATCTTCTCTGTGCCATATCCGCGTGTCTGTAGCTGTGTACAACCGCAATTCGGACATTCTGTAGGCACCTGGTAGGTATAACCGCAGTAATGGCATGTCAGCTTATTAAGATTACGATGCAACGTAAGCGACACGTCACAATGCTGACAATGAGGCACCCATCCACACTGCTTACATTCTATCATTGGAGCATACCCCCTTCGGTTCTGGAAGAGTATTGCCTGTTCGCCTCGTTCCAATGCCTCGCGTACCTCTCTTAATAATAAAGAAGAGAAAGGTCCGTTCATCATCTTACGGTGCTGCAGGTCCTTGATGTCAACAACCTGTATCTCGGGCAGTTCTATTCCCTTGTACCGCTGGAAAAGCTCCACAAGACCGTATTTCCCGATCTTGGCATTATGATATGACTCTATAGAAGGGGTGGCTGTACCTAATAAGACTTTGGCATCATACATCTGTGCAAGCATTATTGCAGCACTGCGTGCATGATATCGTGGAGCAGGGTCTTGTTGCTTATATGACGTTTCGTGTTCTTCGTCTACGATCACCAGTCCCAGATGTTGGAATGGCAGGAACACCGCACTCCTGGCACCAAGTATTACATCGTAGGGATCTGCCGACAACAGCTTCTGCCACATCTCCACTCTTTCGGCATCGGAATACTTTGAGTGATATATCCCCAGACGATCACCAAAGACATGTCTCAGTCGATCCATGATTTGCACCGTTAGTGCTATCTCTGGTAAAAGATAGAGCACCTGTTGTTTCTTCTCTATCGCCTGACGTATAAGATGGATGTAAATCTCTGTCTTGCCACTCGACGTGACGCCGTGAAGCAGGGTAACAGATTTCTTTAGAAAGGAAAACTGAATATTGTTATATGCATCCTGCTGCGCATCGCTGAGCGGTTTTGTCCTCTCCAGATGTGGCTCCGCATAAATATTCAGACGTCCCACTTCCTTCTCGTACACTTCCAGCAAACCTCGTTTCTGAAGTGCAGAGATTATCGGAAGAGCATGTCCTTGGTTAATGAGTTCGTCGCGCGTTATCTCAATGGGTTTCCCCTCAGCCCATCCAGAGAGGTTCAGATAGTCAATGAAGGCAGACTGTTGTTTTGCCGCCCGCTGCAGCATATCTATCGCGATATGCAGACTCCTCTCGTTACGGAAATTGGGAGTAAGACGGATGTACGTCTCTGTCTTGGGCTTGTAGCCATCCTCTGCCTTAAGACCTGATGGAAGTGCTGCCTTATAGACCTCTCCAATAGGTGACATGTAATATTCGGATATCCATTTCCACAACTTCAACTGATTGCCTAGGAGTATGGGAGTGTCATCGAGTACCAGAAGGATGTCCTTGATGTTGAAGCCCTTAGGGAGAGCCTCTTTGTGAGTCCTTGCAACGATTCCTACATAAGTCTTGTTCTTACCGAAAGGTACTGCCACACGACAACCAGTCTTTACCTTCTGCACATGCTCTGTGGGCACAGAATAGGTAAAGAGTCCGTTAAGCGGCAGGGGTAGGATAACGTCTATGAACAAGGTCTATGACTTAGAAGAGGTAAGCAGCAGAGATCTGCCAGGATTTGGGTTTTGTGTCGTCACTCTTGAATGCAGCATCGGTAGCCACCTTCCATGAGGCATCGGCAGTAGAACCGACAGCGATATTATAAGCGAAGCCTATCTCCAGATGTTTCGACAGATACACACCTGCACCAAGGTTCACACTGAATGCTGATTTCTTTAATTGGAAAGTGTTTTCTACACCATCTTTGTTCCATTTAAATTCATCATCGCCTATATTAAATGCAAACTGAGGACCTGCAGCCACATATAGTCCTGCCTCGCTGCCTATACCAAGTTTCAGACGGGCATTGACGGGTACGAGG
Organism: uncultured Prevotellaceae bacterium; assembly: GCA_902776935.1. Classification (GTDB taxonomy): domain Bacteria; phylum Bacteroidota; class Bacteroidia; order Bacteroidales; family Bacteroidaceae; genus Prevotella. The sequence continues at coordinate 23,600 of CACYRS010000013.1, read as the reverse complement.
ATACTCTTCTGTTTGATGGTCTCATCATTGATCTTGGTACTTTTCTGATCATATAATCCGGAGATGTCAACACCAAGTCCGCCAATGGGCAGTGACACCTGAAGGGTAGGACCGATAAACCATCCGAGCTTGTTCTCTGAGTTAAAAACACTCTCGTTGAACTTCATGTTCTGTAGGTCCAGGCCTCCCTTGACACCAAATTTAACACCTTGTGCTGAGGCAGCCATCGTTATAGCTGAAAAGAGCGCGATAAAAGCAAAAACCTTTTTCATTTTTATTTTTTGTTGTTTGTCAATTCTATAATAAACCTAGCCCCTGGGCCATAGTTTGTATCAAGACGTACAGTACCTCCTAAGCGTTCCACAAGGGTACGACATAATGGTAGTCCTAAACCTAGCCCCTCCTTGAAAGAGTCGAGTTTTACAAAGCGGTCGAAGATGTGGTCAGCCTCTTCCTTGGGGATACCGCTACCAGTGTCTTGTACAGCGATGAGCACACTGTTCTCCTTTGCTTTTGTCTTCAAGGTGATGGAACCTTGAGTGGTGTTCTTTACCGCATTGTCGATAAGTGTTGCAATGGCACGTTTCAACAGGGTGCGGTTTGTTAGAATGGTATAATTATCGGGTAGGGGAGAGTCAAGAGTCATCTCTACACCGGGTTTCATTAATCCGTGGTGATCGCCTATAAGTTCATTGAGAAGGGCATTGATGCTTATCTCGTCCTCCTTTGCTGCTACCTTCGATGACTCGCTGAGTGACAACTCGAGGACCTCGTCGATGAGCGATGTTACCTGGAGAGTGTTCCTCTGCATTGTATCTGCCATATGCTTACGCTCTTCCGTGCTATTGGCAAGTTCTGGGTCTGCGATAATCTGCGCGAAGCCACTGATGATGTTTAGTGGTGTACGAACCTCATGGCTAACATTCTGGATAAACGCTTTTTTCATGCGGTCCGCCTCCAGTGCACGGTTGTATGCTTCCTGAAGTTGTGCGACATGTCTTCTGCGACTGATAACAATATACATCAGCGCAGCCACAAGCAGTATCAGCAGTACTATTCCCACGGTTAGTCCTATGAATTTTGCACGTGTAGTCTTCTTCTCTGCCTCGAAGAGCGAGAGTTGCTCGCGAATGCCCTGCATGCTGTTTATTAGAACCACATTGGTTATGGAGTCCTGTGAGGTGTAATGTTTATGGAGGGACTTATATGCATCCTCCCATCGTCCTGCATGTTCGTAGATAAGAGAGATTGCCTCCCCCCCCTCATCTCCAAGCTCTTTCGTTGCCAGCGCTACAGCCTCATCGGTCTTTCCTGTGGCAGCAAGGTAATATACTTCCATGGTGCGTCCATGAACAGTGCTTTTACCTTCATCAATCCCTTTCTTATATTCCTTAAACCCTTCCAGGAACCGAGGGATGTCGCCTCTGTTGTAGTAGCTGAGTATCTTTCGTGTCTCGATGTCGAATACCCGCTCTGGCGAGTATTTCAGTGCGATCTCCTTTGCTCTTTCAAGTAATCTTATGGCTTCATCGGGGTCATCGTCTAGCTCCACATTCACTAAGTTCATATAGATAGGTGGCATGCTCTCCCAGTAGCCGTACTTCTCCATCTCGCTTAGTACGTGATAGAAATTTTCCTTAGCAGTGGCATTATTGCCGCAATAGCGGTTAATATGTCCGAGCATATTATAAGCCATGTACATCTCCTTCTCGAGACCCTTCTCCCTCAACTCTGATGAAAGCTTGTAGGCCAGCATATAAGCTTCATAGATTCGTTGCTGGTTCATCAGAAAGACTATCTCATTGCATCTCTGGGTATAATAGGAATGCATATCGTTTTTGCTGAGGCAATATTCTTCCAGACGGTAAATTATGGGGAAGAAACGTGCACTGTCGGCATCATTGAAAGCACGACTCATCGAGTCGCGAAGTTCTTTATACCTCGGGTCTTCTTTTATGTTATAGGCAGCTTTAACGGGATTCAGGAATATGATTGTTGCTGCCGCTAGCAGTATAAGATGTTTCGTTTTCATTATTGTTAGCGAAAAATAATTATGCAAATGTAGGCAATAATTTTGAAATAATGAAGGTTTGTGATTTTTTTTTTGTTTTTTTTGTAATTCATTACCGATTTATTTGTATCTTTGTCGGCGGAATGGAGATTTTCCCGATTGCACATTTTCGTTCGCCTATGAGGTCGAAGTTCGGTATCCCCAGGCAGAGCGGACTCGTCAGTAGCCTGACGGGAAGCATTGTCTTTGAATCGGATTTCCGTAGGATGGAGGCTTTAAGGGGGCTTGACGACTTCGATTATCTGTGGATAATTTGGGAATTCTCTGAGGGAAGATGGAAGAAGGAAGATGGACGACTCATGTCAAGACCTCCAAGGCTTGGAGGAAATAAGAAGATGGGCGTTTTTGCTACGAGGTCACCATTCAGACCAAATAATCTCGGGTTATCGTGTGTGAAGATAGACCATATTGAAGATGACCCCGCCCTTGGTCCTGTTATACATGTAAGAGGTGCCGATCTGATGGATGGTACTCCGATTTATGATATCAAACCCTATGTGGCTTACGCCGATGCCCACGAAGGAGCAAAGAGTGGTTTCGTGAATAAGTCGGAATGGAAGACTCTTAAGGTGGAGATACCGGAAGAGACAGCCTCTTTGTTCTCAGACGAAGATCTTCGAGCCCTTATGGATCTTCTTGCCCTTGACCCCAGGCCGCATTACCAGAATGATGAGGAGAGGGTATACGGCATGCCCTTTGGAAAGTATGATGTACGTTTCAGAGTTGTGAAAAACGTGTTAAAGGTGACAGGATGTGTGGTAATATAAAAAAAAATGTGTACCTTTGTCCGCAAAACCATTAGAGCTTGAATATGAAGAGACTGATTCATATATTGCCCCTTGCAGCTCTTTTGCTGCTGGCAAGTTGTTCACAGAAGAAAAAGAGCGATGATATTATCGCTCCCAAACCCGAAGTTGTAAAGCCCCAGGCTCCTATCCGTATGCAGGAATATAAGCATACAGATGACGTGTTATGGCTTGGAAAGAACTATCAGGTGGAGGTTCACCGTGTGGCCGACGACAGCCTGAAGATGGTCCAGGATGAAAATGGACAAAAGTTTATCGACAACCGCATCTCTATCAAAGTGATGCGTGCTGACGGTTCTGTATTCTTTAGTCGTTCGTTTACGAAAGCTGCCTTTGAATCATTACTCAACAATGACTATCGTCAGACAGGTATCTTGGAGGGGCTTGTATATGACAAGTCCGAGGGCAACAACATCTACTTTGCTGCTAGTGTCAGTCATCCACAGACAGATGAATACATCCCCTTTGTTGTCTCTCTGAGCAATTTCGGTGAGGTGGGTATACGTCTTGATTCTGACCTTGACACGAATGGTGGAACCAACGATGAGGATGAACAATAAGTATACCTTCGATAACGTCATACGTGGCATCCTATGGGCGATAATCATCACAGGTGTAGTGATGCTGCTTAATCGTCTGAGTAGTGTGCTGGTGCCATTCTTCTTGGCGTGGCTCATCGCTTATCTGCTCTTTCCGTTGGTGAAGTTCTTCCAGTATAGTTGTAAGATGAAATACCGTATATTAGGCATCCTCTCAGCGTTTCTGGTTACCGGACTCGTGCTTACGGGTGTATTCCTTTTGATGATCCCACCTATGGTGGAGGAGAGCTTCAGAGTGAAGGATCTTTTGGTGGAATATATCGGTGCCAACGAGAAAGTAAGCAATATCCCTGGTATGATACAGCAGTATGTGCGTGATCATCTCAGTGTGGAGGAAATCCAGTCAATTGTCACTCAAGGCGGATTCCTTGATGCTATAAAGGCCACTGTCCCTAAGGTCTGGGATGTCATTACTCAGTCGATAAGCATAGTGTCAAGTGTGTTTACACTGACGATGGTGGTGCTTTATACCTTGTTCATTCTTCTTGATTATGAGGATATATGTAGCGGATGGCCTAATCTCCTGCCTGAGAAGTATCGTCATTTTGCCAAACAGCTGGTGGGCGATGTGGAGGACAGTATGAATAAGTATTTCCGAGGTCAGGCTATGGTTGCTCTTTGTGTTGGTATACTTTTTAGCATCGGATTCCTGATTATCGGATTCCCGATGGCGGTTGGACTCGGTATGTTTATCGGAATCCTGAACATGGTGCCTTATCTGCAGTTGGTGGGATTGATACCCACTGTTTTGCTTGCTATCGTTAAGGCTGCCGATACAGGTCAGAATTTCTGGATAATACTTCTCATGGCTCTTGCTGTGTTTGCTGTTGTCCAGATTATTCAGGACACGTTCCTTACTCCCAAGATTATGGGTCACGTGACAGGACTGAACTCCGCTATTATCCTGTTATCGCTTTCTATCTGGGGATCGTTGCTGGGAATACTCGGAATGATTATCGCGTTGCCAATGACAACCCTGCTGATATCATACTATCAGAGGTATGTCATAGCGGAAAAGTAAGTCTTTCAATGGGTGTTATGCGTCGGCAAAGACCTTGCCGTCTTCGAGTGTGACCTGAAGCTTTGTGTACTCGCAGTGGAAATCATTCTTCAGACGGTCGAGATATCGTGCACACTCCCATTTACACATCGGAAGGTCGTGAAGGAGATAGTTGCCGCAGGCCTGTGGTTCTGTTGCTGGCACCTTGTCTTGTTTTATAATCCACTCAAGACACTCGATAGTAAGTTGACGCATGTCTTCTACGGTATATGATCCTGTCATGATAATATACATGCCAGTGAGACATCCCATTGGGCCTACGTATACCACATCCTCCTTCACTTTACTGTTTCTGAACCACGTGGCCATAAGATGCTCTATACTGTGAATGGCGGAAGGGGCGATGGCGGGTTCTTTGTTGGGTTCTGTGATGCGAAGGTCAAAAGTGGTAAAACCTTTATCCTCTCTTGATACATATATACCCGGCTTAAGATGGGTGTGGTCTATGGTGAAACTCTGAATAATCTCCATTGTGAAAAAATAATTATAGGCTTTCGATGAAAGTCTTGGTTACTAGGAATGAGTTCTCGGCGATGGTATTCCAGAAGTCGTGATACATAGAGGCATCAGTATCCCGCAGGGGGATATCGCTGATTACACGGAATGAGATAAACGGCACACTATAGATATAACATGCCTGAGCTATAGCTGCCGACTCCATATCAACAGCCTTGGCCTCTGGGAAATGACCAACTATCTCTCGCATCTTCTCTTTGGAGTCAACAAACCAGTCGCCTGTGACAATTAGTCCAGGCTTAGCACCTGTCTTAAGTGCTTTTTCCAATAATATCGGGTCTGCCTCATATCTTACAGGTAGTCCTTGAACCTGTCCATACTGTGTGGAATTGTCGATGGCTGTGCCACAATATACATCGTGATAAGTCAACTGACTGCTAACCACCACATCCTGAACGTTTATGTCATCACCGTTTCCTCCTGCACATCCGGATGATATTATCACATCGGGCTTATACTGCTTTATCATCTCCACCGTTTGTATGGCAGCATTAACCTTTCCTATACCGCTCTTCTGGATGATGATATTTTCAGAAGAGAACAACTGTTGGAGCTGCTTGAGCTCCTTGTCCATTGCTACTATTACTCCTATCTTCATAATTGTTTGTTTTTATATTCTGCTATCGGGATGCTGATATACTTTATTTCGCTGGCGCACAGCCTCGTAGATGAGGATGGCTGTGCTTACACTGACGTTAAGAGAGTCAAGACGTCCCAGCATCGGTATACGGATATGTGCATCGGCAGCATCGCGCCATTGTTGTGAGAGGCCTGTGGATTCTGTGCCCATGACAAGAGCCGTTGCATGACTCATGTCATAGTCATAGTAATCATAAGAATCCTGAAGCTGTGCCGTGAGAATTCTGATCTTTTTTCCTTTTAGGAAGTTGATACAATCCTTAGAAGAACAAGCTGCAACAGGTACACTGAACACACCTCCGATGCTGGCACGGATAAGGTTGGGGTTATATATATCCGTAAGAGGGTCGCACACGATAACTGCATCTACGGCAGCAGCCTCGGCAGTGCGGAGAATGGCTCCCAGATTACCAGGCTTCTCTACACTCTCAAGTACCACCACGAGCGGATTATGCTTGTTGAACCTAAGGTCCTTAAGACTGTGGCTCTTAACTTTGGCCACTGCTATGATACCCTCAGTCGACTCACGATATGCCATCTTCTCATATACCTGAGAAGTTACATATGTCGGTTCTATGCCACCTGTGTAGCAGGCAGTATTGAGCACGAACAGCTCTACTATCTCATACCCACAGGCAATGCAGTGTTCTATCTCGCGCTGGCCCTCAACCACGAAGAGTCCTTCTTCACGTCTCAGTGACGATTTCTGCTGGAGGGCAACAACGTGTTTTATCCTTGCATTCTGGGTGCTTGTAATTACGTTTTCTTCCATATTCAGGGGACAAAGGTACGATTAAGTGAGCAAAAATCCAAATTTATTTGGTTTTTTTCGAAGAAAGTGCTACCTTTGTCGGCAAAATAAATACTTGCAAGTTATGAATATTGTAAAAAAGTTGCTGCCCGATGTGTTGGCAGTGTTGTTGTTTGCCGTTTTGGCTTTCGCCTATTTCTTCCCTGCCGATATTGAGGGCCGTATCCTCTATCGCCATGATGCATCGGCAGGAAGGGGTGCAGGGCAAGAAGGAGTGGAGTATATGCAGAAAACCGGTGAGCGAAGCCGTTGGACTAATGCCCTTTTTGGAGGTATGCCCACCTATCAGATGGCACCATCTTATAATTCTACGGATAAGCTGAGTACCGTTGTTAATGCCTATCATCTGTGGTTGCCAGAGAATGTGTGGTATGTATTTGCATACCTGTTGGGATTCTATATCCTGCTGCGTGCTTTTGACTTCCGTCAACACATGGCAGCATTGGGTTCTATCATCTGGGCTTTCAGCACCTATTTCCTTATCATCATCGCTGCAGGACATATTTGGAAGGTTTGGGCATTGGCATATCTGCCTCCAATGATTGCGGGTATAGTGCTGGCCTATAGGGGGAAATATCTGTGGGGATTCATTGTCACAGCCATCTTTGCGGCATTTGAGATAAACGCCAACCATGTGCAGATGACGTACTATTACCTCTTCATCATCCTCTTTATGGTAATAGGCTGGCTGGTGGAGGCTATACGTGAGAAACTGCTGGTACGTTTTGTGAAGGCAACAGGTGTTTGTGTAGCTGCTGCGCTGATAGGTGTATGCCTTAATCTTTCTAACCTGTATCATACATGGGAATATAGTAAGGAGTCGATGCGTGGTAAGAGTGAGCTTGTGAAAAAGAACTCTGCCAATCAGACGAACAGCGGGTTGGAGCGCGACTACATCACCCAGTGGAGCTATGGCATAGATGAGACATGGACACTGCTTATACCTAACACGAAGGGTGGAGCCTCAATGCCCCTGTCGATGAATGGGACAGCAATGAAGCATGCTGACAATAACTATATCGACATATATAATCAGATAGGACAGTATTGGGGAGAACAGCCGGGAACAAGCGGTCCTGTATATGTGGGCGCATTTGTGATGTTCCTGTTTATATTAGGACTATTTGTGGTGAAAGGGCCCGTGAAATGGGCTCTGCTCGCAGCGACTATATTGTCGATAATGCTCTCATGGGGAAGGAATTTCATGGGGCTGACGGACTTTTTCATCGATTATGTGCCGATGTATGCTAAGTTCCGTACAGTGGCCTCAATACTTGTCATCGCAGAGTTTACTATTCCTCTTCTTGCTATGCTGTCATTAAAGGAAGTGCTTAGCTCGGGAATGAATGAAAAGAGGAAAGAGATTACCAGATACTCATTGATATCGTTGGGACTCACTGCTGGAATCGCATTGCTTTTTGCGCTTATGCCGTCGATGTTCTTCAGCTCTTTCATATCTTCGAGCGAGGTTCAGGCATTACAGGGGCTGCCGGCAGAACATGTACAGCCTATCATGAGCAATCTTACAGAGATGCGTAAGGCAATGTTTACGAGCGATTGTTGGCGTTCTTTCTTTATAATCATAGTTGGTGCAGGTATATTATTTGCAGCAATATATGACAAACTGAAGAAGGAATATGCCGTAGGAGCACTGCTGATTCTCTGTCTCATCGACCTATGGCCGATAAACAAGCGTTACCTCAACGATGAAATGTTCGTGCCAAAGAGTGAGCGTGAGGCTCCCCAGCAGATGAGTAAGACAGACGAACAGATACTGCGCGACAAGAGTCTCGACTACAGGGTGCTTAATATGGCTTCTAATACATTCAATGAGAATGAGACCTCTTATTACCACAAGAGCATCGGAGGCTATCATGCTGCCAAACTACGCCGTTATCAGGAGATGATAGAACAGTATATCTCTCCTGAGATGCAGCAGACGATGAGTGCCGTGGCAGAGGCTGGAGGTGATATGACTCAGGTTAATGGAGATAGTATCTATCCAGTGCTCAACATGCTTAACACCAAGTACTTTATTCTTCCTCTTCAGGGAGGGCAGACGGTACCTGTCCAGAATCCGTATACCTATGGTAATGCGTGGTTTGTGGATAAGTTGCAGTATGTTCAGAATGCTAACGAGGAACTCCTCGGAGTGGGTAAGATTGATCTCCGCCATGAGGCAGTGGCTGATGCTAAGTTCAAGGCTCAGCTTGGAGATGCTGTGATACAGGATACTGCAAGTGTGGTTAAGATAACATCCTATGAACCCAATGAGTTGAAGTATGATGTTAATTCCGGCAAGGGAGGTGTGATAGTGTTCTCTGAGATATATTATCCAGGATGGACGGCTACAGTTGACGGAGAGCCTGTAGAGTTGGGAAGAGTGAACTATATCCTCCGTGCGCTTAATGTAAAACCAGGAAAGCACGAAGTGGTACTTAGCTTCTTCCCCAAATCACTGGATACAACTGAGAGTATCGCTTATACTGCTTATATCGTGCTTCTCCTCGCTATTCTGGGAGGTGTGTTTATGGAATATCACCGTCGTAAATATTAAAGTCAGATGTTGAAGAAGTTGCTTTCGTTGCCACCGAATCTTGTGAGTGCTTTCCATGAGGTGACAGGACTCTCGGAAGAGGAGTATTTCTGTACCTGCGATCCTCTTGGTCATCGATTGGGAAGTGGTGGAGGCACGTCGTGGCTGCTTATGGAGGCAATGAAGAGTGATAAGTCTGGTGCTTTCGACGAGTGGCTCTCCAAAGAGAAACGTATCCTTATACATGCCGGAGGACAGAGTAAGCGCCTTCCCGGCTATGCTGTATCGGGTAAGGTACTGATGCCGCTGCCTGTATTCCGCTGGGAAAGAGGCCAGAAGCTGTCGCAGGATCTTCTTAGTGTGCAGTTACCGCTCTATGAGAAGATGATGCAGATGGCTCCGGATAACATCCATACGATGATTGTCAGTGGCGATGTGCTTATCAGGGCAACTCAACCACTACAGGCGATACCAGAGGCTGATGTGGTTTGCTATGGTCTGTGGCTTGATGCTTCTGTGGCCAAGAATCACGGAGTGTTTGTGAGTGACCGCCGCAGTCCATCGGTATTGAAGCAGATGCTTCAGAAACCATCGGTAAAAACTCTGTCTGAACTTCAGAAAGATCATTATTATCTCACAGATATCGGGGTATGGATGTTGAGTGATAAGGCAGTGAGGCTTTTGGTGGACCGAAGTATGAATAGCCCTTATGACTTTAAGGAATATGATCTATACTCTGAGTTTGGCTGTGCTCTCGGCACAGACCCTTCGATGCCTGATAGTGAGCTCTCTGAGTTGTCTGTAGCTATTGTTCCTTTGGCTGGTGGTGAGTTCTATCACTTCGGCACATCCAAGGAGATGATATCCTCTACGCTGAGGCTGCAGAATCTTGTAAACGACCAGCGAGAGATAATGCACCTGGACAGGAAACCTCACCCTTCTATTTTTGTTCAGAACGCGGTTACAAAGATTCCATTTACAGAAGAGAATAGTAACATCTGGGTAGAAAACAGCTATATCGGAGAGAAATGGCATCTCACCCATGATCATGTGATAACGGGAGTGCCTGAGAACGACTGGGAAATCAGTCTTGAACCAGGCGAGTGCATCGACGTGGTGCCTGTGGGAGAGAAAGAATACGAGATACGACGCTATAATATCGATGAGCCTCAGAACAGCAATGAACTTGCAGAGAGGGCAAATCTTCGCAGACTCTTTGCACAGCGATGTGAGTACAGGAGACAGAACTGGTCGGCATTGGCAACAAACTGGCGGCATAGTGTGTTCTATCAGCTTGACCTTGCAGCCGCCCAGGAGGAGTTTAGGAGCTTAGGAATACCATTGCCCGAGCCTCTCGCAGACGATGCTCCTCTGATGACACGTATTCATAATGCGATGTTCCGTGGGGAGAACGATAAAGCCTTCGGGTTGCTGCGCGAGGGTATCCTTGAGAGACATGATATTATTTGCATGCCGAAAAAGGATATCGCTGACGATCAGATAGTCTGGGGACGTTCGCCTGTCAGGATCGACATCGCAGGAGGATGGACAGATACACCGCCTTACTGTCTGATGGAGGGCGGAAACGTGATAAACTTCGCTATAGAATTGAATGGTCAGCCGCCATTGCAGGTCTATATCAAACCCTCAAGGGAATATCGTATCATACTTAGAAGCATCGACCTTGGAGCCATGGAAGTGGTGGAGACCAAAGAACAACTCACTGACTTTATGCATGTTGGTTCCCCATTCTCCATCCCCAAAGCCGCACTCGTCCTTGCCGGATTCGGAGCAGCGGAAGCTCGCTCTCCACTCTCAACTCTCAACTCTCAACTCTCATCTTTCGGCTGTGGCATTGAACTGACGTTGCTCTCTGCCATTCCTGCCGGTAGCGGCCTTGGTACATCGAGCATCCTCGCTGCTACAGTCTTGGGAGCTCTTAATGACTTCTGTGGACTTGGCTGGGACAAGAATGAGATAGGCCGTCGTACGCTGATGCTCGAACAGATGCTTACCACTGGCGGTGGATGGCAGGATCAGTTTGGTGGTATACTCAGTGGAGTGAAACTTTTGCAGACGGGGAGGGGCTTCGATCAGAGTCCTAAGGTAAGATGGTTGCCTAACGACCTCTGGACACAACCGGAATACCGAGCCTGTCACTTATTATATTATACTGGTATCACTCGTACTGCGAAGAGTATTCTTGCGGAGATAGTCCGTAGGATGTTCCTAAATCATGGTGGAGAGATACGTCAGTTGCGTGAGATGAAGGAGCATACAATGGAGATGTACGAGGCTATACAGCAGAACGATTTCCTACGTATGGGAAAGCTTGTTCGTAAGACGTGGGGTCAGAATCAGGCACTCGACTACGGGACCAACCCTCCGGCTGTATCGGAACTGACAGACCTTATCGATGATCTCTGTCTGGGATATAAACTTCCTGGTGCTGGAGGCGGAGGATATCTCTATATGATTGCAAAAGATCCTGAGGCCGCTGTACGTATCAAAAAGATATTGACGGAGAATAGCAATAACCGCAATGCCCGATTTGTGGAGATAACCCTCTCCACTATAGGAATGCAAATCAGCAGGAGTTGATGGACTTTAGGACTATAGTTGATATTGATGATCCTGGTTTCAGGATTATACCATGCGAGGAGATGCTCTTCGTGGGCTCATGTTTCGCTGACAGTATCGGAAGCAGGTTTAAGGAAGAGAAGTTCCGTGCTGTCGTCAATCCCTATGGTGTGATGTATAATCCCGCCAGTATCCTGCACACCATAGAGAGAATGGAATTGTCGCCCTCTCTCAGAACCACCTTTATTACCCTCGGTACAAACCATGTCTACCGTCTTAAGGAGACCGGTGAGATTGTGGATAACTGCCAGAAACGCCCTCAGTCGATGTTTACAGAAGAAGAGCTCTCTGTCGATGAGTGTGCTGATTATCTCATGCAGGCGATATCCATACTTCGAGATATCAACCCGGAGATGAATATTGTCCTTACCGTCAGTCCTATACGCTACCGTAAATATGGTTATCACGACTCACAGCTATCGAAAGCGACATTGCTACTGGCGATAAATAAAGTCCTGGATAATTCTGGGATTTCCTATTTCCCCGCCTATGAAATCCTAAACGATGAGCTTCGCGATTACCGTTTCTATAAGCCAGATATGCTTCATCCTTCAGATCAGACAGTAGAATATATCTGGGAGCGCCTGGTGGAGACTTTTTTTTCAGATGAAGCAAGACGGTTTCTTGAGGAGTGGCGCCCACTGAAACAGGCTTTGGGACATAAGCCTTTCGATCCGCAGTCGGAGGAATACAAGGCTCTGATGGATAAAACTATGTTAAAAATTGCTGAACTAAAGAAAAAATATCCTACCTTTGCAGTCTAAACAGAAACAATATGTTGAAATATTCGATAATTAAGATAGCAACGCTTATCGGTGCTCGTCGTGTGGGTGATACTGATGCCCAGATAGGTTGGCTGCTCACTGACAGCCGTTCTCTGTGTTTCCCAGAGGAGACGCTGTTCTTTGCCCTTAGGTCGGCCCGTAACGACGGTCACAAATATATTAGCGACCTCTATCGCCGTGGTGTACGTAATTTCGTTGTAGAGTCACGAGGCATTCAGGAGTATTGCCCTGAGAGTGCTGATGCGATGAAGGATGCCAACTTTCTCATCGTACCATCCCCTCTGGCTGCACTTCAGCGACTTGCAGAGCGTCATCGTGATGAGTTTGATATTCCCATAGTAGGAATAACGGGTTCTAACGGAAAGACGATGGTGAAGGAGTGGCTGTATCAGATACTCCTCCCGTCGCAGAAGATTGTCCGTTCCCCCAAGAGCTATAACTCTCAGATAGGAGTGCCTCTCTCTGTCTGGCTTCTCAACGAACAGACTGAGGTGGGAATCTTCGAGGCAGGCATCTCTGAACCAGGTGAGATGATGGCCCTTCGTGATATCATTCAGCCCACCGTAGGAGTGTTCACATCCTTAGGCTCTGCCCATCAGGAGAATTTCCGTTCGATGGAAGAGAAATGTATGGAGAAGCTCGAACTGATGCACGACACACAGGCGATGATTTACTGCTCAGACAATGACACTGTGAGCCGTTGTATCCGTCGCATGCAGTATAAGGGTGAGAAGATTGCCTGGTCGCAGTGCGACGAACAGGTGGCATTCTTCGTTAAGACTGTCGATGGCAATAAGATTTCTTATTGTTATAAAGGAGAGGATGGCGCTTTCGGGATTCCCTTCAGCGATGAGGCTTCGATAGAAGACTGTATCACCTGTGCCGCCGCCGCACTTTATCTTGGCATTACGCCAGAGCAGCTCGCAGAGCGTATGCCCGTGCTGGAGCCGGTGGCCATGCGCCTTGAAGTGAAGGATGGCCAGCGAGGCTGCATGCTTATCAATGACTCGTATAACAGCGACGTCAACTCTCTCGACATCGCTCTCGACTTTATGAACCGTCGTCAGTTCTCACCTCTCACCTCTCACCCCTCACTTCTAAGGAAGACGCTTATTCTCAGCGATATTTATCAGACAGGTGTCGCCCCAGAGCAACTCTATGCTCAGGTGTCAGACCTCTGCGTAAAGCGCGGAATACAGAAATTCATAGGTGTTGGTCCTGACCTCTCTGCTCAGGCAGATAAGGTTCAGATTGCCGACAAGCAGTTCTTTCTCGATGTACAGCATTTCCTTACGAGCGATACGTTCGGCAGCCTGCGCGATGAACTGATACTTCTTAAGGGCGCCCGCAGTTTCGGTTTCGACAGGATTTCGGAGCAGCTGGAGCAGAAGGTCCACGAGACGATTCTCGAGGTGAACCTCAATGCCGTTGTGGCCAACCTCAACTACTACCGCTCTTTCCTTAAGCCGGAGACCAAGATGGTCTGTATGATCAAGGCCGATGCCTATGGTGCAGGAGCCGTAGAGATAGCAAAGACTCTTCAGGATCATCGTGTTGACTATCTCGCTGTGGCTGTTGCCGATGAGGGAGTAACGCTTCGTAAGGCTGGCATCACCGCCAATATCATGATTATGAATCCTGAGATGACTGCCTTCAAGACGATGTTCGACTATGAGCTTGAACCAGAGGTCTATTCCTTCCGTCTTCTCGATGCTCTCATAAGGGCAGCGCGCAAGGAGGGTATCACTGGATGGCCGGTACATATCAAACTCGATACAGGCATGCATCGCTTAGGCTTCGATCCGATAAACGACATTGATGAGCTTATCGACCGTCTGAAACATCAGAATGCCATTATCCCACGTTCGGTGTTCAGCCATTTCGTAGGCTCCGACAGCGACGGTTTCGACGAGTTCTCTGCCCGTCAGTTTGCTCTCTTCGATGAAGGAAGCAAGAAGCTGCAGGCTGCATTTACACATAAGATACTTCGTCACATGGACAACTCTGCAGGCATCGAGCATTTCCCTGAGCGGCAGATGGATATGTGTCGTCTGGGACTGGGCCTCTATGGTGTCGATCCTCGTGACAACAGAATCATAAACACCGTATCTACTCTCAAGACAACCATTCTCCAGATGCGCCATGTTCCTGCAGGAGACACTGTAGGCTATAGCCGCAAGGGAAAGATTGACTGCGATTCTGTTATCGCTGCTATACCTATAGGCTATGCCGACGGTCTGAACCGTCATCTTGGCAACCGTCGTTGTTATTGTCTGGTTAACGGTCAGAAGGCGGAGTATGTGGGAAATATCTGTATGGATGTGGCTATGATCGACGTCACGGGCATCGACTGTCATGAGGGCGATATGGTGGAGATCTTCGGTGAGCATCTGCCTGTTACCACGTTGTCGGACATCATCGACACTATCCCATACGAGGTCCTCACGGGTGTCTCAAATCGTGTAAAGCGCGTATATTTCCTGGATTAGGTAGTTCGAGTACGAAGCGGTTACCGTCGGTATATTGTGAATCGAGCTTAAGTGTGCCGCCCAGTAGTTGAACCACGCGCTGACAAAGGAACAGTCCGAGTCCGAGACCCTCTGTGAACATGTCAATCTTCGTGAATTTCTCGAATATAAAGTCAGTCTTGTCGGAAGGAATGCCAGGACCAGTATCCTCTATGGTGAATAATATGTTGTCGTCTGTGGCGTCGATACGCATTGTTACATGGCCCTCTTTTGTGAAATGCAGAGCATTGAAGAGTAACTCGGTTATAACGATTTGCAGATGGTGACTATTGGTCTTTACAGACTGTATATCAGGCACATGACTCTCTAAATGAATATCTATCGTATGTTTGATGAGACTGTTTGCATTGTCGATTGCCTCACGTGCAAGTTGGTTACAGTATGCGGTGTCATCGGTGCTGATAGACTGATGACTCTCTATAAGCGAAGCGGTAAGCAACTTGCTAACCATATAGTCGAGGGCGTTGGTCTGCACATACATGGTCTCGGCTATCTGCTGTTTCTCGTCGTCAGGAATCATGTCACTGTCGTCACGTAAGATCTGCGAGAAGCCGTGAACGATGTTAAGTGGCGTGCGTATCTGGTGCGACATATCCTGCATGAACTGCGTCTTCTGTTCACTGGCCTGACGTGCCAGCAGGGTGGCTTGCTCCAGCTCCTAAGTGCGCTGCTCGGTTTCGTTCTTCGTATGTTCTGCATCGCTGATATGCTGGCTGATGCTTCGCCGCATCTGGCAGAAGCTGTTTTGCAGCTGTCCTATCAGGTCGGTGCGCTGACTTGGGGGAAGTGGATTCTCGTAGTTCCCGTCTCCAATCTGGCGCAGTTCCGCTGCCAGAAGTCCCAAAGGCTGTATAAAATGGCGTACGATTCGGCGGCAGCCCATAACCAGATGCAACAGACCTGTCAGACTGATGATGATTGTATAGCGCTGCAGCGAATAATAGGAACTGAAGATGTCGCTCTCAGGGCATACGATGGCTACACTCCATCAGGCATTCTCAAAGGGGTGGTAGAAGATGAAATTGGGCTTGCCATCGACGTGCATCTCACTATGGCCGGCGTGGCCCGTCTTCATCGATATGGCTGCCAGGTGGGTATCACTGTTAACGTCGCTGTAGGCCTCATTGAAGTACGCCTCGTGCTCCTTCAGCGTGTTTTCCGGATGTACGATAAGATGTCCGTCAGTACTCATCACTGTGGCGTGGGAGTTAGGGAAAGGTTGCAGCGAGAGTATGAGGTCGGCAAACCATTTCATCGAGATATGTGTCGACAGCACCCCGACAAGCTCGCCCTTGTTGTTGCGAAGTGGCATGCCGTAAGACGTGATTAGGGAGGTCTCACCCTGTTCTCTGTCGATATAGGGATCAATCCATATCGGGGCTTCATTATGAAGGGGGGGTGAAGTACCATTTCTCACGGGTGTAGGGCTGCCGGCCGCTGTTCACGGCAGTGCGTATCTTCGTAGAGTCGGAGTGGCTGCGGTAGGCATATACCCCGTAATATGTGCCATACTTAGGATAGACTCCCGGCTCGAAAGCGATGGCACAACCCTGGATGTGTGGGTTGACTGATACCAGCTGCCGGCAGAGGCTGTCCATAATCTCGGGCTGGTCTAAGCGCTTCTCTATGGTCCAGTGCATGCTACGCGTCGCCGTCTCCACCTCGCTAAGGGTATTGTCTATGCGAAGTTCGGTGGTACGCAATGTCTGACGGGCCTTCTCCATCGCCTCCTGATAGATAGACTGTCGCGCATGATGGAACATGATAAAGAGGGAGGTGACAAAGAGAACAGACACGAATCCAACGACCCACAATACAATTTGTGTTGTCAGGGAATGTCGCGATTGTTTTTCTGTCAGTCTTTTCATCGGGTGCAAAGTTACGATAAAAATATTTATAACGTTAACGATAACGTAAAAAATATAAAGTGAATTGTTCTATGTTTCACCTTTTTTTATTAATTTTGCAGCCACAGACTACTAAGATGGTCGTAAATTGACTCTGAACAAACAAAAATATCGATATTAAAACAAAATGGAACAAGTATTCAGTTACATTATCAGTCTTGGGGCATCGGTGATGATGCCTATCCTCTTTACAATTATCGGCCTTTGTATAGGCATGAAGTTCGGAAAATCCTTGAAATCAGGCTTGTATGTGGGTGTAGGATTCGTTGGATTGGGTATAGTAACAGCTCTTCTTACGAGCAACTTCGGCAATCCGCTGAGTGAGATCTCACGTCTTTATAACCTCCAGCTCGGTGTGTTCGACATGGGTTGGCCCGCTGCAGCAGCAGTAGCGTATAACACCGCTGTGGGAGCGCTTATCATCCCCATCTGTCTTGGGGTGAACTTCCTGATGCTTATCACAAAATGTACCCGTACGGTAAATATCGATCTTTGGAACTACTGGCATTTCGCGTTTATCGGGGCTGTGGCATATTTTGTGATGGACCAGAGCCTGGCATGGGGGTATTTCGCTGCCATCGTTTGTTACATCATCACCCTGGTTATGGCCGACCTGACTGCTTCGAAGTTCCAGGGATACTATGATGATATGGATGGTATCTCAATACCTCAGCCTTTCTGTCAGAGTTTTACTGTGTTTGCAATCGGTATCAATTGGCTACTAGACAGGATTCCCGGATTCTCAAAGCTAGATATTGATGCCGACGGGCTGAAGAAGAAGTTCGGTGTGCTTGGTGAGCCTATCGTCCTTGGTGTCATCGTAGGTGCTCTGATTGGTGCCGTTGCACAGTTGGATATCAAGAAAGTGCTCTTCCTCGGTGTGACTATGGGTGCTGTGATGGAACTCATTCCACGTATCACAAAACTTTTCATCGACGGATTGAAGCCTATTGCAGAGAAGACACAGGAGGTAGTTCAGAAGAAATGGTCTGGCAAGAAAGTGTATATCGGTATGTCTCCCGCATTGGTAATCGGTCATCCTACTACTCTTGTGGCTTCGCTGATACTTATTCCTCTGGCGCTGTTGATGGCTGTTGCATTACCTGGCAATGAGTTCCTGCCACTGGCTTCGCTGGCTGGTATGTTCTATGTGTTTGTCATGGTTCTGCCTTATACCAGGGGTAATGTGGTGAAGACACTCATAATAGGTCTCATCGCAGTAGGTATAGGCCTTTGGTTCGTGACTGATATGGCTCCTGCTTTTACTCAGGCTGCTCAGACAGTATATGCTCAGACACAGGACCCTGCAGCTAAGATCCCTGAGGGATTCCAGGCTGGTGCGATTGATTTCGCAAGTTCGCTCTTCGGTTGGGTAATTTATAAATGTGTGAATAATCTGGCCTATGTTGGTGCCGGTATCCTAACGCTCATTACTATCTGTCTGGTAATCTGGAACCGCAGGATTATCGTTGCCGATGAAAAGGCAAAAAAGTAAAGGTAAAAAGGTAAAAAAGTAAAAAGGTAAAGATAATAAATTATGAAGAAATCAATTTTGACTTTAATGCTTATGGCAAGTTTTACATGTGGCTTCGGCCAGCAGAATGTGAGTTTCCAGAAGGCATGTCATCCTGATGACGTGAAGCACTATGACACAAAGACCCTTCGTGAGCGCTTCGTTATGGAGAAGGTGATGGCTGCCGACGAGATCAACCTTACTTATTCGATGTACGACCGATTTATCTTTGGTGGTGCTATGCCTGTTACCAAGGACCTGAAGCTTGAGACTTTCCCTGAGCTTCGTGCTGATTATTTTATGCGTAACCGTGAGCTGGGCATCATCAACACGGGCGGTGACGGTGTGGTAATCGTTGACGGACAGGAGTATCCTCTCGGTTATAGTGAGGCTCTCTACGTAGGTCGTGGCTGGCTTGGAAAGGATAAGAAGGGTGGTGATATCGACTCTAACAAAGAGGTGGTGTTCCGTTCAAAGGATCCTCAGAAACCAGCCAAGTTCTATCTTAACTCAGCCACTGCACATCATCATTATAAGACCCAGTGGGTAACACTCGATGGACGTAAGAACGGAAAGGTGCAGAGTCTGAAGGCTGTGATTGTAGGCACAAAGGAAAAGCCTCTCGGATCAAAGGCTGAGAGTAATCTTCGTACAATCAACCAGCTGATCGTTAATACTGCCCTTGAGGAAGGACCTTGCCAGTTGCAGATGGGGCTGACACAGTTGCAGGAGGGTAGTGTGTGGAATACGATGCCCCCTCACACTCACGGACGTCGTATTGAGGCATATTATTATTTCAATGTGCCTGAGACACAGACTGTCTGTCATGTGATGGGTGAGCCTCAGGAGAGTAGGGTAGTATGGCTGCACAACGAGCAGGCTATCATGTCACCAGAGTGGAGCATCCACTGTGCTTCGGCTACCTATTATTATACATTCATCTGGGGTATGGCAGGCGAGAACCTGAACTACAACGACAAGGATAATATCCCAGTCATCGACCTCAAGTAATCATAAAGTTCAAAGTTAAAAGTTTAAAGTATATGGCTCCCGTACAAACATCAAAGATGTCCAACTTCCGTTGGGTGATCTGTGCGCTGCTGTTCTTGGCAACCACAGTAAACTATATGGACCGTCAGGTTCTGTCGCTAACTTGGAAAGACTTTATCGCTGTAGACTTCCACTGGACAGACGCTGACTACGGTAGGATTACAGGAATGTTCTCATTATTCTATGCTATTGCCAACCTCTTCGCTGGTAAGTTCATCGACTGGATGGGTACCAAGAAGGGTTATCTCATTGCTATCTTCGTATGGAGCACTGGTGCTGTTCTTCACGCTGGATGCGGATGGGTTGCTATGAATATTGAGGGCTATGACTCTATCGAGGCTTTGCGTGCCGTACAGGCTGGCAGCGATGCGGCTGTAGCGATAGCCACTATTTCGGTATGGCTCTTCCTCAGTTGTCGTCTGATACTCGCTGTCGGTGAAGCGGGAAACTTCCCTGCAGCCATTAAGGCTACGGCAGAATACTTCCCAAAGAAGGATCGTGCTTTCAGTACGTCAATATTTAATAGTGGTGCATCAGTAGGTGCTTTGGCTGCTCCTGCTACAATCCCTCTGTTGGCTCGCGCCTGGGGATGGGAGATGGCCTTCGTTATAATAGGTGTACTGGGTTATGTATGGATGGGACTATGGATGTGGCTCTACGAGAAACCACGTCGGAACAAGCGCGTTAATCAGGCCGAGTTGAACTATATCGAGCAGGATATTGATATTGCTGAGGTTCAGGATCGTGATAAGGCAAAGGAAGAGAAGGCTATCCCGTTCTTCGAGTGCTTTACATATCGTCAGACATGGGCATTCCTCGTAGGTAAGTTTATGACTGACGGAGTTTGGTGGTTCTTCCTCTTCTGGGCTCCAGCTTACTTCAGCGATCAGTATGGATATACATCTGACTCTACCATGGGTATTCTGTTGATATTCACCCTGTATTTGATAGTTACAGTGCTTTCTATTGGTGGTGGCTATCTGCCAACATACTTTGTTGATAAGAAAGGCATGAATCCATATCTGGGTCGTATGCGTGCTATGTTGATTTTCGCTTGTTTCCCAGTATTGGGACTTTTGGCTCAGCCACTTGGAGCCTATAGCGCATGGTGGCCAGCCATTCTTATTGGTCTGCTGGGAGCAGGACATCAGGCTTGGAGTGCTAACCTGTTCTCGACTATCGGTGATATGTTCCCGAAGAGCACCATCGGTACTATCGTAGGTTTGGGAACCATGACGGGTGGTTTTGGCTCTATGGCCATCAACATGGGTAGTGGTGAGTTCTTTACCTGGGCTGCTCAGCAGGGGTCAGCTTTCCAGTTCTTCGGATTTGAAGGAAAGCCTGCTGCCTATATGGTAGTGTTCTGCATATGTGCTGTTGCATACCTCATCGGTTGGTGCATAATGAAGGCACTCGTTCCTAAGTACAAGCCCATCACATTAGAGGATTAATCTCTAAGATAATCTTAAAAAGATCCCTGTTCCAATCGGATAGGGGTCTTTTTTATTATAAAATTAGGAAAAATGCACTTTCTTTTAATAAAAAAGGCGTAAAAACTTGGTAGTTTCGTAAAAAAGCAGTAATTTTGCACCCGCTTTTTGTGGCACCTGTGCCCGAGGCATAAGTTTAACATCAAAATTTTTAAAAACAAAGACAAATGATTATTGTACCAGTAAAAGAAGGCGAGAACATCGAGAAGGCCCTCAAGAAGTTTAAGAGAAAGTTTGAAAAGACAGGTGTAGTAAAGGAGCTTCGCCGTCGTCAGCAGTTTGACAAGCCTTCTGTACTTAAGCGTCTTAAGATGGAGCACGCCGTCTACGTACAGCAGCTGCGCACAAACGAGGAATAATAAAAGTTCCTAAAAAATTTGGTAGTTTCGAATTTTATTCGTAAATTCGTAGCCGAAAAAGAGAGTTAATACTCTCTGTAATGGCGAGAAGGATGATAAACCAGTTTCTAAACTACCTGCGGTACGAGCGGAATTCTTCTCCGCAGACTGCGCAGACATACGAGGAAGCTCTAGAGGAGTTTGAATCGTATATCACATTTAGGGATGAAGGACTCTCGCTCGGTGAAATAGACACCGACGTCATCCGTGACTGGATGGAGAGCCTGATGGATAAAGGAAACTCTGCGTCAACAATTAACAAAAAATTGAGTGCATTGCGTTCCTTTTATCGCTTTGCCCTAAAACGGAAGCTGGTGACCCACGACCCTGCACACTGTATCGACGGTCCTAAGAAGTCGAAACCTCTGCCGCAATTTCTTCGTGAAGGGGAGATGGACAGGTTGCTTGACGATCTTGAATGGGATGATAATTATAATAATGTACGTGCGCGTACCATATTATTATTATTATATAGCACAGGACTGAGACGTTCGGAACTTGTTGGTCTGAATGATTATGATGTGGACTTCAGCGTGAATCAGTTGAAGGTGACGGGAAAAAGGAATAAGCAGCGCATTATACCGTTCGGAGATGATCTGGCGCGTGAACTCTGTCACTATATAGATGTCCGCGACAAGGAAGTGGGTAATTCGGGAGAGTCAAGTGAGCATCCGCTCTTCCTTGGAAGCAAGGGAGACAGGATAACGGGAGAACAGGTGTACATCATCGTCAGGAAGTATCTTACTGCGGTCACCTCACTCAAGAAGCGCTCTCCACATGTGCTTAGGCATACTTTTGCTACGGCAATGCTCAATAATGGTGCAGGACTGGAATCTATTAAGGACTTGTTGGGTCATGAGAGCGTCAGTACGACGGAGATATACACCCACACCACCTTTGAGCAACTGAAACGAGTTTATAAAGAGGCTCATCCAAGAGCCTAGAACCTTTTTAATAACTATTTAAAATAGGAGGTATCTATGGAGATTAAGATTCAGTCGATTCACTTCGACACTACCGAGAAGTTACAGGCGTTTATCGAAAAGAAGATCGCCAAGTTAGAAAAATCATTTGAGGATATTCAGAAAGTAGAGGTGCAACTTAAGGTAGTGAAGCCTGCAACTGCCGACAACAAGACTGTAAGTCTGTCGGTAGCCGTTCCAGGAAACACTCTGTTCGTAGAGAAGACAAGTGATACATTTGAGGAAAGTACGGACCTTTGTGTGGATTCTATGAGGGCTCAACTGCAAAAATTCAAGGAAAAATTAAGAGATAGATAAAAAAAACCAAGAAAAGTTTTGGTAATTCAAAAATAAGTAGTAACTTTGCAGCCGTTTTCCGACAGGTCGTAACCCGTGATATAGGGAACGGCTGCAAAAACGCCTCTTTAGCTCAGTTGGCCAGAGCACGTGATTTGTAATCTCGGGGTCGTTGGTTCGAATCCGACAAGAGGCTCTCCTGAAAAGGTCGAAGTTCGGTGAAGGCCGGGCTTTTCAACTAAGAGGAAAATGGTTTGGGTGTTTTCCAGAGTGGCCAAATGGGGCAGACTGTAAATCTGCTGTCTTTCGACTTCGGTGGTTCGAATCCATCAGCACCCACTAGAGAGATCTTTGCGGAAATAGCTCAGTTGATAGAGCACTAGCCTTCCAAGCTGGGGGTCGCGGGTTTGAGCCCCGTTTTCCGCTCACTTGCTGTAATAGCTCAGTGGTAGAGCACTTCCTTGGTAAGGAAGAGGTCCTGAGTTCAACTCTCAGTTACAGCTCTCTCACTGTTAGGAGGAAACTGAAAATTCAGAATTATATACAATTTAATAAACAAGTAAAATGGCAAAAGAGAATTTTGTGCGCACCAAACCGCACGTAAACATTGGTACTATCGGTCACGTTGACCACGGTAAGACAACTCTGACAGCTGCTATCACAACAGTGTTGGCAAAGGCTGGTCTCTCTGAGGTTAAGTCATTCGATCAGATTGATAACGCTCCTGAGGAGAAGGAGCGCGGTATCACTATTAACACCGCTCACGTTGAGTACGAGACCAAGCTGCGTCACTACGCTCACGTTGACTGCCCGGGACACGCTGACTATGTAAAGAACATGGTAACTGGTGCTGCTCAGATGGACGGTGCTATCCTCGTAGTTGCTGCAACTGACGGTCCTATGCCTCAGACTCGTGAGCACGTTCTGCTCGCTCGTCAGGTAAACGTTCCACGTCTGGTTGTATTCCTGAACAAGTGTGATATGGTTGAGGA
>CACYRS010000012.1 GCA_902776935.1 uncultured Prevotellaceae bacterium | reverse complement strand
ATTTTTCCTGGGCAGAGCCAAAATTGAGAGTCCGAATGGCGACAAAGAAAATAATTAACAACAATCTATTAACCCTTAAAAAATTAAATTTATGGCACTTAAAGTAAAAGCAGTTGAAAAGAAGATCAAGTTCAACAAACAGGATGAAGGCGTTTACCGCTATGTGATGCAGCCCGAGCTGTACATCCCTCTGACCACAGAGAAGGTAATCAAGTGGGCAACCGAAGGTCACTCTGTGGCTCTGCCAGGTCTGGGAAGCATGCGCTTCGGACTCCGTGCGAAGGCAGTGGAGGATGTGAACAAGGTGAAGACAAGCCTCATCAAGACCCGAAGGATCATCTTCGTTCCTGCTGTCGACCTGAAGGACGAGCTGGCGAACACGGCTATCCAGATTACATGTTACGACCGTAATGGTAATGAGGTGAAGCGTGTGACATCGTCTGACCCAGGTACTGTGGAGGACAATGAGGAGGAGCAGAATGAGCAGAACGGCACAGGCTCTGAGAACGGCT
Organism: uncultured Prevotellaceae bacterium; assembly: GCA_902776935.1. Classification (GTDB taxonomy): domain Bacteria; phylum Bacteroidota; class Bacteroidia; order Bacteroidales; family Bacteroidaceae; genus Prevotella. The sequence goes on along the minus strand of CACYRS010000012.1, from coordinate 52,410 downwards.
CAGGTTCAGAGCAGGGGTCAGGCAACGGCTCTTCGACGGGCTCTGAGACCGCAAGCGTAGAGGCTCCCGTAATCAGTGGTGAGACTCCATTCGATGAGAGCACGGAGGTGACAATTAGTGGTCCTGACGGAGCAGAGATTCGCTACACCACAGACGGCACGGCTCCTAACGCAGAGAGCAGCCTGTACAGCGAGGCAATCACTCTGACTGATACGGCAACCGTTAAGGCTATCGCCATCAAGAACGGTGAAAGCAGCGAGGCAGCCACTAAGGTGTTCACCAAGAACGGCAGTAATGTCGGCAGCGGCGGTTTCGAGACCGGAAACTGACCTTTTGAAATGATAAATGATAAAGGATAAATGATAAACGTAACGAAAGGAGGATTATCATGACGAAGAAGGAAACCCTCAAGTGGATTGTACAGCTCGTAGCGAGCATCGCCACAGCGATACTGACCGCCCTCGGAGCGACATCATGTATGGGACTTAGCAATCTCTAAATCAAATCGGCTGCCAGAGTTAATTCTCTGACAGCCGATTGATCTTTAAGACTACCAGATCACTAAGCGGTCGGCTGGCGCGAGGTACATATTGCCGCTCGATATGTTGAACAGACGGTAGAACTCATCCATCAGGTATACATTTCCGTTTACGCGCAAGGAATTGGGAGAATGTGGGTCTTTCGCATAAGACTTGATTTTCTTTTCACTCAAGTTACCCATCCATGCGTAGGCGAATCCGCGGAAGAATTCTCGGCCCTGACGATCGCGCTCTGCTCCCGTCACCCCTTTCTTGTCAAGCAGGTTCATGAAGGCATCATAGCCGATATATAGGCCACCGAGGTCGGCAGTATTCTCCGTCACGGTCTTTTTGCCGTCGCACTTGTAGATATCTCCTATAGACAGTGTATTGAACCGGGCGATTATCTTATTGCTGAGAGCATCGAAGGCAAGAGAGTCGGCCGCTGTCATCCAAGGAGCCTGCTTGCCTGTCTTGTCATAGTTCTTGCCTCCCGGATCGAAGCCGTGAGTTATCTCGTGGCCGATGGTTGAAGCGCCCAGAACGCTATAGTTGATGGCATCGCTGCGCCCAGGATCGAAGATAGGCGGTACGAGATTGCTCGACAAGATATAGACTGCGTTGTTTACCTGGCTATAGTAAGCATTGCTCTCAAAAGAATACGAGCTGACCTCATCGGCATAGAACAGGTCTTCTTTGGATTCGCTGTTAATCTTCTTAATTGCGATTTTAGCTTGCTGTATAAAGATGTCAAGGACATCGGTATAGAAAGACGACTTGCCTTCGGTCACTACTGCAGGCACCTTCACCGTCCAGTCGGCTCGCTTGCTCTCATCGTCGGGCCATCCGATATTGATATCCATGTTTTCCAACTTCTCAATAGCCTTTGCCTTCGTGGCGTCACTCATCCAGGTGAGTTTGTTGATGCGATCCTTGAAAGTTTTGCGGAACTCGGAGGCCATAGCGGTGGCTGCTGTACGGTTGGCAGCAGGGATGGTCTTGTTGTATATCTCGCTGACGAGGACGCTCAACGGACCATACTTGGTCTCTATCAGATGAGTGAGCAGATTTTTGAAAGTATCCGTTTCTTCCTGTGGGATGTAGTTCAGGTCGCGATTCAGCACCATATAGATATTAAAGAGCTTCAGCTGGTCGAGGGTCAGTTTGGCAAGGAATGTGTTGATATGCTCGTACTCATCGTAGACCATCGCTTTGGCATCATCCTCTTTGAATCCCATCGAGGTAAAGATGGAGAGTAGAGGATTTGACCCACCCGCACGCGTCAAGGTGAAATTGAATTTCACAAGGCGGCTCTCAAGGATATGCCGGGGAATACGTCCTGATTTGCCTGCTATCAATTCTTTGTCCACAAGCAACTTCTCCCACGAATCAATGAGTTCTTCGGTCTTTTTAACTTCAGCATCTGTCATACCGCCATATTTTTTCATACTCTCATCATCGAGATCGTAGAAAGATGAATTTTCGGGTAAGGCAAAAAATGGGCTCACAGTGCGTTCATAAGCCACTGAGGTAAAAAAGAATGGCGCATGGTAACCAGCCAGCATCATCTGGCCCATCGCCTTATACATATCTTCGATGCTTGTAATGCTATTGATGTAGTTTACCTTCTCCTTGACAATCGCCAGATCGGACGTGACGGAAGAAACATTGAAGTCGTTTCTCAGACGCGAGATAACCTCGTCGGTAGATGTGGCCAGAGAGGCCAGGAAATCGTCAGTGTTATTTGACTGCTGGGCAAGTGTGCCGTTAGCTGATTTATCACCCAGCGGGTTCTCAGTCAGCCACTTACCGACGGCATACCGATAGAAGTCATCACCGGCATAGGTGTTCATGTCGATGTAGGATGAGAAGTCGGTTTGTTCGACGATGTTAGTAGGGGGCGCAGGCTCGGGGTTGACGGGATTGTCGTCAGTTCCAGCCACATCTTTACAAGAACTCAACAGAAAGCCGCAGGAAAGGATGGCGGCCAGCATCCAAAGTTTACTCTTCATATTCACATTGTTTTTAATAGATTTTATATGCTCATTACTATCATTTCTATATGTTTTCACTTCTGCCAACCTTCCATCTTGTATATCTTACTGGTTAGCATCTGGTCTTTGCCGGTCTTTTCACCATGGTGCCATACCTCCACACGTACAGGGTAATAATCTCCCCACGACCCCTCGTAGATAGTAAATACACAATAACCGCCTACAGGACCGAAACGGTCATGTTGCCTGACATTAACCTTGGTCCTCATCATCATCCGATCTTCCGACAGAAGGATATTCTCTGTAGCCTCATAGCATTTAAGATAGATATAGCCATCGGGCAGGGATTTGGAGAAATACTGGTACTCATAGATTCCACCCTGGGTATTATTGTGTATACGAAGCCAGGAAGCAGTGTTTGTACTATCCACATCATCCTCGCAGAACGACTCATCAGGCTCCTGACACACCATGCCTGCAGGAATGGGATGTCTCTTACCGAAATCATCATTTTCGCCCTGAAGCATCCACAGCATAAAGGCCAGCATAATAAAAGCATAAATATTTACTATGCCACCCAGGAAGATGCATAGGGCTACCAGGAAACGACGTCTGACGACAGATATCACCAAAGCCGTCAGCTGCAGGGCTGCTGCCAACATGAAAGCATACCCGCAAATATCCTCTAACCAAGACAGATGGACATTCTTTATTTCCATAAGGATCAGTGCCCCTATCGCCGAAAGAGAGATAAGGGTATATACCCACCAGTAATTGAGAATCTTATCTGTTATTCCTCTTATATTCATCATTCTTTACTCTCCGTAAGCCCTTGGCTCATCCCTGTGCCGATATTTAGGTTGTCCATACCTTACTCCATCTCGTTCCATCTGGTATTTGATACCCGGATCATACGACGGGTCCTGTCCCTCATAAGGACTCGGCTGCATCTGGAAACCTATCTTCATGGCTCGCTGCCTTATCTGTCGCATCTTCTGTTGTGCATCGCGAAGTTCACTGCGGACGGAGAACTTATAGACCTCCTTGATGTTTAGATTGTTGATGGTTTGCATCTTGCTGGCAGCAAGGTTGGCGTAGGTCTGATACATCTGATTAAACTGTTCAGGAGTGGTGTTCTTATCCTGCTCATCACGCAATGCCTCAATGAGTCGTGTAGCCTTCCTGACGGTCAGTCTTGGATAGACCTTATCGCCTATCGTCAATTGTTTCTTGTCAGCCGACACTTCCATATTGTATCGGATATTCATATCGTTGCGAGCCACAAGATAGGACGTTCCACCGCCTGTGCCCTGCCCTTGCGGTCCTGCATCACAACCCACATACGTCCATCCTTCGTATGTGGCGAAGGCATATTTTTTCACCATTGGTATATAGGCCAATGCAAATACATCTTTCTGATTACCCCATACCATCATGTCTGCATCCGGGTCTGGACCAAACTGATGTGCCTTTTGGATGTCTTGAAAGAAGTCTGTAAACACCCAGTATTTCTTCGATAAGTATAAACTTTTTCTTTTTGAATAGGTCAGCACCTTGTCGCATTGTTCTAGTGATGCCCTATTATAAGTCTTCAGGTTCATCGTATTCAACCATGACATGTCTGAAGCCATGGTAAGTCTGTTTTTCGACCACTCTTCTGCAAAAACGTAGTTTCCGCTTTCATCCCTACCCTGGGGAAGCAGTGTGTGGGTTATCTCGCCTGCAGCACTGGAAAAGCCTGCGGTGAAGTTCATTGAATACTGGTTGTATATTTTCGCAATAGCCACAACCTCCACAGAGTCGGCAAACCACCAGATGTCTATATTGTTACCATTCATGGCAGCATACTGCCTTGCCTCCTGTTCTTGAACCGCAAACGACTTGAATGGCTCTATCTCTGCATTCTTGTAATCTGCGAAAGTCTCGTCAGGCTCTTCCTTTTCTTCCTCGCTCTCACCGAACATATTAGCAAATCCGCTAAACAGTCCATTTCCCTCGCTTTCGACTTCTTTCTCACCACTTCCGTCACCTGTATCAACAAGGCTCATTCCGTATAATACAAGCACTACTGCCGCCCCTATCAAAATTGTTCTTTTCTTCATTGTAGTTTGCTTTTTGAGTTATTAATATTGGACAGAATATCACATGCTTTGATTTTCGGAGCAAATATAATAATTATTTTTGGAACAACAAAGCTTTTCCTATAAAAAATGCTATAAAAGCCTCAAACACGAAAAACCGTCCCCAAATTCATTGGGGCAGATTCCTAATTGTCCTTTGAATACCAAATGGATAAATATGCAAAAACTACGAAAAGATGTTAAATCGATAGCAAAAATTGAATATATATTAGGAAGATAGCTCAAAAAAACGTATATTTGTTGCGAAATTCGATATAACTATTAAAAATGTTTGCGCTTATGTCAACTAAGAACGAGACCAAAGAAATCAAGAGAAGTGCCGAAACAAACAAGGGCACAAGTTCATTACCAGGAGCAATGCCATCGATATGGTACACATAAGCAGACGGTAAAAGCCACCAAAAAAGCCGGAAGCGAAAACTTCCGGTTTTTTTTTAGTTCAAGATCATTGGGATCGGTTCTTACACAATAATGTAAAAACAAACTAAAAATATTACAGAAAACATCAATAATTCCATAAAGCAATGAAAAAAGAGCGATTCATATTGACAATCCTTTTGCTGGCTAGCTATACTATGGCTGCAATGGGACAAAGTGTAATAATAGAAGATGTAAAATTGGTTTGTAACGCAGTAGTTAACGGAGAGGTTGGACTAAAAATCGTCGCCACCTATACAGCATCAGGTCTTCAAGGACGAATGCTTTATGTTGATATGGGGGTCTTAGATGCCTATGGACAGCCTGTCTATATGTCCGATGGCAATCCACTTTACGCCAGACTGACAAGGACACCTATGCAGCAAAACTATCGTTTCAGTAACGACGAAGTATTCCTGCCTGCATGGGCTTTTTCCAGCTTAGCAGGGGGGAACTACCAACTGAATGCTGTAGTACAAGTGATGGATGTGCAAACCAATAGCAGCCTTGCCATCAGCAACTATGTAGAGTTTGCATATAACGGAGCTCAGCAACAATTTCCCAACAACGGCAATTTGGGCAACTATGGAGGTGGTTATAGCAATGGAGGCAATAGTGGGAATACTAGCAACCGCAACAGATGTATTATCTGTAGCGGTTCTGGGAAATGTTCATATCCTACAAGCATAAATAACAAATACTATTGTCAGGGCACAGGGAAATGCCACTATTGCGACGGACATTCGACAGGACTACCTGGCACTACCTCCGGTTATGGAGTTAGAACAATTTGTGGAGTCTGTAAAGGAACCAACGACTGCAGTTATTGTCACGGTACAGGAAAATGCTCAACTTGCAACGGAAAAGGATGGCGGAACTAAAAGATCATAGAATAATCATTACTTCCTTATTCTCCGATATTTCCTGACAAAATAGAAACAGAGGCCCAAGGCAGCCAAGACAACGATGACAGTGCATAAGACATCATCAGGTATTCCAAAAGTATCTGATGGGATTGGTGCAACGTCGGCTAATTGCTGATTTGCTCCAGACACATTGAATGTAGAGGCAACAGTATCAGCAGTTGCCGAGTCTGAAGGAGCAGAAACAGTATCACGAACAACGGGTTTGATAACACGAGCAGTATCTTTAATTCTGCGAGGATCTAAAATAATGTCTAATAACAACATAATCGATATTTTTTAATAGGTTTATATTCTAATTGCTTTGAAAATATACTATTAGGAGTTCCACCAGCACACCTGTCAGGAAGCTAATGGAGTTACACAGCGAACTGTATATGAATGCCCGGGAGAGGTGGCGAAGGAGAAGAAAGTAGCAAAATGCCTCGATGACAACAACAATAAGCTCACCAAAAACAACAGTCAGCACACTGTTGTCGATGTAAATAACATAAAGGTTCAGAGGGATATTGGTGAGAATATTGATGACGACAGACGAGCCAAGCACCACCATACTCCGTTCACCTAAGAGCAATAATACTACGAATTCTATCAGAACCGTTGATATGAGGGCAAGGAGCAGCATGGAAATGATCATAGGCTATAGATAGCTAATAAATAACCAGGAATAAGTGCAGATGCAAGTAATCCGAAAGCCAGTCCCTCATGTCTGGGCAGCACCAGATTAGCAAGATATAATGTCAATGGCATAGTGCAATTGACTGCGAACAAGCCCAGAAGAAGCACTGCCAACCCCTGACTCCTGAATACAAAGCATACCACAGTAAGTAATACCACTAATACCAGCATCCTTACGATTCCCATATACCGTACGAGCCATCCGCCAGCCATCTTACCAAGCATGGAAAGAAATCCAATAAGAAGTATCAAGCAAGCACTCTTCGGAATGCCTCCAGTGAAAGTCTCGCCCAAATTCGACCTTAACATCACAGCAAGCATTAATGCCAGCAAGGACAGACTGACAAATAACCTGCTAAACCGATGTACAGACATCTTATCAGTGGTCGTTGCATTAGTTGACCTGAAGTCAAGATTCAGATAAACTATCGACAACAGGCAGATAGAAATCAGAAACACATATATTAACGGCCATGAGAAAAAAACGATGCCAAGGGATAATCCAAAGGCGCCAGTTGACACAAAAGTTCCAAGAGCACGGATGTCGTTGCCAGATTTGACTGCAACTTGTTTTCCTCCCCAGGCATGAAACAACGAGTTGCCTATTCCCAGAAGAATAGCCACAATCATTACGCCATGAGCCGATAATCTCAAGTTTACTACTACTGACGTTGCCAAACAAGCCATCGTCAGCAACAGGACAGAGGCTAACAGCAGCCAGTGTTTGCGTTCAATTCTATCGGCCATAATTCCTGTCAGAGGCTGTGTCAGGAATGCCAATATATTATAGGAAAGAAAAATGCCTACAAGATGCGATGAAGAAAAAGCCGATGCCACCATATATAGACAGCACACACATAAACCGTCTACCAGCAAATGGAGCAAGGAACATATAATGGTCATCTGCATCACTTTGAAAAAGCCGGAAGTTTTCGCTTCCGGCTTTTGGGTTCTTTAATGTATTAACTTATTAGTTCTTGCTATCAGCCTCTGCCTGCTTTGTCTCAGGAGCATTCTCGCCGTAGTAGTTGTAATAAGCATTGTAGCGGTTGTAACCCCAGTTGCTCTGCATACGGTCTGGGTCGAGCTCCTTAGCCTTGTCGAAGTACTTGATAGCCTCCTTGTAGAGTTCCTTCTTCTTGGCAGCATCCTCGGTATCCTGAGCGTATACGCTGTAAGCAGTACCAGTATAGGTAGCGATAACAGCATTGTCGGGCTTAACCTCGAAAGCCTTCTTCAGATACTCGATAGCCTCAGCAGCCTTCTGAGCTGTAAGCAGAGACAGACCCTTGTCGGCAAGAGCTACGAAGTTTGTTGGATCGGCAGCGAGAACGCTGTCGAGCAGCTTGTTGGCATCATCAGCCTGACCAAGTCCGAGGTATGTGTTGTAGAGCTTCTCCATGATACCGTTGGTCTTGTGCTCAGCATAAAGCTCCTTCAGCTTCTCAGCATACTGCAGAGTGTCAGCCTTGGTCTTCAGGTCATTGCCGAGAATCTCGAGCTTCAGGTTGAGGGCATTCTCATACTCTGCAGAGTCCTTCATAGCAACCTCAGCGAGCTGGAGAGCCTTGGCCATATCCTTATCCTGATATGCGAAGATGGCAGCAAAACGTGCAACCTGTCCGAAGAAAGGAGCCTGAGAGGCACGATCGCACTCCTTGAAGAGAGGAGCAGCGTCGCTCTCTACGAATGCCTGCCAGTATTTACGAGCTGTTGCCTGATCCTTTTCAGTGAGAGCATCCTGGCCAGCGTTTACAAGCTGGTTACGAGGAGCAACCCACAGACGCTGAGCGTTCTTAGAGGCAAACTTCGGAGCCACCTTACCCTTCTCGTTTGGCATCTGGTCGTACTTGTCGCACTCGATACCATTCAAAAGAGCATTGAGGGCTGCAGCTGACATTGCAGCGTTGTCAACAGGCTTCTCTTCCTTACCCATCTGTTTTGCCAGCTGGTTCTCGGTAACGATAGTGCTCTGCTTGTTGAAATCGTCAAGAGCCAGCTCTACGAGCATGTTGTAGGCTGCAGCCTTCTCCTGAGCGTTAGCAAACTGACCAACAGAGTTTTTAACAAGTGTCTCTGCCTCTGCATAGCCCAGACCCTTGATAGCCTTCTTAAACGCCTTAAAGGCATCGCTGTCACCGGCAAATGCTGTAGCGCTTGCTACAAACATCATTGCCATCATCATTAATTTTTTCATAAGCCTAAAAAAATTGGTTATAAATGTTATTATAAATTGTAATTATTCATTGTTTGGAGTCTCTGGCTCTACAACCTCGTTGATTACCTCTGCCTCCTCAGCACCGTCGTCGGCATCATCAGAGTGCATCACCTTACATACGCTAGCGATGGTATCATTCTTCTTGGTGAGGTTGATGAGACGTACACCCTGGGTGGCACGACCCATGACACGTACATCGGCTACCTTCAGACGGATAAGGATACCGCTCTTGTTGATAATCATAAGGTCGTTCTCGTCGGTAACCACCTTGATAGCTACCAGACGGCCTGTCTTCTCGGTAACAGCGAGGGTCTTGACTCCCTTGGCACCACGGGCCGTCTTACGATAGTCCTCAACCTCAGAGCGCTTGCCGTAGCCATTCTCGCTGACTACCATGATGGTCTCTGTCTGAGGATCGTTTACGCATACCATGCCTACTACCTCATCGTCGCCACCATCGAGGCGCATGCCGATAACACCGGTAGCCACACGACCCATGGTACGGACATCGCTCTCGTCGAAGCGTACGGCACGTCCGTTGCGGTTGGCGAGCAGCAGCTCATTATGGCCGTTGGTCAGGCGAACGCCTACCACCTCGTCGCCCTCGTTGATATTGATGGCGATGACACCAGCGGCACGTACGTTCTTATATGCATCGAGGCGGGTCTTCTTGATGACACCCTGCTTGGTAGCGAATACTACATAGTGAGACTGCATGAACTCCTCATCATTGAAGTTCTTGATACGCAGAACGGCATTGATAGAGTCATCGGGCTCGATGTTCAGCATGTTCTGGATGGCACGGCCCTTAGAGTTCTTGTCGCCCTCAGGTATCTCGTAGCACTTCTGCCAGTAGCAGCGACCCTTCTGAGTGAAGAAGAGCAGCGTGTTGTGCATCGTGGCAGGATAGATATACTCTGTGAAGTCGTTGTCGCGATGGCGGGCAGCCTTGGCTCCGACACCTCCCCTGCCCTGCTCATGGAAGTCGACAAGCGGTGTGCGCTTGATATATCCCATGTGAGAGATGGTGATAACCACTGGATCGTCGGGATAGAAGTCCTCTGCATTAAACTCGTGGTCGAATGGGATGATCTCTGTACGACGCTCGTCGCCATACTTCTCCTTCACCTCCTGCAGATCCTGCTTCATCACCTCCTTACAACGCTCTGGGTTGTCGAGGATCTCCTGCAACTCTGCGATGAGCTTCTGCAGGTCGTCGAACTCCTGGTGGAGCTGGTCGACACGCAGGCCTGTCAACTGTGCAAGACGCATATCTACGATAGCCTTCGACTGGAGCTCGTCCAACTCGAAGCGGGCCTCCAGGTTACGCTGAGCGTCGGTTGGGGTCTTACTGTTTCTAATAATGTGTACTACCTCGTCGATATTGTTTACGGCGATGATCAATCCCTCGAGGATATGAGCACGCTCCTGAGCCTTGCGAAGGTCGTACTTGGTACGACGGATAGTTACATCATGACGATGTTCAACGAAGTACTTCACACACTCCTTCAGGGTGAGCAGACGTGGACGTCCCTTCACCAGAGCGATATTGTTTACAGAGAATGAACTCTGCAGAGCTGTCATCTTGAAGAGCTTGTTGAGGAGCACGTTGGCATTAGCATCACGCTTGCAGTCGACAACGATACGCATACCCTGACGGCCTGACTCATCGTTGACATTTGCCACACCCTCAATCTTATGCTGGTTGGCCAGGTCGGCGATATATGCCACGAGGTCGGCCTTGTTTACTCCGTAAGGAATCTCTGTCACAACAATCTTGTCGTGGGTCTCGCCACTCTCGATCTCTGCCTTGGCACGCATCACGATACGGCCACGACCAGTCTCGTAGGCATCCCTTACACCCTGAAGACCATAGATATATGCTCCTGTCGGGAAGTCGGGACCTGGGATATACTGCATCAGTCCGTCAGTGTCGATGTCGGGATTGTCGATATAAGCACAGCAACCGTCGATAACCTCACCCAGATTGTGGGTAGGCATGTTGGTTGCCATACCTACTGCGATACCGTTACCGCCGTTAACCAGCAGGTTAGGAATCTTAGTTGGCATAACTGTTGGCTCAACGAGTGAGTCGTCGAAGTTGTTGGTCATGTCAACGGTCTCCTTCTCGAGGTCGTCCATGATGTGCTCACCCATCTTTGAGAGTCGGCACTCAGTATAACGCATGGCCGCTGGAGAGTCACCGTCTACAGAGCCGAAGTTACCCTGACCGTCAACCAGTGTGTAACGCATGTTCCAGTCCTGAGCCATACGGACGAGGGCTCCATATACCGAAGAGTCGCCATGAGGGTGATACTTACCAAGCACCTCACCTACTACACGTGCACATTTCTTATATGGCTGGGTTGATACGTTGTTGATGTTCATCATTCCGTAGAGGATACGGCGATGAACGGGCTTGAAGCCGTCGCGAACATCAGGGAGGGCACGTGCCACAATGACTGACATAGAGTAGTCGATGTAGCTCGATTTCATCTCTTCCTCGATGTTGATCTTAATAATTCTGTCGTTGTCGAATGTCTGATCCATCTTTATATTTGACTATTTTACTATTTACTATTGTACTATTTTCAGCTCCGCTTGAAAAGACGGATTTCGCGTTTAAGGCACTTTTTAAGCCCGCTGACGCGTTTTTTAACCGTGCAAAGGTAGTTATTTTTTCTGTTCCCACCAAACCTTTTAAGTATATTTAGCGGAAAGTTTTCGGATTATTTGGCACGATGTTTGCAAGAAATATTGTAACTTTGCCCCCAAAGAGGGATAAAATAGTAATTTTAGAAGTATAATAATAAGGTAATAAATATAATAATGTCCAGTCAGTTTTCACCCAAAGTATCTGAAATACTGTCATACTCTCGTGAGGAAGCCGCCCGTCTGGCAAGCAGGTCAGTAGGGCCGGAACACCTGTTGCTTGGTCTGCTGAGGATGAAGGACGGTATGGTGATTGACACCTTCAACCGTCTGAACCTTAATCTTCAGAACATAAAGACCGAACTCGAGAACAGAGTAAGGGAGGATGAGCTTGGTATGCCGATATACACTCATGAGCTGGTGCTCAATGAGAAAGCCAGCAATATCCTTAAGTTGGCTGTGCTTGAGGCACGTATGGACAGATCGACAAACGTTAAGGAACAGCACCTGCTGTTGGCCATCCTCCACGATGCAGCCAACAACGGTGCCAAACAAGTGTTAGAATTAAATGATATGAACTACGAAGATACAGTGACGATACTTCGCGCCCCTCAGACGACGAGCGGTATCACCAACGGCATCGGTCTTCCCGACGAAGACGAGGAGGAATTCGAGGATACCACCAACCCTTCAGCAAAGTCCTCTAACTCGGCGAAGTCAGGAGCGACGACCACAGCCCAGAGGAAAGAAAACACGAAGACCCCGGTGCTCGACACCTTCGGCACCGACCTCACCCAGGCTGCCTACGACGGAAAGCTCGACCCATGCGTAGGCCGTGAGAAGGAGATACAGAGAGTGATAGAGATACTGGGTCGCAGAAAGAAGAATAATCCTATACTTATAGGTGAGCCTGGTGTAGGAAAGAGTGCTATCGTAGAGGGCCTTGCCCAGCAGATAGCTAACCACCGCACCTCGCCGATGCTCTTCGGCAAGCGTATCTACACCCTCGACATGACGGGAGTAGTGGCAGGAACGAAGTATCGCGGACAGTTTGAGGAGCGTCTTAAGGCACTGATGAAGGAGATAGAGGCTAATCCCGACGTGATAGTCTTTATCGATGAGATACACACTATCATAGGAGCCGGATCTACTCCCGGTTCGATGGATGCTGCCAACATTATGAAGCCTGCATTGGCTCGTGGAACAATACAGTGCATCGGAGCCACGACACTCGACGAATACCGTAACTCGATAGAGAAGGACGGAGCCTTGGAGCGTCGTTTCCAGAAGGTTCAGGTAGAGCCTACCACTTTCGAGGAGACACTCCAGATACTGCGTAACATCAAGGACCGCTACGAGCATCACCATCATGTGACATATACCGACGAGGCACTTGTGGCATGTGTCAAATTGACAGACCGATATGTCACAGACCGTTTTATGCCTGACAAGGCTATCGACGCCCTCGACGAGACAGGATCGCGAGTACACCTCTCCAATGCCCAGATTCCACCAGAGATAGTTGAGATAGAGAAGGAGATAGCAGAGGTGAAGAATCAGAAGAATGCTGCCGTTAAGGATCAGAATTTCGAGCTGGCAGCTGGCTATCGCGATCGTCAGACGAAGCTGGAGACCGACCTTAAGGCCCTCAATGAGAAGTGGCAGAACGGCGAAGGCGAGGAGCGTCAGGTGGTTGATGCTGAGCAGGTGGCTGATGTGGTATCGATGATGACGGGAGTACCTGTGCAGCGTATGGCTGAACAGGAGGGAATCCGTCTGAAGGGTATGTCGCAGGAGCTGAAGGGTTCTGTGATAGGTCAGGACAAGGCTATCGACAAGATGGTACGTGCCATCCAGAGAAACCGTGTAGGCCTGAAGGAGCCGAATCATCCTATAGGAGTGTTTATGTTCTTAGGTCCTACGGGTGTGGGAAAGACATATCTCGCAAAGAAACTGGCGGAGTTTATGTTTGGTAGCAGCGATGCGCTGATACGTGTCGACATGAGCGAATATACAGAGAGTTTCAATACATCGCGACTCATCGGAGCGCCTCCGGGATATGTAGGTTACGAGGAGGGAGGACAGTTGACAGAGCGTGTACGCCGTCACCCCTACTCTATCGTGCTGCTCGATGAGATAGAGAAGGCTCATCCGAATGTGTTCAACCTCCTGTTGCAGGTATTAGACGAGGGACGTCTTACCGATGGTAACGGACGCTTCGTGGACTTCCGTAATACGGTGATTATCATGACATCGAACGCAGGAACACGTCAGCTGAAGGATTTCGGAAGAGGCGTTGGCTTCAACTCAACATCAGGAACGGGCCTTGCACTCAACGAACAGGATAAGGAGCATGCACGCAGCATCGTGCAGAAAGCGCTGTCGAAACAGTTCTCGCCAGAGTTCCTTAACCGTCTCGATGAGATCATCACCTTCGACCAGCTCGACCTTGAGGCCATCAAACAGATTATCGACATCGAGCTCAGAGGCCTCTATAAGCGCATCGGGCAGATAGGCTATAGCATCGACCTCTCTGAGGAGGCAAAGGAGTTTGTTGCCACGAAGGGCTACGACGTTCAGTTTGGTGCCCGTCCGTTGAAGCGTGCCATACAGAATTATATCGAGGATGGTATCAGTGACCTTATAGTGAATGGCGACCTGCAACCAGGAGCCACGATCCATATCACTCTCCATGAGAATAAAAATGAGTTAGCATTCAGCTAACTCATTATTTTTTATAGTTTATCACATTCGCTTATCCAGAGGGCGTAGGAAGCATCGCTCGGCATGCGCCAGTCGCCACGGGGCGAGAGACTTACGGAACCCACCTTTGGTCCATCAGGCAGACATGAGCGTTTGAACTGCTGGGTGAAGAAACGGCGACAGAACGTCTTGAGCCACTTCTTTATCGTCTCGTCATCGTATGCATCCGCGAACGCCTTCTGAGCCATGATGTAGATCTTGGCCGGTCCGAAGCCATAACGCAGGAAATAGTAGATGAAGAAATCATGCAACTCGTACGGGCCCACGAGATCCTCTGTCTTCTGTTTGATACGTCCCTGTTCGTCAGCAGGAATAAGCTCTGGAGAGATAGGAGTATCAACGATGTCGAGCAATGTATCTGTAGCCATCTCTCCTGCAACGTAACTAACGAGATATCTAATGAGTGTCTTTGGCACTCCGGCATTGACACCATACATCGACATGTGGTCGCCATTATACGTAGCCCATCCAAGAGCAAGCTCTGAGAGGTCGCCTGTACCTACCACGATACCATTCACCTGATTAGCCACATCCATAAGAATCTGAGTGCGCTCACGAGCCTGAGAGTTCTCGTAGGTGATATCGTGCTGTTTCATGTCATGGCCGATATCCTCGAAATGCTGGGTGACGGCCTTGGCGATGCTTATCTCACGGATGGTGACGCCAAGAGTCTGCATGAGTTTGATGGCATTGTTATACGTACGGTCGGTAGTACCGAATCCAGGCATCGTGACTCCGATGATTCCCTTACGGTCGAGTCCCAGCTTATCGAAAGCCTTGACAGTAACGAGAAGAGCAAGGGTAGAGTCGAGACCTCCGCTGATACCTATCACAGCCGTCTGGGCATTGATATGATAGAGTCGTTTTGCGAGGCCTGCCACCTGGATATTCAGTATCTCCTCGCATCGGGTCTGCATATCACCGCTCTTTGGAATAAAGGGATGGGCATCGATATCACGTATAAGTACGAATTCCTTGGGGGTAACAGCCTTGGCAGGGACATGCAATGCATGAGCACCCCGCTGGGCATTGATGAAGGTGGTGTTCTGACGACGCTCCGTACGGAGTTGCTCTATGTCTATCTGCCCGATCTGTATCTGTGGCTGGAAAGAGAAGCGCTCACCCTCGGCAAGGATTCTTCCGTTCTCGAAGATCATCGCATTACCACCATATACCACATCCTGTGTAGACTCTCCGAAACCACAGCTGGCATATACATATCCGCTAATGGTACGTGCACTCTGCTGAGCCAGCAAGCCACGCAGATAGTCATGCTTGCCAATAAGCTCGTCGCTGGCAGAGAGATTAAAGACGATGTCGGCACCGGCAAGGGCGAGATTATTGCTTGGAGGAATGGGAGCCCATACATCCTCGCATATCTCAACACCAAACTTCACACCATCGCCTGTGGTAAATAGTATCGGTTCTGAACTGACATGAACAGGACTGCCTGCAAGATAGATATCTGTAGGATTAAGATCCTGGGCGGAGGCAAACCAGCGTTTCTCATAGAACTCTCCGTAGTTGGGGAGATAAGTCTTAGGTACCACACCAAGTATCTGTCCTCGTTGGATAACCACTGCACAATTGTAGAGCAGGCTGTTTACCAGTACAGGTGCTCCGACGATAAGGATGGTATCGAGTTTGCGGGTGAAGTCGAGAAGCTGGAGGATACCCTCTTCTGACTTATCCAACAGCAACTGCTCTCTGAACAGATCCTGGCAACTATAACCCGTGATGCACAGTTCAGGAGTAACGAGTATCTCCACTCCCTTACCCTCAGCCTGAGCCATAAGGCTCTCTATCTGCATCACATTGTAATCGATGTCAGCTACCTTTATTGCAGGTACTGCTGCTGCTACATTGATAAATCCGTACTTCATAATCTATGGTTTTAGTCTTATGACGTTTATAATCTTACTTTCTGCACATCATTCTCTATGATGGTATAGATGAGTGCTGGCTGTTCGAAGAAATCATTCTCACGGAAGGTGTGGACCTTATAGAACTTCACCGGGTCGATGTTCACCAGAGCATTCACCGTTGGCTTCAGGAGGAAATACTTATCCTTCTTATATGCGATAATCTGCACACAGGCATGCTCTATCTCGTTGAGGTTCTCACGTCCGAACTCCTCGATAAACTCCTTTGTGTTTGGCTCTACCTCACCCATGGAACGTACCTGCCAGGAGTTGTTCTCGGCCACCATGTAGACATAGCGCATATAGTAGTTGGAGTCATTGACGAAATACGACTCAAAGCGGGTCTGGGAGAGTTCCTTTACGTCCATCGGCACAAAGGCGAGGAATGCGCTGAGCTTATCACCCCCCTTGCGCTCTTCTGGCTTTGCACGGAAGGTGACAGGACGATCGGCAGGCTCCGTCTCGACCTCTTCCCTTGAGACATTCGGCTGTTGGGAGCCACGTTGCTTTGCCTCTACCATGCGGGTGGTCTCATAACTCTCGTCGCCAACGACAACCACCTCACTGATCTTCATAGGCACATCGAATCCGTCCTCATCCTCTACGAGAACGATATTCTTTCCCTGAAAGCCGGAAACACGTCCGCCTCCCACCTCACTGAGGAATCTAACCTTATCTCCTATCTTCATACCTTATCTGTTTTTATGTTTCAAGAACCACTGATGAGTATACTGATACAACAACAGCGATGCTATAATAAGACCAAGTGAACACTCAAGAGTCGACATATGATCCCTGTTGCACAGAACATATCCGATACCTATTCCAAATGCGATGCCACTCTCCCAGCCCAGCGTATAGGTGGACTGCGAGGTGCCTCGCTGACAATGGCGACTGAGCTTAATAAGGAAAAGCAGGAATCTGGAACCTATTATTCCAAGCCCCAGGCCAATAAACATTGGAGCTATAAAGCCTACTATCGCCTGACTGCGAGTAATCATCAGCAGTAGCGCTACTCCCATAAGCACAAGTCCTGTCACCACCTCACTCTTCAGCTCTGCCTCACGGAACACGAATCTCTGCGAGAGAATGGCCATAAGGAATCCCACCATCATCATTGAATAGAACTGTATGGATAGTGCCAACGACAATATGAGACCCGTAGCCAGTGTTATCAGGAAGAGGTTTATAAACAATATAAATCCCTGGGTAAGGAAGAACCTGTCGCAACTGAAATGAGACACATTGTCTTCAGGAGCTCTGAATGGGAAATGCACCAGTAGGATGAGTATCACAGAAATTACAGCACAGCCTCCTGAAGCCAACAATACTGCTGAGATACCATACAAAGGGTAAATCATCAATGCAGCCAAAGGCCCAAGAGACATGGCAAAACGAGAAAACCACGAGGCTGAATGATTTGCCTCAGTACGTTGGAACGACTCGCTGGTATCGATGATAAGAGTACTTGCGAGTACCATCTGGGCCAATCCGAAGAAAGCGCCGAAAGCAACTCGTTGGACAAGCATCATGGAATAGGTGCACGTCTTGTTGTATTTCTCCATGTAATACAGGAATGCCAGACATACCAGCATGCCTAATATTGACCATACACAAACCTGATTACGACGGAAATGTTGTACGAGATATGATGTCAACGCCCCAAAGAGGAAAAGTCCGAGTCCGAAGACACCCATCACAATACCTATCTGCTCATTGTCTAACTCAACAGAATCCGCCAACCATAAAGGCAATATTGGTATAAGCATATATACCGACATCGTAAGCAGCAGGTTGGCTATAGCCATGCGCCAGAAGTCGTGATGCCATAAACGAATATGAACTGGGGTATTCTGGGAATTCATTTGTTTTGTGATTTATGGGATGTCAGAAGCGATTCCAGGGAATCAAACGAGATGTTCTGATAATCCTTAATCTGAATATCCGACAATGCCGATATGGCCTCTTTAGGGTTTGTTGTAGTGAGACCCACTACCTTCATCTTTGCTGCCCGGCCAGAGCGAAGACCATTAATGCTATCCTCGAACACGATACACTCATCTGTCTGGGTTTCAAAGCGTTGTGCAGCCTTTAAATAACAGTCAGGGTCAGGCTTACTATATTCAAAATCCTCGGAGGTGAGGATAGCATCGAAGAGGGTTTTGAAATTGGGTTGATGACGATATACACTCTCCATCTTAGGCATATTGCTGCTTGTTACCACAGCCGTCTTCACCCCATGAGCATGCAGGTCGGCTATCAGAGCCTCGAAGCCATCGATATAATCGAAATGCATCTGATGCTCGAATTCGTTCAGGCGATCAGTGATGACAGCCTGTTCCTTTTCCAATGGCCCGCTGAACCACTGGTCATATATCTGTGTCAGCGTCTGTCCCTTAATCTCGTGCTCCAGTCCGGGATGCTCAGGATGGTATAATCTGCACTGGCCACCCCAGAACACAGTATACTGAGGTTCTGTGTCAAACACCACCCCGTCGAGATCAAATAGAGCCGCTTTCAGCTTGTAACTATTCATTATATCCGAAATTTGGGTGCAAAATTACAACTTTTTTGCGATTTATTTGCCTATTTCACGATTTTAGTGTATTTTTGCATGATATTTTAGCAAAAAAGTAGACTTATGATAAAGAAAATCACGTTTATGGGGTTATTTGCGCTGCTGATGACCGGTTGTGAGTCAGTTGACGAGAACACTATTCTCTTTGACGAAGTCAGTGCAGACAAAGTAGTAAAACTGGCGAACGACGACAACTCTCCCACATGTTCCGTTCTTCTAAAATTAGCCTATGCAACAGAGCAGAACGGCCATAAGGCAAGTGTCATCAACGAAACAATCCAGAAACGTCTGCTCAACATGCATGACCTCACGATGAAGCAGGCAATAGACTCATTTGCAAATAATTACACTGAGTCATACAGACAGAATTTCCAGCCTTTGTACAATCAGGACCGTTTGGATTCTACTAAACGCTCCTGGTACGAATACCATTACGTGATCACTAGTCAGACGCAGAAAGGCGGCAAGGGCACCACAGCGTATATCGCTACTATTGACTATTACGAAGGAGGGGCCCACGGAGTGAATCTGCAAGAAACGATTCTTTTTGACAATATTACAGGAAAGGAATTGACACTCAACGACATCTTCGTTGAAGGATACGAAACGGCTCTCACCCCTATCCTCCTCCAGTCACTGGAAGAGAAAGTGGGAGTTGGCAGCTTGGGGGAACTCAAAAACAAAGGATACCTGTTGAAGATGAAGATATTCCCCTCTAAGAATTTTATCCTCAACGACGAGACAATCACGTTTATTTACAATCCTCGCGAGATTGCATCATACGACAAAGGCAGTATAGAACTGACTGTCGCTCTCAGTGCCCTAAAAAAGATCCTTAAAAAAGAATATCAGCAATGACAGATATCATCAGAAAATATTTCCCACAGATCACAGAAGAGCAGGCCAAGCAGTTTGAGGCTCTCGATGCACTGTATCGCGACTGGAATACAAAGATAAACGTCATCTCCAGGAAAGACATCGACAACCTCTATGAACATCATGTGCTTCACTCTCTGGCCATTGCGAAATGCATCAACTTCAGACCTGGCACCAAAGTTCTTGACTTTGGAACAGGTGGAGGTTTTCCCGGCATCCCACTGGCGATTCTTTTCCCTCAGACAGAATTCAAACTTATTGACGGAACTGGTAAGAAGATACGAGTAGCACAGGAGGTATGTAATGCTATCGGACTTAAGAACTGTCATCCGGAACATCTTCGTGGAGAAGAGGAAAAGGGGAAATACGATTTTATCGTCAGTCGTGCAGTAATGCCCTTGCCCGACCTAGTAAAAATCGTTAAGAAGAATATTGCCAAAGAACAGCGAAATGCCTTACCAAACGGCCTACTCTGTCTAAAGGGTGGCGATCTTCAGGCAGAGACACATCCATTCCGAAATATCGTAGAACTCACAGACATCCACACCTTCTTCGAGGAAGAATGGTATAAGGAACAGAAATACGTCATTTATCTACCATTATAGTGTAAATATGCTGAAAATCAAGCGATTCACATGCAACATGCTATCAGAGAACTGCTATGTAGCAAGCGATGAGAGCAAAGAAGCGGTAATAATCGACTGCGGAGCCCTTTACGACGAAGAGGCCACTGCAATCTTCAACTACATCGCCTCTGAAGGACTCAAGCCTACTCAACTCCTCTGTACACACGGACATTTCGACCACTGCATGGGAAATGGTATGATATACAGGAAATACGGCCTGATGCCTGAGATACACTCAGAAGACAAATACCTTCTGGACACCATGATAAGCCAGACGAAAGATTTCCTGGGAGTTAGCCTTCCCTTGGAAGTACCACCTGTAGGCAAACTCCTTTCAGACAAGGATACCATCACCTTCGGCAATCACTCACTAAAGACACTCCACACCCCAGGTCACACCCCGGGAGGAGTAGTATTCTACTGTGAAGAAGAGAATGTGGCATTCAGTGGCGATACTCTGTTCCGTATGAGTATCGGAAGGACAGATTTCGAGAAGGGCTCTTACACAGACATGATGAACTCACTGCAGAATGTATTGGCAAAGCTTCCTTCAGACACAAAAATTTGTCCCGGACACGGGCCCGAGACAATTATTGGTGACGAAATAAGATATAATCCCTATATGAGATAAGGACTTAGAATGGCAGATCGTCGGCACTGCCTTCAGATGCAGGCTCCTGAGCAGGAGGAAATGGAGCTGCAGCTGCTGTCTGCTGTGGCGGGAAAGGACTTGCCACTGGAGCACCTGCCATTGGGGCAGCCTGACCACGAACAACATTGTATGCACGAATATCATTAAACCAACGTCCGTTATACTCACGTGCATCGATATCAAACTGAATAGTGATATCCTCGTTCATCTGGATATTGAACTGTTTGATGCGATCCTCTCCAAAGATGTTAAACACACAGCGCTTGGGATACTGGCCAGGAACCTCAATAACATATTCCTGAGTCATCCAAGAGTTACCCGTACGGGCTGATACACCACCACGTGGCTCCATTACTGCAATTATTCTACCTGTTAATTCCATTGATAAAAACGTTTTATTTTGTTGCTTTTTCTGTTTTCAGGTGGCGAAATTACTAAAAAAAGTTTGAAATAAACAATTTCCTTCCGATTTTTTTGCTGATAACAATGTTTTTTTGTAATTTTGTCCTCAATAATTAATAAGGTAATTAAAAACAAAAAGCAACATAACTATGAGATTTACGTTATCTAGTTCAGCACTGAGCAGCAAACTCTCTGCACTCTCTAAAGTAATTAACAGCAAAAATGCCCTTCCCATCCTGGGCGACTTCGTATTTGACATTCAGGGACAAGACCTGAACCTGACAGCATCCGACAGCGAGAACACCATGCGTACCACTGTAATGCTGACAGAGAGTGATGGTGACGGTCGTTTTGCTATCGGCAACCACGATCTGCTCGAAGCTGTCAAGGGATTCTCCGAGCAGCCTATCACCTTCGATGTCAACTTCGAACAGAGCATTGTGAAGATATCCTATCAGAACGGTCTCTTCTCTCTGCCTATCGAGAATGCTGACGAATATCCTATACCACAAGCCGTAAGCGATTCTGCAAACACTATCTATATCCCCAATGCCATTCTGACAGAGAATATCAACAGAAGTGTCTTCGCAACAGCACAAGACGAGCTGCGCCCCGTTATGAACGGTATCTACTTCGACCTCACTCCTGATTGTCTTGCCGTTGTGGCAAGTGATGGTCACAAGCTCGTCCGTAATAAGATCTTCTCAGTAAAGAGCGATACTCCTGCATCATTCATCCTTCCAAAGAAACCAGCCAACCTGCTTCGTAACATGCTGGGCAAGGATGGTGGCGATGTACTCATCCGCTTCGACGAGCGTAATGCAGAGATCAACTATGGCGATGGAACTATCCAATGCCGTCTTATCGAGGGTCGTTATCCAAACTATAACTCTGTTATTCCACAAAACAACAATAACGAGTTACAGATAGACCGTCTAGGACTGCTTGCTGCACTGCGTCGTGTTCAGCCTTTTGCAAATAACTCAAGCAACCTTATCAGATTCCACGTAGAAGGCTCTGTTCTGCAGCTCGATGCAGAGGACTACGATTTCTCAAAGACAGCTACAGAACGTATGTCTTGCGATTATAACGGACAGCCTATGAGCATCGGTTTCAAGGGTTCTTCTTTCATCGAGATCCTTTCTAACTTCGACTGTCCTGAGGTAATCATCAAACTGGCAGACCCAAGTCGTGCAGGACTTGTTTTACCTTCAGAGCAGCCAGAGAACCAGGATGTGCTGATGCTGATGATGCCAATGTTAATTAACGATTAAGCGATGAAACTCAACTTAACAAAGCCGCTGGTTGTCTTCGATTTGGAGACAACCGGCCTTGATCTTGCAAAGGCCCGTATTATCCAGATATCATACATCAAGGTTAATCCTAATGGCAGTGAAGAACGTGACAACAAACTCATCAATCCGGAAGAGCCCATCCCACCATTCATAACCCAGCTAACAGGTGTCAGCGATGAGGATGTAAAGGACAAGCCTACATTCAAGGAACTCGCAGCGAAACTGGCGGAGATATTCACTGATTGTGACTTTGCCGGATTCAACTCCAACGGCTACGATATTCCTCTTTTGGCAGAGGAGTTTCTTCGTGCCGGCATCGACTTCGACTTCTCCAAATGTCGTATGATCGACGCTATGAATATCTTCCGTAAGATGGAACGTCGTAACCTCGCAAGCGCATATAAGTTCTATTGCGGCAGGAAGATGGAGGAAGACTTCGAGGCCCACCGTGCTGATCAGGATACAGAAGCTACATACCGTGTTCTCATGGGAGAACTCGACAAATACGCTCCTGGTGCCAATCCCGATGAACCGGAAAAGGTGCTGGAGAACAATATGGACTTCCTGCATGAGTTCTCTAAGATGAACAAGAATGTGGACTTCGCAGGTAGAATCGTATGGGCAGAGATGAAAGACGCCCAAGGACAACCCGTACTCGATGCTGAAGGAAAGCCCAAGATGATTGAGACATTCAACTTCGGCAAATATAAAGGTATGCCTGTGGTCGACGCTCTTCAGAGGGATCCCGGCTATTACGGATGGATCCTTGGTGGCGATTTCACATATAACACCAAACAGGTCCTCACCCGCATCCGTCTTGCTACATTCCAGAAATAACCGATGAGGAGACTCGCCATTCTTTTCTGTTGTCAGTGTGTGATGCTCTGTGCCTTTGCCCAGGAGCTGCAGATGAAGATAACAATAAACCACAGCCAGATTCAGGGTACTGACGCTGCTGTCTTTGAGAATCTTCAGAACACACTGGAACAGTTTGTGAATGAACGGCAGTGGACCGACCTTCAGTTTCAGAAGAATGAACGGATACAGTGTAATCTGAATCTCACCGTAACGAAGTATGTGCGCAATGAGAATCAGTTTGAGTGCACTGCGATGATCCAGGCAAACAGACCGGTATATAACTCTGCATACACCACTACTTTATATAATAATAAGGATAATGATTTCAATTTCACCTTTGCAGAGTTTGACCAGTTGAACTATAATGACGAGACGATAGACAACCAACTTACGGCCCTCATCGCATATTACGCATATCTCATCATCGGACTCAATCTGGACAGTTTCTCTCCTATGGGTGGTAGCGACGTGCTGCAACGCTGCATGTATCTGGTGAACAACGCCCAGAGTCTTGGATTCCCCGGGTGGAAGTCGTTTGAAGACTCGAGAAACCGCTTTGCTATCATCAACGACTATCTCGATGAAGCCATGAAACCTTTCAGACAGTTGCAATATGACTATTATCGTAAAGGTCTCGACGAGATGGCAAATAACTCAGAGCGAGGAAGAACGGAAATTTCTGCAACCATTCAAGAGAATCTGAAAAAAACTCATGACAACAAGCCGCTTAGTCTTCTGACTCAGATATGGCTCGACTATAAGAAAGACGAGATAGCAAATATCTACAAGGGGAAAGGTACACAGAAGGAAAAAGAGTCGCTCTATGAACTCCTGATGAGCCTCAACGCATCACAAGCGAATGTCTGGGATAAAATAAAACAATAAAAACATCAGTCATGCTGAAACACCTGTACATTAAGAACTTCACACTTATCGATACTCTTGACATCGAACTACATCCTGGATTCTCAGTTATCACTGGAGAGACGGGAGCAGGAAAGAGTATCATCCTTGGAGCCATCGGACTGTTGTTGGGACAACGTGCCGATTCCAAGACAATAAAACAAGGAACCGACAAATGCGTCATCGAGGCTCATTTCGACCTCAGCAGATACGATATGGAGGCGTTCTTTGCTGAGAACGATATAGAATATGATATCGATGACTGTATCATCAGACGTGAACTGACAGCAGCCGGTAAGAGTCGTGCCTTTATCAACGATACACCTGTTCAGCTGTCGATGCTTAAGGAACTCGGTGACAGACTTATGGATATCCACTCACAGCATCAGAACCTGTTGCTCAACAAACAGGATTTCCAACTTAACGTGGTTGATATCCTTGCCAATGACTCTAAAGAATTAGATACCTATCGTCAGACATTCTCTGAGTATCGTAAGGCTGAACAAGAATTATCGCAGCTTCGCGAGGACATAGAACGTAATCGTCAGAATGTAGATTTCCTGCAGTTCCAATATGATGAACTGTCATCAGCCAACCTTCATGAAGGCGAACTTGAGGAGCTTGAGCAGAAAAGCGACACAATGACCCACTCTGAGGACATCAAGAGTGCTCTTTATGAAACCGATAACGCCTTTCAGGGTGAAGAGAATGGTATCATCAGGGCTTTGCGTTCATCGATATCTGCCATGAACGGAATCAGCAAGGTGTTTCCTGATGCCCAGGAATTGTCAGAACGCATGGACTCGGCATATATCGAACTGAAGGATATCGCTGCAGAGATAAGCGACCATCTTGAGAACATCTACTTCGACCCCTCGGAATTGGATAGCGTCAACAATCGCCTCGACAAACTCTATAGTCTGCTGAAGAAATACAAAACAGAGACCATCGAAGAGCTTATTACAATCCGCGAAGACCTGAAGGAGAAGTTGAATAACATAGAGAACAGCGACGAAGCCCTTGAGGCACAACAGGAAGCAGTAGCTAAGCTTAAGACTGATGTCGAGAAAAAAGCAGATATCCTTACTAAGTTACGTACGAAGGCAGCCCAACTAATAGAAAAAGACATGCAGAACAGACTCGTGCCGTTGGGAATGCCAAATGTACGATTCACCATCGATGTGACTAAAGAGCATCCGGGCAATTACGGACAAGACAAAATTGCTTTCCTCTTCAGCGCCAATACCTCTACCCAACTACAGCCTGTATCACAAGTTGCCTCAGGTGGTGAGATAGCACGAGTAATGCTCTCTCTTAAAGCAATGATCAGTGGAGCCGTAAAACTGCCAACGATCATCTTCGACGAGATAGATACAGGTGTCAGTGGTAAGATAGCCGAGAAGATGGCAGAGATCATGCAGGAGATGGGAAATAATGAGCGACAGGTTATCAGCATCACCCATCTGCCACAGATTGCAGCCTTAGGCTCCACACATTATAAAGTGTCAAAGGAAGAGACTGCTCAAGGCACAACAACAAGCATGACTATGCTCTCACCCGATGAACGAATCCGTGAGATAGCCCAAATGTTAAGTGGAAGCGATGTTTCAGATGCTGCCATCCAGAACGCAAAAGAACTTTTAAAGCTAAAAGAGTAAAAAGGTAAAAAATATATGAGAACAGAAAATTTTAATAAGGTACAAAGGAGGGTAATTGGAGTTTTACTTCTATTCTTTTTTTCTTTTCTACCATTATATGCCCAGCCATCATGGGTAAAGAAAGCATCAAAATCCGTTTTTACCGTTAAGACATTCTCTAAAGACGGATCTCTTATCGGTAGCACCAACGGATTCTTCATTGGGACAAACGGTGAAGCGATAAGTAATTTCTCGCCTTTCAAGGGGGCGTCAAGAGCTGTTGTCATCGACGCCTCAGGAAAGGAGATGACAGTAGACTGCATCTTAGGAGCAAATGATATGTATGATATCGTTAAGTTCCGTGTGAATGCATCAAAGAGTCAACCACTGACAGTAGCAAGCAACATCTCGCCTGTAGGCAGCAACACATGGCTTCTGCCCTTCCGTGACACAAAGAATCTCAAGAGTGGTCATATCCGTAAGGCGGAAACATTCCAGGGTAAATACGCATACTATACAGTAGCGATGCAGACTCCAGAGAATGCCGTCAGCTGTCCCCTTCTTAACGAAGTTGGAGAGGCCTTAGGTCTCATGCAACAACCAGCCTCTTCGAAAGACTCCCTGAGCTATGCCGTAAGTGCACTCTTTGCCGACTCTCTTAAGATATCAGGTCTCAGCATAAATGATCCTACTCTGAAGATGACACTAATAAAGAAAGACCTGCCTGCAACACTCTCCGAGGCAAATCTTTATATCTATATGGCCAGCTCTCAGACAGATTCTGTCACATACGTAGCCCTGGTTAACGACTTTATCCAGAAGTTCCCCAATGCTCCCGACGGATTTATCTACCGTGCCCAGTTATCAACTGCTGCCGGTGATTTCGCAAAGGCAGAGAGCGATATGGAACAGGCACTGAAGGTTGCCTCAAACAAAGATGATGTACTCTTCAACTACGCAAGAATGATTTATCAGAAGGAAATATTCCAGGAAGACAAGAGCTATGAGAAATGGAGTCTCGACAAGGCTCTGGCTCTGATACGTGAAGCTAACAGCATCAACCTTCAGCCAGCCTACCGTCAAGTGGAGGGTAACATCCTTTTCGCACAAAAGAAATACAATGATGCTTATACCGTCTTCACTGAGTTGACGAAGACCAATATGGATAAGGCAGAAATGTGGTATGCTGCAGCCCGATGCAGGGAGATGCAGAAAGACACTGCAGCGATGCTGGCTCTTTTAGATAGCACGATGGCCACATTCAACAAACCCTATCTTAAACAGGCAGCCCCATATCTCTGGGCAAGAGCCAATGCCCGTATCGATGCAAGGAAATATCGTGATGCCGTCAACGACCTCAACGACTACGAACAACTGATGGCTACACAGGTCAATGCCCGATTCTATTATATCCGCAGTCAGGCTGAGATAGAAGGACGTCTTTACCAACAGGCACTCAACGACCTCACTAAAGCCGTAACGATGGAGCCCAAGGAGACACTCTATCATGCAGAGAAAGCATCACTGCATATTCGTGTAGGTCAGTATGATGAGGCTATCTCAACAGCAGAAGAGTGTATCTCTATTGAACCTCAGGGCAGCGACGGATATCTCTTCAAGGGTCTTGCACAATGTCTGAAGGGCGACAAGAAGAACGGTATTCCCAATCTTCAGAAAGCCAAAGACTTAGGCGACCCTCAGGCTGAAGGATTAATACAGAAATATAAATAGGTTGCTAATCAGCAACCTATTTATATTTCTTAGAAGGGTAACGGACCATCACCTGATGGTGGAGCCTGGATATTAGCGAATGGATCATATCCATTGTCGGCTGGCGGCTGATTGTTTCCGTTAATCCTCGAGCCCACTATCTCACCTCCTGAATCGACGGGTTTGAGTAGTCCCTCGTCAGGATTCTCAAAACGGGTGTATTCTCCTCGGAAAGTAAGAAGCACATCTCCTGTAGCACCCTTACGATGCTTGGCTATAATGATCTGCGCCATACCATGAAGGTCTCTGCCATTATCATCCTGATAGATATGATAATACTCAGGACGATGAACAAAAAGTACCATATCGGCATCCTGCTCAATAGCTCCCGACTCACGGAGGTCAGAGAGCTGAGGACGTTTTCCTTCCAGGCCCTCACGACTCTCAACACCACGATTCAACTGACTCAGGGCAAGGATGGGCACATCGAGTTCCTTAGCAAGACCCTTCAGCGAACGGGATATCGTTGACACCTCTTCCTGACGACTGCTGAATCGCATTCCATTGGCATTCATCAGCTGAAGATAGTCAATCATTATTATCTTCACCCCATGTTCACGAACCAGCCTACGGGCTTTAGTACGAAGTTCAAAGACCGACAGACCTGGAGTATCGTCAATATACAACGGTGCATCCATAAGTCCATTGATTCGTTTGTCGAGTCTCTCCCACTCGTCCTGATGCAGCTGACCGTTAAGAATCTTAGAACCCTGAATCTCACAGACATTCGATATCAGTCGGTTTACGAGCTGCACGTTCGACATTTCAAGCGAAAAGAACGCCATCGGGACATTATAGTCTGCAGCGATATTCTTTGCCATAGACAGTGCGAAAGAGGTCTTACCCATAGCCGGACGACCAGCTATAATAACAAGGTCGGATGCCTGCCATCCAGATGTAATGTCGTCGAGCTTATGATAACCTGTAGGAACACCTGTCAGTCCGTCTGTGTTCTGTGCAGCCTTAGAGATTACATCAAGTGCCTGTTTGATAACAGGATTCACATGAGTATAATCTTTCTTCATGTTCCTCTGACTCAACTCAAAGAGGGAGTTCTCCGCCTCCTGCATCACGTCCTCGATATCTGTTGTCTCATCAAATGCCTTTGTCTCGACGACACTCGCGAATGATATCAGCTGACGTGCAAGGAATTTCTGAGCAATGATGTTGGCATGATACTCAATGTTTGCCGACGAAGCAACTCTCGACGTCAGTTCCATGATGTATGCCGGACCGCCAACCTCCTCGAGATGTCCCTCTTTTGCCAAACGGTCTGCAACGGTAAGCATATCCACAGGCTTCTCTGCCATCGAAAGGTCTCTTATTGCAGCATACACCATCTGGTTACGAGGCTCATAGAAACTCTCTGGATAGAGCATCTCACAGACAATAGCATAAGCATCCTTATCTATCATCAGAGCTCCCAGCACAGCCTTCTCCACATCGAGAGCCTGTGGCTGAAGATGTCCGTATGTGTTATCCACAGGCTGTGGCCTGCGGCTTCGTCTACGGCTGTTGTTTTCTTGTTCTGCCATCGAATTATTTCTCGCTATCAGGAGCCTGACCGATAAGATCCATAAACTCGTCGAGTTTAGGAGTGATGATGATCTGTGTACGACGGTTACGCTGTTTGCCTACCTCTGTGTCGTTGCTGGCAATAGGATTATACTCACCACGACCACCTGCTGTCAGACGCTTAGGATCTACACCATAATCGTTCTGCAGAGCCTGAACAACACTTGATGCACGAAGTGTAGATAGGTCCCAGTTGTTACGGATGTTCTGTTTCTTTATGGGCACATTGTCGGTATTACCCTCAATCAGCACGTCGTAATCCTTATAGTCCTTGATAATCTTTGCAATCTTTGAGAGAGTCTCTGCAGCACGGGCATTGATTTCGTAAGAACCACTCTTATAGAGCATATTGTCTGCCAAAGAAATATATACAACACCTTTGAGTACCTGAACGTCAACCTCCTTCAGTTCCTCCTTAGAAAGCGAACGGGTAAGGTTGTTAGTTAGAACCAGATTCAGAGAGTCGCTCTTTGACTTCACCTCTACGAGATGACGGATATACTGGTTCGACTCATTGATCTGATCCACGAGTTTATCGATAGATACATTATTCTGTGATGCATTGGTCAGACTCTTGTCGAGCGACTCCTGCAACTTGGCATACTTATCTTCTGCAGCCTTAAGCATCTGCTGCATACCCCTCTGCTGTTCCTCAAGGCTTGCGATACGTGCATTCTTTGAGGCGAGATCCTCACGTGCATCCTGCAATTTCTCCGTGAGCGACTTATTCTCTGTCTGACAGTTCTGCAACTCTTTCTTACTTGCACAGCTGGTCATCATCAGAGCAGCTGCCATAGCAAACAAAAATACATTCTTTTTCATACTTTTACTTTTTAATAAACACAAATTTGTTGCAAAGTTAATGAACTACATCCAAAAACAAGATAAAAATATCTTTTATTTAGAATTATTTTTAGTAATTTTGCAGCATGATAACATTTCCGATAGCAAAAATCAACCTTGGGCTCAACGTAGTAGAAAAGAGACCCGACGGTTATCACAACCTCGAGACTGTCTTCTACCCTGTTCAGATATGTGACGCACTCGAGGTGTTCGAGATGCATAAGGACTTCCCCTCCGATGTCGACTGCGACCTTAAGGTTACCAATATCCACATCGACGGCGATGAACAGCGCAACCTTGTGGTAAGGGCCTATAAGCTCCTGAAGGAATACTTCCCCGACCTACCCCGTATACACGCACATCTTTATAAAGGTATACCCACTCAAGCCGGAATGGGCGGAGGCTCGAGCGATTGCGGATTTATGATAACTCTGCTCAACGATATGTTCGGTCTCGGGCTCACCAACCAACAGATGATCGACTATGCCGCACGTCTTGGTGCTGACTGCCCGTTCTTCATTCTCAACGAGCCTTGTTTTGCAGAAGGTATTGGAGAGAAACTTGAACCATTAAATCTGAGTCTCAGCGGATGGTATCTTGCTGTTGTGCGCCCAGATATCCCTGTACCAACAAAGGAGGCATTCTCGCTCATCACTCCACAACATCCAGAGGTTTGCTGCCGGGATATAGTGATGCAGCCGGTAGAGAAATGGAGGGGCCTGCTCACTAACGATTTTGAAAAGAGCGTCTTCACCCTTCATCCTGAGATAGGAGCCATAAAAGATAAACTCTACGAACTAGGCGCTACTTATGCAGCTATGTCCGGTTCCGGGTCTTCACTTTTCGGTCTCTTCCACCAGCCCGTAGACCTCAATTGTTTCGATGCCAAAGGCACCTTCAAAACAATAATCCCGCTCACTTGAGCGGGATTATTATTTATTACTGTATTCCGTTTTCGCGAAGTTTCTTCTGCCATTCCCAAGCGCTCTTCAGCACTTCCTCTGTAGGAGTATCAGCCTTCCAGCCTAACACCTTATTGGCCTTATCCACATTACCCCATACCTGCTCAATATCGCCCTCGCGACGTGGAGCATAGGTCCAGTTAACCTTCACACCTGTTGCCTTCTCGAATCCTTCAACTACCTCAAGAGTAGAAAGTCCCCTACCCGTTCCGATATTGAATACCTCCACAGCATCTGTCTCAGGCTTGTCGAGCACACGTTCCATAGCCTTCACGTGAGCCTTTGCCAGATCTACCACATAGATATAGTCGCGGATACATGTCTTGTCCGGTGTGTTGTAGTCGTTGCCGAAGATCTTCAGCTGCTCGCGAATACCCATCGCCGTCTGAGTCACGAAAGGAATAAGGTTCATGGGCACACCGTTAGGCAACTCACCGATGAGTGCTGTAGGATGGGCACCGATAGGATTGAAGTATCTCAGGATGATCGACTTGATAGGAGCACCTGAGTGGATATAGTCCTGAATGATCTCCTCGTTGATCTGCTTTGTGTTGCCGTAAGGCGACATTGCCTTCTGGATAGGAGCATTCTCGGTAACAGGGAGATTCTCCTGTGTAGGCTGACCGTAAACAGTACAGCTTGAAGAGAAGATGATACCCTTCACGTCGTACTTCGGCATCAGCTCCAGCAGATTGATCAGGCTGGTCAGATTATTACGATAATAGAGCAGAGGCTTCTCCACACTCTCGCCCACAGCCTTTGATGCAGCGAAATGGATGATTCCCTCAATCTTCGGATACTTCTTGAATACTCCTTCAAGAGCCTCCATATCGCAACAGTCAACTTTCTCGAAGGCAGGACGGATGCCCGTAATCTTCTCAATGCCGTCAACGACATTTGCGTTTGAATTTGAGAGGTTGTCAATAATCACTACCTCATAACCTGCTTCCTGAAGCTCTACTGTAGTATGGCTGCCGATAAAGCCTGTACCACCTGTTACCAGAATTGTCTGTTTCATATCTCCTAATAAGTTATAGTTTTATATATATTCTGCAAAATTACAAATATTTTTCGAATCTATCAAACATTTCAGATTATTTTTTGTACTTTTGCACTCATTAATTGAGAAGATGAAAAAAGGACTTGTACTTGAGGGCGGAGCAATGCGCGGTCTCTTCACAGCAGGAATACTCGACGTCATGATGGAGTCAGGCATCGGGTTCGACGGTATGGTGGGAGTGTCGGCGGGTGCTGCTTTCGGGTGCAACTACAAGTCGAGACAGCCCTGTCGGGCTATAAGGTATAATATAAGGTTCGCGCGTGACAAACGGTACTGCAGCTGGCAGTCGTGGTGGAAGACAGGTGATCTGTATAACGCGAGGTTCGGATATCACATCATCCCCACACGATACGACATCTTCGACGATAAGGCCTTCGAGGCAAACCCGATGGCGTTTTATGCCGTATGTACTGACGTAGAGACGGGCAAGGCCGTATATAAGCGGCTCGACAAGAGCGGACATCTCACCTACGACTGGATCCGGGCCTCAGCCTCAATGCCTCTGGCCTCGAAGGTGATAGAGCTCGAAGGTAAGAAGGTGCTCGACGGAGGTGTGGCCGACTCTATCCCCCTGGAGTTCTTCGAGCACATCGGATATGATCGTAATATCGTCATCCTAACCCAACCCGAGGGATATGTCAAGGAGCACAACCGTCTGATGCCTCTTATGCGCATCGCCCTGCGGAAATACCCTAATATGATTGAAGCTCTCGACAAGCGTCATCTGATGTATAACCGCCAACTGGAATATGTACGTGAGGCCGAACGCGAAGGGCGCTGTCTTGTCATCCGTCCCGACGCCAAACTGCCCATCGGCCATATCTCCCACGACCCTGATGAGATGATGCGGGTCTATAATATCGGCCGAGAGATGGGCGAACGCAAGTTGGATGAAATGAGGAAGTTTTTAAAAAAGAATATATGAGAATTGACATTATATCAGTGTTACCCGAGATGCTTGAGGGTTTTGTCCACGAGAGCATACTGGCTCGGGCAGAGAAGAAGGGACTGGCAGAGATCCGTCTGCACAACCTCCGTGACTACACCCTCGACAAATGGCGCCGTGTTGACGATTACCCCTATGGCGGAAGTGCCGGAATGGTGATGCAGTGTGAACCTATCGACCGTTGTATCACTACCCTAAAAGCCGAGCGCGATTACGATGAGGTGATCTTTACTTCACCAGATGGGGATCGTTTCGACCAACATATGGCCAACGAACTCTCACTTAAAGGTAACCTGATTATCCTCGCTGGTCACTATAAAGGCATCGACCAACGTGTTCGCGACCATCTTATCACTAAAGAGATATCTATCGGAGACTTCGTGCTCACAGGTGGTGAACTCGTTGCAGCGATGATAGCCGACGCCATCGTCCGTGTTGTGCCCGGTGTCATCGGCGACGAGCAGAGTGCCCTCTCCGACTGTTTCCAGGACGACATCCTCGCAGCCCCCATCTATACCCGTCCTGCCGACTACAAGGGCTGGAAGGTGCCCGACATCCTCCTCAGCGGCAATGAGGCCAAGATCCGCGAGTGGGAACTCGATCAGGCAATGGAGCGTACCCGCCGCCTCCGCCCCGACTTACTAAAATAATTAATCCCCGCCAGTGGCGGGGATTAATTTATTTTGCAAATCGCTCAGCCTGTTGGCGTATGAGCTCTGCATCATTGAAATAGTCAATCCGCATCGCCTTCCTTACCTCATCCATCGTCTGGGCACCAACCTCGCGGGCCTGCTCAGTACCCTTCTTCAGGATATTATAGATCTCAGGAATGTCCTTTTCAAACTCAGCTCTGCGCACACGCATCGGCTCCAGGAATTTGTTCAGCACCTGATTCAGGAACTTCTTACACTTCATGTCTCCCAGTCCACCGCGACGATAGTGATCCTTCAGCTCATCGAGGTTCTGATAGTCGGGCAGGAACTCAGCGAAGTCAGCATCGCATGAGAACGCGTCGAGGTATGTAAACACCGCATTACCCTCCACATGACCGGGATCGTTCAGGTTGATGTGCTCCGGGTCGGTATACATCGAACGCACCTTCTGCCATACATCGTCAGCAGAGTCAGAGAGGTAGATACAGTTGCCCAGACTCTTCGACATCTTCTCCTTACCGTCTGTTCCCGGCAGTCGGCGGGCGGTCATATTCTCCGGCAGCATGATGTTTGGCTCCACGAGCACAGGAGCATAAATCTGATTGAACCGGCGCACCAGCTCACGGGTCACCTCCAGCATCGGCTCCTGATCCTCACCGGCAGGCACTGTCGTTGATTTGAAGAGAGCGATGTCGGCAGCCTGCGACACTGGGTAGCAGAAGAATCCGAGAGGGATGCTCTCACCCTCGAAACCGCGCATCTTCACCTCTGTCTTCACCGTCGGGTTACGCTGCACGCGACTTACCGACACGAGGTTCATCAGATATGTTGTGAGCTCTGCCAGCTCAGGTATCTGACTCTGAATGAAGAGCACGCACTTCTCCGGATCGAGTCCTGCAGCAAGATAGTCGAGTGCCACCTCTATGATGTTCTGACGTATCTTCTCCGGATTATCAGCATTATCTGTCAGTGCCTGTACGTCGGCCATGAATACAAACATACGGTCGAAGTCGCCTGCATTCTGCAGTTCCACACGACGACGCAATGAGCCTACATAGTGGCCCAGATGGAGTTTTCCCGTTGGACGGTCACCCGTCAAGATTACTTTTCCCATTATATTATCTAGTTTATTATTTCAAATTTGGCTGCAAAGGTACTAATAAGTGAGCGAAAAACCAAATTATAATCTGATTTTCTTGCCGTTGATGATGTAGAAACACTATCTCGCTAGCTTGACAATATATACTTGCAAAAAAATAATTCTCTTAAAAATTTGGTGGAAAAAATAAAAGGTTGTATCTTTGCCTAGAAAGACGAAGAGAAGATTATAAAGTGGACGACAAACGATATATTCAGAGCCTTATTAATGAGGGTGAGCATCAGCAGCAGGACTTCAAATACAGAGTAGAGGATGCTGTGAAGCTTGCCAAGTCGGTATCTGCGTTCGCTAATACTGATGGAGGACGTCTGTTGATTGGCGTTCGCGACGACGGGCACATGTCGGGAGTTCGCGACGAAGAGGAAATCTATATGATGCATCAGGCTGCCTATCGCTATTGTAGACCGCAGTCCAGCATAAAATTCGACACGTTTCATGTAGTTCCACCGGATTCGAATATAGGAAGTCGGAAACTTCGAACCATCGTTATAGCAACCGTGCCGCCTTCCAATAGACGACCCGTTTACGCCATTGACGAAGATGGCCATCAGCGTGCATATATCCGTATTGCTGACGAGAATATCGTGGCCTCCCCCGTTCATCTGGCCATTTGGCGAGAGATGCAGAATCCAAAAGGCACTATGATAACGTATACGGATACCGTACGTAAACTAATCAACACCTTAAACGACCAGCATCTCACCCTCAACCAGCTCGTTCGACGTTCTGGCATCCCCCGTCACAAAGTTATCACCATTTTAGCACGTCTTATCAGATTTCGTATTGCCCAATGGGAACACACCGCCCAACAATTTCTCTTCAGTCTGGTATCATCCTGAGCCGTTGACTTCCAAAACAAACAAATATCTTATACATTTATCAGAGGATAATCTTAATTTTTTTTGTTAAAATGAAATAATTCATTAATAAT
Source organism: uncultured Prevotellaceae bacterium (assembly GCA_902776935.1). Classification (GTDB taxonomy): domain Bacteria; phylum Bacteroidota; class Bacteroidia; order Bacteroidales; family Bacteroidaceae; genus Prevotella. The sequence goes on along the minus strand of CACYRS010000012.1, from coordinate 16,458 downwards.
TGTCATAATTTGCATATTTTTTGTATCTTTGCAACAAATTTGACTAACAACAACGATTTTTAGCATTATGTTCAGTAAGGAAACATATATATCGCGCAGACAGGAGTTGAAGCGACTTGTAGGAGAAGGAGTAATAATTCTCTTCGGTAATAATGAGGCACCAGCCAACTATCCAGCCAACTCGTATGCCCCTATGCGCCAGGACTCTTCGTTCCTGTATTACTTTGGGCAGCACCGTGAGGGACTCGTAGGTGTGATTGACATTGACAACGATGAGGAATGGCTCTTCGGCGACGATATCGACGTAGAGGATATCGTATGGATGGGCTACACGCCATCAGTCAAGATGCTTGCTTTTGAGGTTGGTATTGCACACACAGCCCCGCTGTCTGCAATTAAGAACGCAATCTGCAAGAAGTCTGGAAACCGTCAGTCCCTGCGTGAAAACATTCACTTCCTGCCGCCATATCGTTTCGACACCAAGATCCAGATCATGGATCTTCTCGGTATTCACCCCTCGCAGCAGAAGGAAGCCGCATCGCTGAAGCTGATAAAGGCAGTAGTGAAGATGCGCGCCACGAAGAGTGCTGAGGAGATAGCATATATCGAGGCTGCATGCGATGTGGGCTACGTGATGCACACCACAGCCCAGTTGCTTATCAAACCAGGTGTTACAGAGCGTTTCGTGGCCGGACAGGTAGACGGTATCGCCCGTAGTCTGGCTCAAGGCAACAGTTTCGCCACTATCTTCTCACAACACGGAGAGATAATGCACGGCAACCCCTCTGACGCACGACTCGAAGACGGACGACTGGTGCTCTGCGATGCAGGATGCGAACTGAACGACTACTGCTCTGACCACACCCGTACGATGCCCGTTAACAGAAAGTTCACCCAGAGACAGCTCGAGATATACTCTATCGTGGAAGCATGTCACGACTATGTACTTGAAGTGGCCAAGCCTGGCGTGAAATATCAGGACGTTCATTTTGCTGTTTGCCGTCTGATGACAGAGCGTTTGAAGGAACTCGGTCTGATGAAAGGCGACACCGACGAGGCTGTAAGAGCTGGAGCTCACGCAATGTTCCTGCCTCACGGACTCGGACACATGATGGGTATGGACGTTCACGACATGGAGGGTCTCGGACAAATTTATGTAGGCTTCGATGAGGAGACTCATCCTAACCTCGAGCAGTTTGGGACCAATTGTCTACGCATGGGACGAAAACTTGAACCAGGATTCGTAATCACCGACGAACCAGGTATTTACTTTATTCCACATCTTATAGATTTATGGAAAAAGGAGGGCCATTGTAAGGAATTCCTAAATTTCGACAAACTTGAGGAGTACAAGGACTTCGGAGGTATCCGAATCGAGGACGATCTGCTTATAACTGCTGACGGTTGCCGATTCTTAGGTTCAAAGCGCATCCCGTATCACCCATCAGAACTCGAAGAATTCATGAAAGAAAACATTTGAAAGAAATTTTATATTTAATTAGTTTAATATGAGAAAAATTCTAACTATCGCGCTTATGGTCATGGTGGCCTTCAGTGCATCGGCAGCCGGAAAGAAGAAGGCTACTGCAAAAAATCAAAACAAGCCAGTATTCACAGTAATCAAGGAGAATCCTATCACAACAATCAAGGATCAGAACCGTTCGGGTACCTGTTGGGATTACTCTACCCTCTCCTTCTTCGAGGCTGAGATTCTAAAGGCTACAGGTAAGAAGTACACCCTTTGCGAGGCATTCGTTGCAAACAAAACTTATATGGAGCGCGCCATCCAGGTGGTTCGCTATCATGGTGACTGTCAGTTCGCACAGGGCGGAAGCGCAGAGGACGTGCTCTCAACACTGAAGAATCACGGTATCTGTCCTATCGACGCGATGCCTTTCCCTGGATCACTCTACGGTGATTCACTGAACAATTTTAATGAGTTTTTCTCACTTCTGGAGCCATACGTAAATGCTGTTGCAACAAGCAAGGCAAAGAAGATCTCCAACCAATGGAAAGCCGGACTTCAGGGCATCCTTGACGCCTATCTCGGCAAATGCCCAGAAAAGTTTACATACGATGGCAAGGAGTATACTCCAAAGAGTTTTATGAACAGTCTCGGCATCGACCTCAACGACTACGTAAGCATCACAAGCTACACACACCATCCTTTCTATACAACTTTCGCTGTAGAGGTACAGGACAACTGGCGCTTCCCACTCTCATACAACGTGCCTATGGACGAGATGATGCAGATCATCGACAACGCCATCAACAACGGCTTTACAGTAGCTTGGGGCGGTGACGTTTCAGAAGAAGGATTCACCCGCAAGGGTCTGGCTTACGCTGTTGACGGAAAGGCAGCGCAGAGTCTCGCCGGCAGCGATATGGCACGATGGCTGAAACTTACACCTGCCAAGAAGACCAGCATCATCGACTCCCTCGGATGCACTGTACCAGAGATCGTTCCTACACAGCAGATGCGTCAGGAGCGTTTCGACAATTGGGAGTTGACTGACGATCACGGTATGCATATCTTCGGTATTGCTAAGGACCAGAATGGCAAGGAGTACTATATGGTACAGAACTCATGGGGTAAGACCGGCGACTACAAGGGTATATGGTATATGACCAAGACCTTCATCGCTGCCAACACGATGGACTTCCTTATCAACAAGAACGCTATCCCTGCAGAAATCCGCAAAAAACTCGGAATCTAAGCGGAAATTTCACCTTAATTAGGTAAAAAACGGCATAATCTGTTAAATTTTCAGCAGATTATGCCGTTATTTCATTTTTTATTCTTATCTTTGAGCGCTAATTTGGGTTATTGTACCCTTTTCGGCCATCAAAGCGACAAAAGAATAAAAAATAATATATAAATGCATTTCAAATGGAATTACGAACCACCTACATCAGAACAACGGACGGCAGCTAGAGAACTCGGCGAGAAAATCGGAATGAGTCCGATACTCGCAGACTTACTCATTCAGCGTGGCATCAAGACGGAAAGTTCAGCGAAGCGATTCTTCCGTCCGATGTTAAACGAACTGATAGACCCGTTCCTGATGAACGACATGGATGTGGCTGTAGACAGGCTCAACGACGCAATGGGACGTAAAGAGCGTATTATGGTTTATGGCGACTACGATGTAGACGGATGTACGGCGGTAGCTTTGGTGTACAAGTTCCTACAGCAGTTCTATTCCAACATTGAATACTACATACCCGACCGCTATGAAGAGGGGTATGGCATAAGTATCAAGGCTTTGGACTATGCTGCTGAGAAGGATGTGAAACTGATTATTGTGCTTGATTGCGGCGTAAAGGCAATCAAAGAAATCTCTTATGCCAAGTCACTCGGTATAGACTTTATCGTGTGTGACCATCATGTGCCCGACGATGAACTGCCTGATGCTGTGGCTGTACTCAACCCTAAGCGAGAAGACTCTACATATCCCTTCAAGCATCTCTGCGGATGTGGTGTAGGCTTTAAGTTTATGCAGGCATTCGCCAAGAACAACGGAATACCATTCTCTAGGCTTATCCCCCTACTCGACTTCTGCGCTGTTTCCATCGCTGCTGATATGGTACCGGTGACTGGCGAGAATCGTATTCTGGCTTTTCACGGACTTAAGCAGCTGAATCAGGCGCCATCGGTAGGTATCAAGTCTATCATCGAGATATGCGGGCTGACAGGACGTGAAATTACGATGAGCGATATCGTATTCAAAATAGGCCCAAGAATAAATGCTTCAGGAAGAATGCAGAATGGTACTGAGGCTGTAGATCTGTTGGTTGAACGTGACTTTGAGAAAGCTCTCGCAGAAGCCAATCGTATCAATGAATACAATGAGCAACGTAAGGATGTAGACAAACAGATGACTGAGGAGGCCAACCAGATTATTGAGAAGCTCGAGAGTCAGAAGCATCATGCCAGTATCGTGCTCTATGATGAGAACTGGAAAAAGGGTGTTGTGGGTATCGTGGCATCGAGGATGACAGAGCTATACTTTCGTCCTACGGTAGTCCTTACCCGTAGCGGTGATCTGGCAACAGGATCTGCACGAAGTGTTGCTGGCTATGATATATATGATGCAGTAAAGAGCTGTCGCGACCTATTGGAGAACTTCGGAGGTCATACATATGCTGTAGGTCTGTCGCTGAAAATCGAGAACATTCCCGAATTCAGAAGACGATTCCAGCAATACGTATCAGACCATATACTCCCAGAACAGACCGAACAGACTCTCGACATTGAAGAAGAGATAGACTTCAAGGATATCAGTAAAAAACTGCATAACGACCTGAAGAAGTTTGCGCCCCACGGACCTGGAAACGAGAAACCGATATTCTGCACCCGCAACGTATACGACTATGGTACGTCGAAAGTTGTAGGTCGTCAGCAGGAACATATTAAACTGGAGCTGGTAGACTCGAAATCATCTAACGTGATGAATGGTATCGCATTCGGACAGAGTGCAGATGCTAGATATATCAAGTCGAAGCGTTCGTTCGATATTGCATATACCATCGAGGAGAATATCTACAAGCGCAGCGATGTACAGTTACAGATTGAGGACATCAAACCCTCAGAGGAGTGAATAATTATAAGGAGGTCCTCCGAGAATATTGGGGCTACGATGACTTTCGCGGAATCCAGAAGGAAATCATCGAGTCGATAGGCAGCGGACACGACACTTTAGGTCTGATGCCTACTGGTGGAGGAAAGTCCATCACATTTCAGGTGCCGGCACTATGCAGTGATGGCACCTGTATTGTAATCACTCCACTCATAGCCCTGATGAAAGACCAAGTGATGAACCTGCGTCGTCACGGGATTCGCGCTGCAGCTATATATTCTGGACTGTCGAGAGAAGAGATCGTAACTATTCTTGAAAACTGTATTTTCGGAGAAGTCAAGATACTGTATGTATCACCAGAGCGACTGTCATCAGAGCTCTTCAGGACTAAGCTTCGTCACATGAAAGTGAGCTTTATCACTGTCGACGAGGCTCATTGTATTTCACAATGGGGATACGACTTTCGTCCTTCATATCTTGAGATAGCAGACATCAGAAAGGATCTGCCCAATGCGCCAGTCCTCGCGCTTACGGCTACCGCCACGCCCCTTGTCGTAGAGGATATCCAGGAGAAATTAACTCTTAGGAATCATAGGGAATCTCGTTCTTCTAGCCCCTTCAATGTCTTCAAAATGAGCTTCGAGCGCAAGAACCTTGCTTATGTCGTAAGGAGGGCTGCCGATAAGCGCGATGAGCTGATACACATCCTCAACAGCGTAAAGGGCTGTGCAATAGTATATGCCCGCAGTCGTAGGCGGACAAAGGAAGTTTCCGATATGCTCAACGAAGCAGGCATCTCAGCAACATTCTATCATGCAGGACTCGAGACGGCAACAAAAGACGAGCGACAGAAAGCCTGGCAGAACGATGAGATAAGAGTGATGGTAGCTACAAATGCCTTCGGAATGGGTATCGACAAACCCGATGTAAGACTGGTGATACACATCGACTGTCCCGACTCGCTCGAAGCTTATTTCCAGGAGGCAGGCCGTGCAGGAAGAGACGGTTTCAAGGCTTACGCAGTACTTCTGTATAATGATGCCGACCATCGGAAACTCGACAAACGAATAGCAGACACCTTCCCCGACAAAGACTACGTAAAGAAAGTATACGAACATCTGGCATATTTCTATCAGGTAGGTGTGGGATCGGGCTATCACGCAACCTTTGAGTTTAACATCGATAAATTCTGTCATTCCTTCCATCACTTCCCCATCCAGGTAGATTCTGCACTTAAGATTCTTAACCGGGCAGGATATATTGAATATACAGAGGAACAGGATAATCAGGCACGAGTGATGTTCACTATAGGGCGTAATGACCTTTACCGTCTGGAGAGCGATTCGCCTAACGAAGTGAAAGTCATCACCGCTCTACTGAGAAACTACGGAGGACTGTTTGTTGACTATAACTTTATCGATGAAAGTTTTCTCGCCAGTCAATGTGACCTGAAACCCCAACAGGTATATCTTATCTTAAAGAATCTCAGCGAGAAACATATCCTGCACTTCATCCCTCAGAAGAAGACTCCTTACGTGAGGTATCTGCAGCGACGCGAAGACACAGAGTATATACAGATACCGCCTGTAGTATACGAAGAGAGAAAGCAACAGTTCCGTCAACGTATTAACGCTATGATTGAATACGCCACTACGGATAATATATGCCGAAGCCGAATGTTGCTGAGATATTTCGGAGAAACAGAGAGTCATGACTGTCGGCAGTGCGACGTATGTCTGAGTGTGAATCATGAAAGCGCAAATGAGACTGCTCTTTCTGCAGAGGCACACGCAATACTGGAACTCCTAAGCGATGGCAAGGAACATCATATAACAGAACTGCGCGACATCCAGTTGCCAACAGAACAACTAAATGTCGCGCTAGAATTTCTTCTCAAAGAAGAGTATATCTACCAGAAAGACGGATTCCTATCGAAAAATTAGAAATCAAACTTGAGCTGCTTACTGCGCCCGTCTTCATCATCATGCTCATGACAGTAGCTACTGCCATCAAAACAGTGGGTACATACCCGGCACTTCGGCATACCTATCGCCTCAATAAGATCCTCAAGCTTTGCAAACTTTAGAGATGTAAGTCCTAAACGACGTGCTATCTCATCTACCATACGCTTATACTCAGGAGAGTCTGTCTGCGCATATTTCTCTAGATTCTTTTTGTCATCACCCTCGAAGTCCTTGATGATACGACGGGTGATAAGCTCCATATCGCTCTTCGAAGTGGTGAAGCCGATAAAAGGACATCCGTAGACCAGAGGAGGACAAGAGATACGACAGTGAACCTCTTTTGCTCCATACTCGAAGAACGTCTTGACATTATCCTTCAGCTGAGTGCCTCGTACGATAGAGTCATCACAGAACACGACGCGCTGATCTTTCAACAGCGACGGGTTTGGAATCAGTTTCATCTTTGCCACGAGAGCACGACGCTCCTGATTGCCAGGTGTAAACGAACGGGGCCATGTAGGAGTATACTTCAGCACGCTACGCTTATAAGGCACCCCCTTACCCTCAGCATAACCCAAGGCCATACCGACACCTGAGTCAGGTACACCGCAGACGCTGTCGACATCTGTATCGTCATTCTCACCCATCATCTTACCGTTAGCCTCACGTACTGCCTCTACGTTGATGCCATTATAATCAGAAGCCGGGAATCCGTAATAAACCCACAGGAACGAACATATCTGCTCTCTCTTGAAAGGCTCCTGAAGCACCTCCATATTATCGGCAGTAAGATATACTATCTCACCGGGACCGAGATCTCTTACACGATGAAAATCAAGGTTGGGGAAACTGGTGGTCTCGCTGCTGACGGCATAAGCTCCATCCTTCTTTCCTATTACTATAGGGGTACGCCCCAGGAAATCACGGGCAGCAATAATACCATTCTCAGTCATAATGAGCATAGAACAAGAACCCTCAATCTTACGATAAACGAGGTTGATACCTTCTACGAAGGTGCGCCCCATATTGATAAGCAGAGCTACAAGCTCTGTCTGGTTGATATTGTTGGCAGAGAGCTCACTGAAGTGCATACGACGCTCCAACAGCTCATCAGCTATCTGACGAAGATTGTTGATCTTGGCAACAGTCACAACAGCATAGCGGCCTAAGTGAGAATTAACGATGATTGGCTGCGGGTCTGTATCGCTGATAACACCGATACCCAGATTTCCCGAGAAGGAATCAAGCTCGTCCTCAAACTTTGAACGGAAATAGTCGCGCTCCAGATTGTGGATCTTACGACTGAAACCCTGTTCCTTATCGAATGTTACAAGTCCTGCTCTCTTGGTACCCAGGTGCGAGTTGTAGTCTGTTCCGTAAAACAGATCGTTAACACAGCTCCGTGTACTGATGGTTCCAAAGAATCCTCCCATACCTTATTATATAAAATAGTAGAGGAACGATGCGATACCTTCAAGTGCAGGTTTGCGTTGTCCCTCTATCTCAATTTTAAAATCTATCTCTACCTTGCAGATTCCGCGAAGGTTCTGAATGTTGTGCAGTTTGGTGGTCATCCTTACTCGCGAACCCGTGATAACCGGCTGACCGAAGCGCATCTTGTCCATTCCGTAATTCACGAGCATCTTGATATTACGCACCTCGATGATCTGAGCCCAGAGATATGGCAGCACCGAGAGAGTGAGATATCCGTGAGCGATAGTGCTCTTATAAGGAGTCTCCTCTTTGGCACGCTCAACATCTACGTGTATCCACTGATGGTCGAGAGTTGCGTCTGCAAACATGTTTATACGGTCTTGGTCGATTTGCAGCCAGTCAGAACAACCGAGTTCCTTACCCAGATACTCTGCAAATTCGTCGTACGAATTGATGATTAATTTTCCCATATTTCGAAATAATCCTGAAATTTGGGTGCAAAATTACTCATTTTCTCCCATATAATGCATACTAAAACCAAAAAATTCGTTAAAAACCCTCATTTTCTTACTTCATCTTTCTTCCATCTTACTTCTTTTTCGTACCTTTGCACCCGCAAAACAAAAGGGTGTTTTCCAGAGTGGCCAAATGGGGCAGACTGTAAATCTGCTGTCTTTCGACTTCGGTGGTTCGAATCCATCAGCACCCACAAAAAAAGCTCGCCGATTGGCGAGCTTTTTCTATCTCAAGATACCTATTACAGTTCCTGATTCTCAGGACGCAGCTTGCGGACTGTCTCACCAGCACGCCACATCTCCTGATTACGCATTGCTTCGAGTTCTTTCTCCAGACCTGCACGATAGTCGGGCTTAGAGTTAGCATCGATGGTAATCTGAGCCTCATTACCAGTCTTTACTGAGTAATAGAGCCACTCCATAACAGGCTTGATGGCATCGTGGAAACGAGGAGCCCAGTCGAGAGCACCACGCTGAGCTGTTGTAGAACAGTTAGCATACATCCAGTCCATACCCTTATCACCGAAGAGAGGACCAAGGCTCTGTGTCAGCTCCTCAACGGTCTCGTTGAATGCCTCAGAAGGAGAGTGACCGTTCTCACGGAGCACCTCATACTGAGCAAGCAGCAGACCCTGAATAGCACCCATCAGACTTCCGCGCTCACCTGTAAGGTCAGATGTAGCCTCACGCTGGAATGTTGTCTCGAACATATAACCTGCACCGATACCGATACCGAAGGCGAGTGTCTTCTCCTTTGCCTTACCTGTTGCATCCTGATAAACGGCATAAGAACAGTTCAGGCCACGACCCTCACAGAACATTGTGCGGAGAGAAGTACCAGAACCCTTAGGAGCAACCATGATAACGTCTACGTCTGCTGGAGGAACAACACCTGTACGATCACTCCAGTTGATAGCGAAACCATGAGAATAGTAGAGGGTCTTACCTGGCTTCAGATATTGCTTGATGGTGGGCCACTGCTGAATCTGACCAGCATCAGAGAGCAACATGCAGAGGATAGTACCCTTCTCGGCTGCTTCCTCGATAGAGAACAGTGTCTCTCCAGGAACCCATCCATCGGCTACGGCCTTGTCGTAGGTCTTACCCTGACGCTGTCCTACGATAACGTTGAATCCGTTATCACGCAGGTTACAAGCCTGACCAGGTCCCTGAACGCCATAACCGATAACGGCGATAGTCTCGTTCTTCAATACTTCACGTGCTTTCTCAAGTGAGAACTCTTTGCTGGTGACTACGGTCTCGATAACGCCACCAAAATTCATTTGTGCCATAATAGCTAAATATTTATAATGTTATACTTATCCCTTGCGTACTATGCCAGCCCTACCCGAGAGCCGTCGTCTTGCTGTGCGCTCCTACCCTACACGAGGGCACGACGAGGGGTTAACTAAAAAATCTGCGTGCAAAGATACGAATATATATGCAAATAACCAAATATTTTTGAATATTATAACGTTGTTATGCAAAAACCACCTTACTCCGACAGGTTTCTATCTCCTCTTCAGTATCAGGAGAGGTCTTAACAATACGTACGCAATATTCGTTTTCGCCTACCTGCTCTCTATAGAAAGAAAGCTTGTCGCCCTGATGAGCCTCAGCAACGTATGCTATCTCGAAACGCTTAATATGATGTCCCCGATACCAACCGAGATCCCACAGGTCGAGTACATGCTCGATATACTTCACTGAGTTTATATGCCCATTGATATCCACATCGTTATACTGTGTCTCAATTGTTCGAACGAACTCTGCCGAATCAGACATCTTCACTCTCCCACCCTTTTCGATAGGACATTCCTTATCTTTTACTATCCAGTTGTTGATGGCACCATTGTCGATGGCAAAAATATCAGTTGGCTGACGGCTTTCTGTATCTATCATAGCCCATATACTTCTGCCGTATCCGTACACCTTTCCATCCTCACCTACCACACGGAAGTTACGAGATGTAAAATAGCGCATTGCACTCTCTACCCATGTCTCAACATTGAACTTAGTGTACATCTCCGGCATCTCGTCCATCTCGATAGCGAGGCGTGAGAGAACCCAAGAACGCTGGATTGTCAGCAGATACTTCATACCGAAGCCTCTATCTGTTGAGTGGAAGTCGGCAGCGTTAAGCATGTGATTTCCAAGATGTCCCATAAATAGTCTCTTCGAGAAATCACAATGAAAAGGCTCTGCCCAGAAATTGTATATTCCTACTTTATCCATGATGACAGAATAGGATTGTTATCGTTCATTTTCACGCTGTTCGAGGAACTCGCTTACTTGCTCCTGCATACCGCGAGTAACAGCGATACGGCCAGAGCGAGTGTATTGGAGCACACATCCGAAGGTATCGAGAGCACGGAAAAGTGAGATGATATCCTCTGTGACACCATGCTTCATCACAATGGTGTAAGTTGGATTTACCTCTATCATGTGAGCATCAAAGCGACGGATGGTACGTGAGATTTCCGGATTCTCCAACACCATAGGGGTAGCCAGTTTATAAAGACCAGACTCACGGATAAACAGTTGGTCGTCAGTGAAATAGTTTGCCTTTACCACATCGATCTTCTTCTCTATCTGACTCGCAATCTTGATGATTTGATCCTCATCGCTCCATGCAGTTATGGTGTACTTATGCAAACCAGGAATACTGGATGCCGACACATTCAAACTCTCAATATTAACTTGTCGACGAGTGAAGACTGCCGTTACCTGATTCAGAATACCTGCCACGTTTTCTGAATACACCAACAATGTATATAGTTTCTTATTCTTCTCTTCCATACAATTATATTTCAAGCATCATTTCATTGACATTCATGCCCGGAGGAGTCATCGGCAACACATTATCCTCTTCCTTGATAGCACATTCCAGAATGTATGCGCCCTCAGTCTTAAGCATACGCTCTACTGCACAGGCAAGATCTTTACGATCTGTAACCATCTCATATGCAATACCATAGCCCTTAGCTATCAGTGAGTAGTCGGGATTCATCATCTTCGTAAACGACTTACGACGCAGCCAGAACATATCCTGCCACTGACGCACATTTCCCAAGTAGTGGTTGTTCATCACAATCATCTTCACAGGGCTCTTCTGTTCCATGATAGTACCAAGTTCCTCGATACACATCTGGAATCCTCCATCACCCATAAAGCAGCATACGCAACGCTCTGGCGCAGCGAAGGTTGCACCGATGGCAGCCGGCATGCCATACCCCATTGTACCCAAACCGCCACTGGTACAGATACTACGTTTGTGGTGATATTTGAAATAGCGGGTAGCAAACAACTGATTCTGCCCCACATCAGTAACAAGGATAGCATCATCGGGAGCCTGTTCAGCAACAGCATTCACGACCTCACCCATAAGCAATGGTCCATCTTTAGGATGGATGGCAGGTTCAATGACCTTAACACGTTCCTTATCATCCAAAGGCCTAAATGAATCACGCCATTCCTTATGGTCACCTTTGTTGATGAGTTCAGTGATAGCGGGCAATGACTCCTTACAATCAGCTACTACCGCCACATCAGTCTTAACGTTCTTGTCTATCTCACTCTTGTCGATATCAAGATGAATGATTTTTGCCTGTTTTGCGTAAGTCTTAAGATTTCCTGTTACACGATCCGAGAAGCGCATTCCGATAGCAATGAGCACATCACACTCCTGTTCCTTCAGGTTGACAGCATAGTTGCCGTGCATACCGAGCATACCAACATTGAGTGGGTGATTGGAAGGAAGAGCCGAGAGACCGAGCATTGTACGACCTGCGGGGATATCTGCTTTCTCAAGGAACTTCTTCAGTTCTGACTGAGCGTTTCCGAGTTCAACACCCTGACCAACAAGAGCCAAAGGTTTCTTGGCATTGTTGATGAGTTCGGCAGCCTGTCGCACAGCCTCAGCGTCGAGCTTTGGATAAGGCACATACGAACGAACAAAATTTATGCGTTCTGGATTATAGTCAATCTCCTCCGTCTGTGCATTTTTCGCAAAATCGAGTACCACAGGACCAGGACGACCGCTTCGTGCAATATAGAAAGCACGACTTACTGCCCAAGCCACATCTTCAGCATGACGTATCTGATAGCTCCACTTTGAGATAGGCTGCGAAACACCCACAAGGTCAACCTCCTGAAAGGCATCTGTTCCCAGAGCAGAGATAGCCACCTGTCCTGCGATGACAACAATAGGTGTTGAGTCCATCATCGCATCGGCAATTCCTGTCAATGTATTGGTCACTCCCGGACCACTTGTGACAAGAGCCACTCCAACCTCACCAGACACTCGGGCATAACCCTCTGCAGCGTGAGCTGCTCCTTGTTCATGACGTACCAGGATATGGTCAAAGCATTTCTTCTCTCCTCGTGTATAATCGAAGAGTGCATCATATACGGGCATAATAGCACCACCGGGGTATCCGAAGATGGTCTTCACCCCTTCCGCCTGCAGCGCTCTCATCAGCGCCTTAGCTCCTGTTATTCTATCTTTCAGCATACTTGTATACTATTCTGTCAAAATTCTTACGCCACCCTTGTCAGCAGAAGAAACACTCTGGGCATAGGCGCGAAGGGCCTTAGAAACCACGCGGTTACGCTTCAGGGGCTGCTGAGGACGGGCTGCAAGCTCCTCATCAGAAAGTTTTACGCTAATCGAACGGGAAGGAATATCGATGATGATGATATCACCATCCTTGATCTTTCCGATATTACCACCGTTGGCAGCCTCAGGAGAGATATGACCGATACTCAGTCCTGATGTCCCTCCAGAGAAACGTCCGTCTGTAATCAGTGCACACTCCTTACCCAAGTGCATACTCTTTATATAAGAGGTGGGATACAGCATCTCCTGCATACCAGGGCCACCCTTCGGACCTTCGTGTGTGATTACCACACAGTCTCCGCTCTTTACCTTTCCACCAAGGATTCCCTCACAGGCATCTTCCTGAGAGTCGAAGACCACAGCGGGACCCTCGAAATGCCACAGACTCTCATCAACACCGGCAGTCTTTACGACACAACCGTCCTGAGCGATATTTCCAAACAGGACAGCCAGTCCGCCGTCCTTGGTATAGGCATGTTCAAGATCACGGATACAACCATTGGCACGATCGGTATCGAGCGTTCCCCACTCTTCCGACTGCGAGCCCATCTTCGTTGAGAAGCGGTTTCCTGGGGCTGTCTGATAGATACGATTAGCCTCTGAATCGACAGATCCGTCCACGATACTATATTTCTTCATCGCCTCAGCGAGAGTCATTCCGTCAACACGAGGAGCAGAACCATCAACAAGTCCACCTTTATTCAATTCATTAAGAATGCCTAATATACCACCTGCGCGACCACACTCCTGAACGGAATACTTCTGAGTATTGGGAGCCAGTTTGCAGAGACAAGGCACCTTACGGCTCAGTTCATCGATATCCTGCATCTTGAAGTCTGCACCAGCCTCCTGAGCGACAGCAAGTAGATGAAGTACTGTATTTGTACTTCCGCCCATAGCGATATCGAGAGCCATCGCATTCATAAATGCCTTACGGGTAGCGATGTTACGAGGCAGAACACTCTCGTCGCCATCCTGATAATAAGCAAATGCATTCTTCACCACCTGACGGGCAGCTGCCTTAAAGAGCTCTACTCGGTTCGTATGAGTAGCCAAGATTGTTCCGTTTCCAGGAAGGCTCAGTCCAATGGCCTCAGTCAGTGAGTTCATCGAGTTGGCAGTAAACATACCCGAACAGCTTCCACAACCCGGACAAGCGCAATGCTCTATCTCCTGCATCTCCTCATCTGTTACAGAAGGATCGGCTCCTTTCACCATCGCAGTAATGAGGTCGGCATTTTCTCCGCGCCATTTTCCTGCCTCCATAGGACCGCCACTACAGAAAACTGTAGGAATATTCAGTCTCATGGAAGCCATCAGCATTCCAGGTGTCACCTTATCGCAGTTGGAGATACATATCATAGCATCTGCCTTATGGGCATTAACCATATACTCCACGCTGTCGGCAATGATATCTCGGCTTGGAAGAGAGTAAAGCATTCCATCATGCCCCATCGCAATACCGTCATCGATAGCAATGGTATTGAACTCAGCTGCAAAACACCCCATCTTCTCTATCTCGGCCTTTACAATCTGGCCTATCTCATGCAGATGAGTATGACCAGGCACGAACTGAGTAAACGAGTTGACGATAGCAATTATCGGTTTGCCAAACTGTTCATGTTTCATGCCTGTAGCAACCCATAGGGCGCGGGCGCCAGCCATTCTTCTTCCTTCAGTGCATACTGCACTTCTTAACTGATTTTTCATAAGTCGCAAGTTTAATTAGTGTGCAAAGATACACTAAATTCCCCTAAATACAAAAGTTTTAATGTTTTTTGTGAAGAAAATGTTTGGTTTATTGAGACTAATGTGTTAAATTTGCAACCGGAAAAGATAATAATAACAAATTAAATCCATTTTTTATGAATATCGGACGTAGTATTAGGGAAGTAATGAAGAAGAGAGGCATGAGTGCCACACGCCTTGCAAAGGAAATTCCATGTGAGAGGACAAATGTCTACAATATCTTTGGAAGAAAAGACATTAGCACGAAGCTTCTTTGGAGAATTGGAGAAGTTCTGGATTACAATTTCTTTGAGGAGTTCTCAAAAGAATACGGAAAGGCATCAAGTAAGCGCAAATAAAAAATAATCCCCGCCAGTTGGCGGGGATATTTTTTACTTCACTTCTTCAATAATCTTTGCACCCTCTTTCAATGCTTCCATATTCAGAGGAATCAAGCTATGATGACGCTCTGGGAGAGTCTTGAAGAGAGCCTTCTCCACACCCTTATCACTTACTACCGGAGCCACCTTAAGCAGACCACCAAGGATAATCATGTTGAATACCTTACTGTTCTTCATCTCAGCAGCCTTGTCCATAGCGGCAATCTGATATACGGTGATATCCTTACGGGTAGGTGGATTAATGATACCAAAGCCGTCATAGATTAGAATACCTCCAGGCTTGATCTTCGGCTCGAATTTCTCGAGTGAAGGCTGGTTCAGTACCACAGCAATATCATACTTACTGAGGATAGGCGAAGAGATACGCTCGTCGCTAACGATAACTGTTACGTTAGCTGTACCACCACGCTGCTCAGGTCCGTATGCAGGCATCCAAGTAACCTCTTTATCCTCCATCAGTCCTGAATAGGCCAGAATCTTACCCATTGAGAGCACACCCTGACCTCCGAAACCTGAAATAATTATCTCTTTCTTCATTTGTCTGTCGTATCTTTTAAATCACCTTTGGGATAGAAGGGGAACATATTCTCCTTCATCCATTCATTAGCCTTTGCAGGAGTAAGCTTCCAACCGCTGTTACAGGTTGAAACAAACTCTACTAGACTTGAACCCTTACCAGCCATTGAAGCTTCGAATGCTTTACGCAGAGCCTTCTTGGCCTTATTGATAGAAGCAACACTCTCTACGCTCTGACGAGTTACATAGCAAGTTCCCTCCAGACCAGCAGCGATATCAGCCATCTTCAGGGGATAACCGTGCAACTGAGGATCACGGCCATAAGGACAAGTAGAGGTCTTCTGACCAATCAATGTTGTAGGTGCCATCTGACCACCCGTCATACCGTAGATAGCGTTGTTAACGAAGATGATCACGATGTTCTCACCACGATTCAGCGCGTGGATGGTCTCACAGGTACCGATACAAGCGAGGTCGCCATCACCCTGATAGGTGAACACCAGACGATCAGGCCAGCAGCGCTTGATACCAGTAGCCAGTGCGGGAGCACGACCATGGGCAGCTTCCTGCCAGTCGATATCTATATAATTGTACGCGAAGACAGCACAGCCTACAGGCGATACACCTACGGCCTTGTCTTCCATACCCATCTCTTCGATGACTTCGGCAATGAGCTTATGCACCACACCGTGACTACATCCC
>CACYRS010000011.1 GCA_902776935.1 uncultured Prevotellaceae bacterium | reverse complement strand
TAACTTCAATTAAGAAAATGAGTAAACTGACAAAAAATCAAAAGTTGGTAGCTGATAAGGTTGAAGCAGGGAAAGCATACTCTTTGAAGGAAGCTGCAGCATTGGTGAAGGAGATTACCACCACCAAGTTTGAGGCTTCTGTTGATATCGATGTACGCTTAGGCGTTGATCCACGTAAGGCTAACCAGATGGTTCGTGGCGTTGTTTCGCTTCCGAATGGAACTGGTAAGGTTACACGTGTGCTCGCTCTCTGTACTCCTGACCAGGAGGCTGCTGCTAAGGAAGCAGGTGCTGACTACGTTGGTCTCGACGAGTATATCGAGAAGATCAAGGGTGGTTGGACAGATATTGATGTGATCATTACTATGCCCTCTTGCATGGGTAAGCTCGGTCCTCTCGGCCGTGTGCTCGGTCCTCGTGGCCTGATGCCAAACCCAAAGAGTGGTACTGTTACTATGGACGTTGCTAAGGCCGTTAAGGAAGTTAAGCAGGGTAAGATTGACTTTAAGGTTGACAAGGCCGGTATCGTGCACACGTCAATCGGTAAGGTTACCTTCACCGCTGATCAGATCTTTGAGAATGCTAAGGAGTTTATCTCTACCATTATCAAGCTGAAGCCTGCTGCTGCGAAGGGTACATACATCAAGAGTATCTTCCTCTCAAGCACTATGAGTATGGGTATCAAGATAGATCCTAAATCAGTTGAATAACTCGTTAATAGATTAGACAAATGAAAAAGGAATTAAAAGATACTATCATCGTAGAACTGGGAGAGAAACTGAAGGCATATCCTCATTTCTATCTTGTTGACCTTACTGGGCTGGATGCTGCAAAGACAAGCGAGCTCCGTGAGAAGTGCTTCAAGAATGAGATTAAGTTGCTGATGGTGAAGAACACTCTTCTCCACAAGGCATTTGAGGCTTCAGAGATTGATTTCACTCCATTGTATGAGTGCCTTAAGGGTAACACTGCTATCATGTTTACTGAGGCAGCAAACGTACCCGCAAAGCTGATTAAGGAGTACAAGAAGGAAGGTATCCCCGCACTTAAGGGTGCATATGCTGAGGAGAGCTTCTTCGTGGGTGCTGACAAACTTGACGAGCTCGTAGCTATCAAGAGCAAGAACGAACTTATCGCAGATGTTGTTGCACTGCTTCAGTCTCCAATCAAGAATGTTGTTTCTGGCTTGAATGCTGGTGGCAAGATTCACGGACTGCTTGACGCTATCGCTGAGCGTAACAAATAAGCGAAAAAAGTAACATTAACATTAAAAAACAATTAAAATTTTAAATAAAATGGCAGATATTAAAGCTATTGCTGAGGAGTTGGTTAACCTCACAGTGAAAGAAGTAAACGAGTTGGCAACAGTCCTGAAGGACGAGTATGGAATTGAGCCTGCTGCTGCAGCCGTTGCTGTAGCTGCTGGTCCTGCAGCTGGTGGCGCTGAGGCCGCTGCTGAAGAGAAGACTTCATTCGACGTTGTTCTGAAGTCTGCAGGTGCTGCTAAGCTCCAGGTTGTAAAGGCCGTTAAGGAGGCTTGTGGCCTTGGTCTTAAGGAGGCAAAGGATCTCGTTGACGGTGCTCCTGCTACCGTTAAGGAGGGTCTCTCTAAGGAAGAGGCAGAGAACTTGAAGAAGGCTATCGAAGAGGCTGGTGCCGAGGTTGAGCTGAAATAATTCTTGGCAGAGCCAAGCGGCAAAGCCGAGCGCGCACAACAATACTGATTATGGTTGGGAGCTCTCCAGTAGAGGGTTCCCGACCTTTTTCTTGTTTTCACACTAGATTATCTGGAAATATTTAATTTATGGCTTCAAAGAAAATTGATAACAGAGTAAACTTTGGCAGCGTCAAGAATCCATTGCCGTTCCCGGATTTCCTTGATGTGCAATTAAAGTCGTTCAAAGACTTCCTGCAGTTGGACACTCCGCCTGAGGAACGCAAGAATGACGGCCTGTATAAGGTGTTCGCAGAGAACTTCCCTATCACCGACACACGTAATAATTTCGTTCTTGAGTTCCTGGATTATTATATTGATCCGCCTCGCTACACCATTGATGAGTGTCTGGAGCGCGGACTCACATATAGCGTACCCCTGAAGGCTAAGTTGAAACTGTATTGCACTGATCCTGATCATGAGGATTTCGGTACAGTGATTCAGGATGTTTTCCTTGGTCCTATCCCATACATGACCGCTAATGGTACTTTCGTTATCAATGGCGCTGAGCGTGTTGTAGTATCTCAGTTGCACCGTTCCCCTGGTGTGTTCTTCGGACAGAACACCCATGCTAATGGTTCACTGCTCTACTCTGCACGTATCATTCCGTTCAAGGGTTCTTGGATCGAGTTTGCTACTGACATCAATAATGTGATGTACGCATACATTGACCGTAAGAAGAAGTTGCCTGTAACAACACTGTTACGTGCCATCGGATTTGAAGCTGATAAAGACATCCTTGAGATCTTCAACCTCGCTGAGGAGGTTAAGGTCAACAAGAAGGCTCTGAAGGCTGTTGTGGGCTGCAAGCTTGCTGCACGTGTACTTAAGAGCTGGAATGAGGACTTCGTTGATGAGGATACAGGTGAGGTAGTATCTATCGAGCGTAACGAAGTTATCATGGAGCGTGAGACTGAGATTACAGATGAGAATATGATGGATATCCTCGAGAGCGGCGCACCGACTATCCTTGTTCACAAGGATGAACAGGTAGCACAGGACTATTCCATCATCTTCAACACGCTGGCAAAGGATCCAAGTAACTCTGAGAAGGAGGCAGTGCTTTACATATATCGTCAGCTGCGTAATGCAGATCCTGCCGATGATGCCAGCGCACGTGAGGTTATCCAGAACCTCTTCTTCTCTGATAAGCGTTACGATCTGGGTGACGTAGGCCGTTACCGTATCAATAAGAAGCTGAATCTGGATACTGATATGGATGTCCGCGTACTTACTAAGGAGGACATTATCGAGATTATCAAGTATCTTATCCAGCTGATCAACTCAAAGGCTGCTGTCGATGATATCGACCACCTCTCTAACCGTCGCGTGCGTACGGTAGGTGAGCAGCTCTCCAATCAGTTCTCTATCGGTCTGGCACGTATGAGCCGCACCATCCGTGAGCGTATGAACGTTCGCGATAATGAGGTGTTCACACCTATGGATCTGATTAATGCAAAGACAATCTCTAGCGTCATCAACTCGTTCTTCGGAACAAACCCATTGTCACAGTTCATGGATCAGACTAACCCTCTGGCCGAGGTAACGCACAAGCGCCGTCTCTCAGCCCTGGGTCCTGGTGGACTGTCTCGTGAGCGTGCTGGTTTCGAGGTGCGCGACGTACACTATACACACTACGGACGTCTCTGTCCTATTGAGAGCCCTGAAGGACCTAACATCGGTCTTATCTCATCTCTCTGTGTATATGCAAAGATTAATGAACTCGGCTTCATCCAGACTCCATACCGTAAGGTGGAGAACGGGGTTGCCAACCTGAATAACGATGATATCGTTTACCTGACTGCAGAGGAAGAGTCAGAGCACGTTATCGGACAGGGTAATGCACCTCTGAACGATGACGGTACATTTATTCGTAAGGTCGTTAAGTGTCGTCAGGATGCTGACTTCCCCGTGGTTCCTCCAACAGATGTAGACCTGATGGACGTTTCTCCACAGCAGATTGCCTCTATCGCTGCATCACTTATCCCATTCCTCGAGCACGATGATGCTCACCGTGCGCTGATGGGATCTAACATGATGCGCCAGGCAGTACCTCTGCTTCACAACGAGGCTCCTATAGTAGGTACCGGTATTGAGAAGCAGGTATGTGAGAACTCACGTACAATGGTTACCGCTGAGGGCGACGGTGTTGTAGAGTATGTTGATGCCACAACCATCCGTATCCTCTACGATCGTACTGACGAGGAGGAGTTCGTAAGCTTTGAGCCAGCTCTGAAGGAGTATCGTATCTCTAAGTTCCGTCGTACCAACCAGAATATGACTATCGACCTGCGTCCTATCTGTAACAAGGGTCAGCGAGTGAAGAAGGGTGACATCCTTACAGAGGGTTATGCCACTGAGAATGGTGAGCTCGCATTGGGTCGTAACCTTCTTGTGGCATACATGCCTTGGAAGGGTTACAACTATGAGGATGCTATCGTGCTCAACGAGCGTATCGTTCGCGAGGATATCCTGACATCTGTTCATGTAGACGAGTACTCTCTCGACGTTCGTGAGACAAAGCGTGGTGTAGAGGAGTTTACAGCAGATATTCCAAATGTCAGTGAAGAAGCAACAAAGGATCTCGATGACAATGGTGTTATCCGTGTTGGTGCTCGTGTTGAGCCAGGTGATATCCTTATCGGTAAGATTTCTCCTAAGGGAGAGAGTGATCCTTCACCTGAGGAGAAGCTTCTCCGTGCCATCTTCGGTGACAAGGCAGGTGATGTCAAGGACTCTTCTCTGAAGGCTAACCCATCACTGACCGGTGTCGTTATCGACAAGAAGATGTTTGCCCGTGCCATCAAGGACCGTAAGTCTAAACAGCAGGATAAGATCACGCTGAAGAAGATCGACGAGGAGTACGAGGCAAAGGTTGATGACCTGAAGGACATCCTGCTCGACAAGCTCGCTGAGCTTACAAAGGGTAAGACATCTAATGGTGTGAAGGACTACACTGGTGCTGAGGTTATCAGCAAGGGTGCAAAGTTCACTATGACAGCCCTGAAGAACCTCGAGTATGGTGATGTTCAGATCAGCAACTGGACAAATGATGAAGAGAAGAATAAGTTGATAGCCCAGCTGATTATCAACTTCATGAAGAAATACAAGCTGCTCGATGCAGAGATGAAACGTCGTAAGTTTGCCATCACTATTGGTGACGAGCTGCCTTCGGGTATCCTGCAGATGGCTAAGGTATATGTTGCCAAGAAACGTAAGATCGGTGTTGGTGATAAGCTTGCCGGTCGTCACGGTAACAAGGGTATCGTTTCTAAGGTGGTACGTCAGGAGGATATGCCATTCCTCGAGGATGGACGTCCTGTAGACCTGGTACTTAACCCTCTGGGTGTGCCTTCACGTATGAACCTCGGTCAGATCTTCGAGGCAATCCTCGGTGCTGCCGGTAAGCGTCTTGGCGTGAAGTTCGCTACTCCTATCTTTGACGGTGCTAAGCTCGATGACCTTGCCGAATGGACTGACAAGGCAGGTTTGCCTCGTCTTTGCTCTACCCACCTCTATGATGGTGAGACAGGTGAGCGTTTCGACCAGCCTGCAACAGTAGGTATCACCTACTTCCTCAAGCTCGGTCACATGGTAGAGGATAAGATGCACGCCCGTTCTATCGGTCCGTACAGTCTTATCACTCAACAGCCTCTCGGAGGTAAGGCACAGTTCGGTGGCCAGCGTTTCGGAGAGATGGAGGTCTGGGCTCTTGAGGCATTCGGTGCCAGCCATGTGCTTCAGGAAATTCTGACCATCAAGTCTGATGATACAGTAGGCCGTTCTAAGGCTTACGAGGCAATCGTTAAGGGTGAGCCCATGCCTACACCAGGTATTCCTGAGTCGCTCAACGTGCTGTTGCACGAGCTTCGCGGTCTGGGTCTCAGCATCACGATGGACTAATAAAGGTAAAAAGGTAAAAAAGTAAAAGAGTAAATTATGGCTTTCAAAAAAGATACAAAGACAAAGAGTAATTTCACCAAAATTACCATCGGACTTGCTTCACCAGAGGAGATTCTCGATAACTCATTCGGTGAGGTGACCAAGCCTGAAACCATCAACTACCGTACCTATAAGCCAGAGCGCGACGGTCTGTTCTGCGAGCGCATCTTCGGTCCTACTAAGGATTATGAGTGTGCCTGTGGTAAGTACAAGCGTATCCGTTATAAGGGTATTGTCTGCGACCGCTGCGGTGTAGAGGTTACGGAGAAGAAGGTGCGCCGTGAGCGTGCCGGTCACATCGAGCTTGTTGTGCCTGTAGCACATATATGGTATTTCCGCAGCCTGCCTAACAAGATCGGCTATCTGCTGGGACTGCCTACTAAGAAGCTCGACGCAGTGATCTATTATGAGCGTTACGTTGTTATCCAGCCAGGTGCACTGGAAGGAAAGAAGGACGGTGAGGGTAATGACCTCAATGGTTCAAACAAGTTCGACCTTCTTTCTGAGGAGGAGTACAACGATCTACTCGACAATTATATCTCTCCTGAGAATGACTATCTCGATGACAGCGATCCTAATAAGTTCATCGCAAAGATGGGTGCAGAGGCTATCTATGACCTTCTTACAAAGATTGATCTCGACTCATTGTCGTACGAGCTTCGCGACCGTGCAAACAGCGACTCTTCAATGCAGCGTAAGAACGAGGCCCTGAAGCGTCTGCAGGTTGTTGAGTCGTTCCGTCAGAGTGTTGAGAAGGGTATCAACCGTCCTGAGTGGATGATTATGAAGATAATCCCTGTGACTCCTCCTGAGCTTCGTCCTCTTGTACCACTGGATGGTGGACGTTTTGCTACATCAGACCTCAACGACCTCTATCGTCGTGTTATCATCCGTAACAACCGTCTGAAGCGTCTGATGGAGATTAAGGCTCCTGAGGTGATCCTCCGTAATGAGAAGCGTATGCTTCAGGAGGCTGTCGACTCTCTCTTCGACAACAGCCGTAAGTCATCAGCTGTGAAGAGCGACTCTAATCGTCCTCTGAAGTCACTCTCTGACTCGTTGAAAGGTAAACAGGGTCGCTTCCGTCAGAACCTCCTCGGTAAGCGTGTTGACTACTCTGCACGTTCGGTAATCGTTGTGGGTCCTGAGTTGAAGATGGGTGAGTGCGGTCTGCCAAAACTGATGGCAGCAGAGCTCTATAAGCCATTCATCATCCGTAAGCTTATCGAGCGCGGTATTGTAAAGACTGTAAAGAGCGCTAAGAAGATCGTTGACCGTCGTGAGCCAGTAATCTGGGACATCCTCGAGAATGTGATGAAGGGTCATCCCGTTCTTCTGAACCGTGCACCAACACTTCACCGTTTGGGTATCCAGGCCTTCCAGCCTAAACTCATCGAGGGTAAGGCTATACAGCTTCACCCACTGGCATGTACAGCGTTCAACGCCGACTTCGACGGTGACCAGATGGCTGTTCACCTCCCATTGTCAAACGAGGCTATCCTCGAGGCACAGTTGCTGATGCTCCAGAGCCATAACATTCTTAATCCTGCCAACGGTGCTCCTATCACAGTGCCTTCACAGGATATGGTGCTTGGTCTCTATTATATCTCAAAGATCCGTCCGGGGGCAAAGGGTGAGGGACTCTCATTCTATGGTCCTGAGGAGGCTATCATTGCCCACAACGAGGGCAAGTGTGACCTGCACGCTTTGGTGAAGGTGGTAGTAGAGGATCGCGACGAGAACGGTAATAAGTTCAAACATACCGTTGAGACCTCTGTAGGTCGTGTTATCGTAAATGGAATCATTCCTCCTGAGGTTGGTTATGTAAATAAGGTTATCTCTAAGAAGTCTCTCCGCGACATTATCGCTTCTGTTATCAAGAACGTAGGTTTCGCTGAGGCTTGTGAGTTCCTTGATGGTATTAAGAACCTTGGTTACCGCATGGCATATGAGGCAGGTCTGTCGTTCAACCTCGATGATATCATCATTCCAAAGGAGAAGACTGACCTTATTGAGAAGGGTAATGCCGAGGTACAGCAGATTACAGACAACTATAACATGGGATTCATCACTGATAACGAGCGTTACAACCAGGTTATCGATACATGGACCCACGTCAACAACGATATTGGTAACATCCTGTTGAAGCAGATGACTGAGGCTGACCAGGGCTTCAATGCCGTATTCATGATGCTTGACTCTGGTGCCCGTGGATCTAAGGATCAGATCAAACAGCTCTCTGGTATCCGTGGTCTGATGGCTAAGCCTCAGAAGGCCGGTGCAGAAGGTCACCAGATCATTGAGAACCCAATCCTTTCTAACTTTAAGGAAGGTATGTCAGTGCTAGAGTACTTTATCTCTACTCACGGTGCCCGTAAGGGTCTAGCCGACACCGCCATGAAGACTGCCGACGCAGGATATCTTACACGTCGTCTTGTTGACGTTTCTCACGATGTTATCATCAATGAGGAAGACTGTGGAACACTCCGCGGACTGGTATGTACAGCTTTGAAGAATGGCGATGAGGTTATCTCAAGCCTCTCTGAGCGTATCCTCGGACGTGTGTCTGTTCACGATGTTGTTAATCCAAAGACTGGTGAGATTATCGTTGCTGCAGGTGAGGAGATTACAGAATCTCTTGCAGAGGCCATCGAGAAGGCTGACATCGAGAGTGTGGAGATCCGTTCTGTGCTCACTTGTGAGTCGAAGAAAGGTGTCTGCATGAAGTGTTACGGACGTAACCTCGCAACTCGTCGTATGGTTCAGAAGGGTGAGGCCGTTGGTGTGATTGCCGCTCAGGCTATCGGTGAGCCGGGTACTCAGCTTACTCTGCGTACGTTCCACGCCGGTGGTGTGGCTGCCAACGCAGCCGCCAATGCAAGTATCGTATGTAAGTACGACTCTGCAAAGATCGAGTTAGAGGAGGTTCGTACCGTTCCATTTGATGAGGACGGACGTGAGTGTGAGATGGTTGTTAGCCGACTGGGTGAGCTCCGTTTTGTTGATCCTAACACAAAGATTGTCCTTTCTACAGTTAACGTGCCTTATGGTGCTTCACTCTATTTCAGCAATGGTGATGTAGTGAAGAAGGGTGACAAGATTGCCCAGTGGGATCCATTTAATGCCGTTATCGTAACAGAATATGCTGGTCGTCTGAAGTTCAATGATGTCATCGAGGGTGTTACCTTCCGTGCTGAGACTGACGAGACCACTGGTCTTACCGAAAAGATTGTTACAGAGTCTCGTGACCGTACAAAGGTTCCTACCTGTGACGTTCTCGATGCCGATGGTGAGATTATCGGAACATACAGCTTCCCTGTGGGAGGTCACGTAGTAGTAGAGGATGGCCAGACAGTTGCTACTGGTGAGACACTCGTTAAGATTCCACGTGCTGCTGCCAAGGGTGGTGATATCACCGGAGGTCTTCCTCGTGTAACAGAGCTCTTCGAGGCTCGTAACCCATCTAACCCTGCTATCGTATCTGAGATCGACGGTGAGGTAACCATGGGTAAGGTAAAGCGTGGTAACCGCGAGATTATCGTGACTTCTAAGACTGGTGAGCAGCGCCGTTATCTGGTATCACTGTCTAAGCAGATCCTTGTTCAGGAACATGATGCCGTACGTGCTGGTACTCCACTCTCTGATGGTGTTATCACTCCAGCTGACATCCTTGCTATTAAGGGTCCTACAGCCGTTCAGGAGTATATCGTTAATGAGGTACAGGACGTATATCGTCTGCAGGGTGTAAAGATCAACGACAAGCATTTCGAAATTATCGTTCGTCAGATGATGCGTAAGGTTCAGATCAATGAGCCTGGTGATACATCGTTCCTCGAGCAGGAGATTGTCGATAAGCTTGACTTTGCTGAGGAGAACGACCGTATCTGGGGTAAGAAGGTTGTCATCGATGCTGGTGATTCTGAGAACCTTCAGAAGGGGCAGATCGTTACAGCTCGTAAGCTGCGCGATGAGAACTCAATGCTGAAGCGCCGTGACTTGAAACTCGTTCAGGTTCGCGATGCAGTGCCAGCAACGTCAACTCAGATCCTGCAGGGTATCACCCGTGCTGCTCTTCAGACCAAGTCGTTCATGTCTGCTGCTTCGTTCCAGGAGACAACGAAGGTGCTCAACGAGGCTGCCATCCGCGGTAAGGTTGACTATCTGGAGGGAATGAAGGAGAACGTTATCTGTGGTCACCTCATTCCTGCCGGTACTGGTCTGCGTGAGTTCGAGAAGATCATCGTAGGCTCTAAGGAAGAGTATGAGCGCATGCAGGCAAACCGCAAGAACGTGCTCGACTTCGCTGAGGATGTAGTTCTTGACGAGAAGTAAAATAATAATTCTACTATAATTTAATCCCCGGGTTGTTGATGCAACTCGGGGATTTTATTTTCTGATCGGATTATTTGCAAAAGTTAGAAAGTTGTAGCCAGCTTGCGGATGTTTTGTTGAGCCACCTCCTTGCGCATGGCTTCTTCAAGGGAGATGCCTGGCGGATTGATACAATCTACACGGGCGAAGCCTGCATTCAACAACTCTTCACGGTCACTTATCCTGCCCGCAATCAGAAAAACGGGAACAGATCCGGCTTGTTCAAGTATTCCCATAGGTAATTTTCCCATCAGCGTCTGACGATCGGCAGAACCCTCGCCTGTAATGATGAGGTCGGCTTCTTTAGCCAGCTCTTTGAAATGGATCGTATCAAGCAGCAATTGGATGCCAGACATGCTTTTAGCATCGAGATATTGCAGAAAGGCATAACCTAGTCCGCCAGCGGCACCAGCGCCTGGCATCTGTGAACGGTCAAAGCCGAAATGTCTGGCAGACAGCTCTGCAAATTTTCTGGCTCGTTCGTCTAGGCGAAGCACCATCTCTGGTGTTGCGCCCTTCTGAGGGGCAAAGACATGAGCTGCTCCCTTCTCGCCACAAAGCGGATTCTTTACATCTGAGGCGATGGTGAACGTGACATCCTTGAAGGCTGTGATGTCATCCCACTGGCCATGTTTGGTAAAGGCTGAGATTAGAGCTTTGAGCATGCCTATGCCGGCATCGCTTGTCGCACTGCCACCAAGACCAATGATAATGTGTCTCGCCCCCTTGCGCACAGCGTCAGCCACCAGTTGACCAGTACCATAGCTCGTCGCTACCATCGGGTTGCGCTCTTCCTTTGTCAGCAGGGTCAGACCACTGGCCTGGGCAATCTCAATCACAGCCGTCTCGCCTTGCAGCAGATATTTCGCTGTAACGGGGCGCATCAGCGGGTCTCTCACCATCACTTCCTCCAACTTGCCTCCAATAGCAGCGTGGAAAGCTTCCATATACCCCTCACCGCCATCACTTACAGGCACCTTGATAATCTCTGCATCAGGATAAACCTTCCTGATACCCTCTGCCGCAGCCTCGTTAGCTTCCTTTGAACTGAGGCATCCCTTGAATGAATCTATTGCGATAACTATCTTCATGCTGCAAAAATACAAATAATATCTGGCATAATGAGCGAATAAACGAAAGTTCTTGTTAAATCTACCAAAAAGTGCAATCTATATGTAGGTTTTTAGAATAAAAAGTGTAATTTTGCAAAAGATGCAGTTCACATAATCGGTTTTTGATCAATTTTTCTATGACAAGTATTGAACTGGATATGATACAGACTGCCGGCATTGGTGCCTTAGCCCTCCTTGTCGGTATGGTTTTGACGCGAAAGGTTGCTTTTCTGCAGAAATTCTGTGTGCCCTCGCCTGTAAGTGGTGGTATTATCTTTTCATTTATTACCTTGATACTATATGCTTGGTTTGATGTTGAAGTATCATTCGATGGTACACTGAAGGATGTCTTTATGCTGGCTTTCTTTACCAGCGTTGGTTTTCAGAGTGATCTTAAGGTATTAAAGCAAGGTGGCAAACTTCTGGTAATCATGCTTACCCTGTTGGTTGTTATTATTGCCCTTCAGAACTTAATGCCAATGGGAATCACCAAGTTGATGGGTGTTGATCCTTTGATTGGTATGGCTGCTGGCAGTATATCCATGACAGGCGGACACGGTACAGCAGGTGGATTTGCAGGTGTGCTCGAAGGAATGGGACTGCATGGTGCTGGAACAATCGGCATGGCGGCTGCAACCTTTGGCCTGATTGCAGGTTCGATGATAGGCGGTCCATTGGCAGAGAGGATTATTCGCACAAAACTTACTCACGAACAGATGCAACCACAAGATGAAGAGATTGACCCTGCAATGGCTGGTATCGAGAGTGACGAGGCTTCACCTGCAGGTCGTGAAAAGCGTATCAGCACAAACGAGCAGGAGTTCCAGCAATATGCAAAGGCTTCTTATTGCATTATCCTGGTTATGGGTGCTGGGACCATATTAAGTTGGCTGTTCGCAAAGACAGGTATCACGTTCCCAACATATTTTGGTGCCTTGATCTTAGCCGCCATCGTTCGCAACACGATAGGATTCGTCAGTTACAAGGAAGGTGATAAGTGGGAGAAGGCTGAAAAGTTGCTTGATATGGAGCGAATAATCAGTGTAGGCAACATCTGTCTTTCTTTGTTCCTCGGAATGGCCATGATATCCCTAAGGCTCTGGAAACTTCAAAGTCTGGCCCTTCCATTGATCATTATCTTGGCGTCTCAGGTTCTGTTGATGGCATTGTTTGCATACATTGTAGCATTCCCCTTGTTAGGACGCAATTATGATGCCGCAGTCTTGTGTGCAGGCATGTGTGGATTCGGTCTTGGCGCGACCCCCAATGCGATGGCCAACATGAGTGCTGTATGTTACAAATACCGCTATACCGTCAAGCCTTTCCTCATCGTCCCCATCATTGGCGCCATGTTTGCAGACTTCATAAATACGGGAATCATCACCCTCTTCCTGAATATATTGTGAGATTGTGATGCCATGATGACGAGGTGATATATTATTCCCGGATAAACTTATCGAAACAGGCTTTGCCGTCGGTGCCGTAGCAGAAGAGGGCGGTGCGGATTCCCTTCCAGTAGCCCCAGCGCATCGGAAAGGACTCGCCGATTGGGGTAAAGTGCTCGCCGTCAGTACTGTAGGCAAACTGATGACGATTCTGGGGGCAATCGTTGGTAACACGTAGCCACAGCCGACTGAAACGACCTTTCTGAAGTAGTTGAAGTTTACCATCCGTCTCGACGGCAATGCCCTCAGGCGTGATACCCACAGCATGAAACTGTTTGCCGATACAGGCCAGACCAGCAAAGCAGTTCCCCTCGGCAATCAGCAATACGGTGCTCTGGCTCTGATAGCCGATAACCTTCTGTGTCAGCATATTGCGACACGTTTTCAGGTTATCGGCTTTTTGGGCATGGATAGTGAGACAACCCTTACGCTCTGTAAGACTCCAATGGGCATCGTCGGGATTATGATTCCACTGCCATTGCAGTCCGAGTGTGGGGACTGAAAAGTCGTCGCTGGTCTGGAGTGTGAGTGGTGGGAGACCGTCGCCAGTCTTCTGAGAAACAGACGTAGCTGAAAGAATGGGCTTTCTCCAGACACTGACAGGTTCCCCAATGCCATTACCATCGATGTCGACACCCATCAGTGGCCAGTCATCCTGCCAATGAACGGGTTGCAGATGAACCACACGACCTAAGACTGGTGTCTCCTGAAAATGATAGAACCACCAAGAACCGTCAGGGGCATCGACCAAAGCACCTTGGTGGGGGCCGTTTACCTGGGTAGAGCCTTGTTCGAGCACAATCTTCCGCTCGTAGGGGCCATAGATGTTCCGAGCGCGAAGAACGGTCTGCCAACCCTGTCCGACACCCCCCTCAGGGATAATCAGATAGTACCAGCCATTGCGCTTAAGCCATTTCGTACCCTCAGCCACAGGTCCCTCATAGACAGTGATGCCGTCATCAAGCAGTTCGTGACCGTCTGGCGACATCCGATGGACAATGATAGGCCCAGCACCATACTGGCTCCGTCCCAAGAATGCCTGTCCGTTGTCATCCCAGAAAGGACAGGGATCCTCCCACTTCTCTACCCGCTTCACCAGATGGAGTGGCGCCCAAGGACCATGAGGATCCTTTGCCGTCGACATATAGAGCCCCTCATCGGGCGTACAGAAATAGACATAGTACAGCCCGTTGTGATAGCGGATGGAGGGTGCCCACGCCCCACCAGCATAATGCCGGTTATCGTTCCACCCGGGTTCATCGATGCGATGATATATCTGACTGACGTAGTGCCAGTTCACCATATCTTCCGACTCCAGCACCTGCATACCCATGAAATGAAAATCGGATGCTACCATATAATATCTGTTGCCCACGTGGATGACATCAGGGTCAGAGAAATCGGCATTAAGCAAAGGGTTCTGATACATCCCGTTGCCTAAGTCTCCCCACGATACAGGTACGTCGACATCCTCACGGACAATGTCAGGACGTACATCGGGCTGTTCTGTCTCTACACAGACATTCGAGAACTCCACACCAACGGCGTGTCGCACAAAGAATCCTTTGGCAGGCAGTGGTCCCCACATCGTAGCCTCTGGATAGGCTTTCTCTTTCTCGTCCTTCACAGAGTCGACAATCTGTGCCAACTCGTCGAAGGTAACACCACCTTGATGATGAATGGAAATATTGGAGAGGAACACGTTTTCAACAGGATGGCCAGGCAAGCCCGTGATGCTACACCCAATCCGTCCGGCATTGCGAATCAGGATATTCGACAGGTGGATGCCATTGATACTTCCCACATGATTGACGGGAATGATTCGTTCCATGTTGACCCCGTCGGAAAGGCTACGGGTAGGCAAGTTTTGCTCGGGAATGAGATAGCCGCGCCCGCGATTACCAAGGCGGACAAAGATAGGAGACTCCGTCCCCTCGACGGTGAAGTCAGAGACATTGACATTTTCCAATGTGCCTCCGTCGACAATCTCCAATGATATAGCCGACGAGCCTATCCACTGACCGAAGAATTTCTCCTGTTGGTCGCTGCTGGGCTTCACTACGATGCCGCTGATGTTAATGTTACGGAAGCCGCCGTTAGTCTCAGTACCCAACTTGACGGCATTGCAGTGGCTTGACACCACACAGTCGGAAATACGGATGTTTTCACACATTCGAGGCGATGTGCTCTTCAGCGTGATGCCGTCGTCATCACTATCAGCTATCATGTTCGTCACCACCACCTCATGGCATCCGTCCAAGTCGAGGGCGTCGTTGTTAAAGTTGTTGCGATTGAAGACCTTTATACCATCGATATGCAGACGGTCGCAGGCCAGATAGTGCTGCATCCAACAGCCGCTGTTACGGAGTGTGATGTCCTTGATGGTGATATCCTCGCTCTGAATAAAGCGCAACAGATGGGGTCGCGTGATGCCCTCATCGTTCCACGAAAGTTTCTTGAACGCACGTCCCATGCCGTCGATAGTGCCAAAACCGCTGATGACCACATCGTTAACTTTGTCGGCATAGATGAGCTGGATGGTTGTGGTATGAGTCCGCAGCGAGACATAGTCTGACTTCATCGGAAGATAGTCTTTCAGATCCGTGCTGCCGTATAGCGTCGCCCCATGTTCCAAATAGAGATGCACATGACTCTTCAGCACTATCGTACCTATCTTATAATGGCCTGCTGGCACCACAACCCGGCCTCCCCCGGCCTCGCTACAGGCATCAATGGCCTGTTGTATAGCCTTGGTACTGAGCACCGTCGTGTCCGACTGGGCTCCATAGTCCTTGATATGAAAGTCTACACCTTTGGCAGACAGCGTGCCCAAAAGCAGGAACGCGAGCATTGTTTTCTTCATAAATCTTATTAAATGACACTATCATTTTTCTGTCCCATTGCACGCCTAATACTTTATTCGCTGAACGTTTTGTCCTTCTCGTAGGTGATGCCATCGTAGAGGGGTTGGGAGCCTTCGTAGCTTTCTGGGATGAAGTGGAGGCGGACACCTCGGATGTGTTTATTAGCGCGGAAGGTTTTGGGATCGTCGACTTTTTCGCTCTCGATTTCGAGTTTCATCAGGCCGAAGTCCCTCAGGCGCACCTTGTCACCCATCTGAAGATGGCGGCGTACGGTTTCGGCTACAGTCATCATCATGCCTTCGAGTACACCTCCGCTGATGGTCATGTGCCTTGCTGCCTCTTCGAATAGCTGACGGCTCTCGATTGTCTGGTTGTGAACGGCTACAGCCTTGTACTTGCCGAAAGTCTTGAGCGTTGGCTTGGTCTCTTTCTTGATTCTGTATTTCATATGATTTGTATTAATTGATTCGTTTACGTCGCAAAGGTACGAATAAGCGAGCGGAAAACCAAATTATTGAGAGAATTTCTTTGATTATTCTCGAAAATTAAATTAGGTTGCTAATTATCGTAGATTTTCGTGTTATCAATCGCTAAAATTTTCATTTAAAATCTATAAAAATGCCTACATGCCTACATAAAATCAATATAACTGTCTGTATTTCTGTAAGATAATTATAGTTATAGCCTACATAAAGCATACATAAAGCCTACATAATGCCTACATAAATTTGGCCAAAAATATATCAAAATGCCTGTTTCTTAACATTTGCATAGGGAGGTAGCGCGGTGAAAGATACGGCTTCGCAGGTTCTGGAGATAAGAGTAGTAAGAAAATTCTCGAGAGAATTTTCTGCTTAGGTACGTACTAAAGATTGTCAGGTAGGGAGGTAGACGTCAAATTCTCTCGAGAATTTATTGCTGCCATTAAGGATAAGATTCGCGGAGTGTCTACCTTGATATTGTCTGATAGGGGGCTAAATGCATACAAATGGCATGTTGGCTGTATGTAAGTATTATGTATGTAACATGTATGCTTTATGTATGCTTTATGTAGGCTTTGTGTAGGCAAAAAAATTGTAATTTCCCTTTGTTTAAAGGCGTTTTGGACTATTTTATGTAGGCATGTAGGCATTTTCATAATTTTTTTCTGAAAAATTCTGTTTTTCACCGCTTTTTTTGTATCTTTGCGACAAAATTTGAATAACTGAATAATCATGAATGTAACATTACTGAAAAAAGACGGCAAGAAAGAGGTCATCAATCGTGTTGAGGTTGCTACTATGGCGAACGCCATTAAAGGGGGCATGATAGAGAATACTGTCAGACATACTCGCGAGGTGTATCATCTGATGAATCCTCATCGATTGCCTGACGGACAGGTCTCTGTACAATGGGAGGGTGGCCTTAAACTGCCTAGGATCTGCTTTGCTGCCGACTATATCAGGCGAAAGGGTGATCTTCAGATGATGGCCTATAATGGTCTCGTAGTTTTGGAGATAAACGAACTTCAGACCTATGAGAAAGCTGTGGAAATCAGAGAGTTGGCTAAGATGTTGCCAGAGACGATGATGTGTTTTCTTGGTGGATCGGGTAGGAGCGTGAAGATTGTGTGCAGAGGCGAGTTGTATCCTGGCTGCTCTGCGAAGCTGCCATCTGATGAAAAGGATATCCGTCAGTTCCACCTTAATATATATAATACTGCGAGGAGGGCATATCAGAATCAGTTCGGGTTTGATATCCAGTTTCTGGAGCCGCGACTCGACAGAACTGTGTATATGAGCTCTGACCCCGAGATGAGTTTCAATGCTGAGGCTCGTCCGTTCTATGGAGATACAGAAAGT
This sequence comes from uncultured Prevotellaceae bacterium, assembly GCA_902776935.1. GTDB lineage: Bacteria > Bacteroidota > Bacteroidia > Bacteroidales > Bacteroidaceae > Prevotella. The sequence goes on along the minus strand of CACYRS010000011.1, from coordinate 105,042 downwards.
CATGAAATACCCCAGCAGGTGGTGATCAGCCGCGAGGAGGACTATCTGATGCCTGGACGTACCGTTACGCGAACCTATCATCTGAATTGGACTTTCATCGTAGAGACGGTGATGGGCCATTATTTCGAACTGCCCGATGAGGATAAGGAGGCGACGCTGTTGATGCAGATAGCAGCGATGTGTCTGGATCAGGGCATACCAAAGGCTCATGCTCAGGGCTTGACGATGCTTCACCCAGTGCTGAATCGCGACAAACTGCTGGTGGAGAAGATTTTCCAAGCGGTATATAGTGTGGCTGAGCAGGAGGACTATCGCAAGAAACACAAGATCAAGCCTTTGAAGAGTGTGCCGGAGGATACCATCCAAGCGATGAAGACGGAGATATTCCTCAACTCGAACTATGAGCTGCGAAAGAATCTCCTGACTGGTGTGGCTGAATATCGTGAGAAGTTCTCTGACGACCAGAGATTTAAACCGCTGACAGACGAGGTACGCAACGATATGACGTTGAGAGCCACTGAATTAGGCCTAAAGTCCTGGGATCGCGATGTGAATCGTTTCATAGATTCTACGCGCATTGAGCAATACGACCCAATAAATACTTGGCTCGACAATCTGCCAAAGTGGAACGGACAGGACTATATCGCCGAGCTTGCCAAACGCGTGCCAACGAGTCAGCCTCATTGGGAGAAATATCTCCGATTCTGGCTTATTGGAATGGTGGCTCAATGGCGCGAGAGCGAAAAACAGTTGACAGGCAATGCATTAACGCCATTGCTGATAGGTCGTCAGGGATGCGGAAAGACTCGCTTCTGTAAGATTATCCTGCCCCCTGAACTGCGCGATTATTACAATGATAAGATTAATTTCAAGAATGAGTTTGACCTGAACATCGCGCTGACATCCTTCGCCCTCATCAACATCGATGAGTTCGATAAAACCACAAATTCTCAGCAGATTGTGCTGAAATACCTCTTGTCGTCAAGCGATGTCAAGTTCCGTCCGCCATACGGCAAGACCATCAAGCAGTATCGTCGTTATACCTCATTTATTGGCACGACAAACCAGATGAAGCCACTTGTAGATCCTACTGGTTCACGAAGATTCGTGTGTGTTGGTGTGAATGGCAACATCAATTTCGAGGATAATCTCGAGCACCATCAGCTCTTTGCCCAGGCTCTATACCTCTTTAATAATGGTGAGCGCTTCTGGCTGAACAATGAGGAAATCGACACACTGATAGCTGAAAACGAGCCTTTCCAGAAGCTTAACGACCTTGTGGAGATGATAGGCGAGACTTTCCGCAAGCCTCGTGAGACAGAACAGGCTAAATGGTGGAGTTTAGGTGACATCAGCAAAGTGCTTGCATCACGCTATCAGAATTTCGACCCTGAGACGCCATTCCAGAAGATTGGTTCTGCCCTCAACGACATCCAGTTCAACTTTACGAGCAAGCGCAAGACCAAGCACATGGAATATTGGCTGATAGAAAAATAAAAAAGCTCCCAAACTTGGGAGCTTTTTCTATATTAATATTTACTCATGGATTACTTAACCTCCTCAAAATCAGCGTCTTGCACATTCTGGGCGTTCTGGCCACCGTCCTGCTGAGCCTGCTGCTGACCACCCTGATAAGTGTCACCGCCAGGCTGGCCTGCTGCGCCACTCTGCTGGTACATCTGCTGTGAAGCAGTCTGCCAAGCAGCGTTCAGGGCTGCGATAGCTGTGTCGATTGCAGCTACATCGCCTGCCTTATGAGCATCCTTCAGCTGCTGGAGAGCCTGCTCGATAGCTGGCTTGTGCTGAGCTGGGATCTTATCGCCAATCTCCTGAAGTTGGTTTTCTGTCTGGAAGATCATAGAGTCAGCCTGATTCAGCTTGTCAACACGCTCGCGCTCCTTCTTGTCATTCTCTGCATTCTGCTCAGCCTCAGCCTTCATGCGGTTGATCTCGTCCTGTGACAGACCAGATGAAGCCTCGATGCGGATAGCCTGCTCCTTGCCTGTAGCCTTATCCTTAGCAGAAACCTTGAGGATACCGTTGGCATCGATATCGAATGTTACCTCAATCTGAGGAATACCACGACGTGCTGGAGCGATACCTGTCAGGTTGAACTGGCCGATACTCTTGTTCTGAGCTGCCATCGGACGCTCACCCTGCAGAACATGGATGGTTACCTCTGTCTGATTGTCAGCTGCGGTAGAGAATGTCTCGCTCTTCTTGCAAGGGATGGTTGTGTTAGCCTCGATCAGCTTTGTCATTACACCACCCATGGTCTCGATACCCAGAGTAAGAGGAGTAACGTCGAGCAGTACGATGTCGCCTACGCCACCTTCCTTGTTCAGGATGGCACCCTGAATAGAAGCACCAACGGCTACAACCTCGTCGGGATTTACGCCCTTTGAAGGCTCCTTACCGAAGTAGTTCTTAACCAGAGTCTGAACAGCTGGGATACGGCTTGAACCACCTACGAGAATCACCTCGTCGATATCAGCAGTTGTGAGGTGTGCATCAGCGATAGCCTTCTGACATGGAGCCAGACAAGCCTGGATCAGATCGTGAGCCAGCTGCTCGAACTTAGCTCGAGTCAGAGTCTTAACCAAGTGCTTAGGTACACCGCCTACAGGCATGATGTAAGGCAGGTTAATCTCAGTAGAAGTGCTTGAAGACAGCTCGATCTTAGCTTTCTCAGCAGCCTCCTTCAGACGCTGCATAGCCATAGGATCGCTCTTCAGGTCAGCACCCTCGTCGTTTTTGAACTCCTGTACAAGCCAGTCAATGATAACCTGGTCGAAGTCGTCACCACCAAGGTGGGTATCACCATTGGTAGAGAGTACCTCGAATACACCACCACCGAACTCCAGGATTGAGATATCGAATGTACCACCACCGAGGTCGAACACAGCAATCTTCATATCCTTGTTAGCCTTATCTACACCATAAGCCAGAGCTGCGGCTGTAGGCTCGTTAACGATACGCTTTACATCGAGACCTGCAATCTGACCAGCCTCCTTAGTAGCCTGACGCTGAGAGTCAGAGAAATATGCAGGTACGGTGATAACGGCCTCTGTAACCTCCTGTCCCAGATAATCCTCTGCAGTCTTCTTCATCTTCTGAAGAACCATAGCAGAGATTTCCTGTGGAGTGTACTTACGTCCATTGATGTCAACACGTGGGTAACCACCCTCGTTAACTACTGTATAAGGTACGCGAGCAATCTCCTTCTCGGTCTGCTGCCAGTTCTCACCCATGAAACGCTTGATAGAGTAAACGGTGTTCTTTGGATTGGTGATAGCCTGACGCTTTGCAGGATCACCGATCTTACGCTCACCATTGTCAACGAAACCAACTACTGAAGGTGTTGTACGCTTACCCTCGCTGTTGGCAATTACTACTGGCTCGTTACCCTCGAAAACGGCAACACAGCTGTTGGTAGTTCCTAAGTCAATTCCAATAATCTTTCCCATAATTCTTATTTTATTTAATTGTTATTATTCTGTTAATTTGGATGAAAAATCCACAAATATTATAGCAAACCATGTGCCAAAATGACTTTTTTTGCCTAAAATTGTTTTTTGTCACGTCATTTTGGCACAAGTTACAGAAATATTTTTTATCTTTGCACCATAAATTGTACAATTAAGATTTTAACCAAAGAATGAAAAGAGCGATTTTAACTGCCGGATTGGCCATATTGCTGATGACAGTCTCGGCTCAGGAGAATTCCTACATCGTTAAAACTCGTAATGCCAAAAAGAAGGTGGCAGTGGAGAACCTGTTGACAGACAGTACAACGGTAGAGGAAGATGAAACGGCGACAGACTTTGTCAGTCAGTATTTCAAGTATCATAGTCTCTGCAATTGGAAAGAGGGAATGAAGTTTATGGTGATGCCCGAGAAATATGATCTCGTGGTAAAGACATTCTGTGATGCCAGCACAGGTAAGGAGGTCAGCAGTATGTCACTTCGTCATAAGATTATGACATATAAAGGAAAGAGTGAGAGCAGTGACGGCCATTGGCGTATGAATTTCCAATGTGAAAATAATAAAATGTATTATTACGAGATACCAAGTGGCTCTTTTGATGACTATTGCTATGGTAAGATCGGTGTGCCAACTCTGGCATATCTTGGTGATGTCGACATTGCAAGAGAGCAGCTCTTGGGCAAGAAACTGTTTACTAAGACACGTATTTATCGTGTAGACACAGAAATTGACGGTGATGGATTCCGTGAGACCCAGCAGCCGATGAACAAGGAGGTTACCGTTACAGCCATTGGTGTAGGTACCCGTAGTTTCCCTGTAAAGATCATTGTTGAGGATGAGCTTGGCAATGAGTATTATCAGGTGGTTGCAATGTCGAAGACCAATAGTGGTATGCGTGATGATGAGTTTATCATGGACTCTCTGAAGCACACCTTCTATGGTGCTTTTGAGCTTCAGGATGCTGTCATGAAGGTTAATAAGGACTTCAAGTCTTACATCGGACAGGTTATCCATAATAAATATAAGACAGAGATGGTTACCAAGGGTGGTGGTAAGGATCGCTATGTGACTATTCCTAAGATGATGTCATTCCGAGTTGATAATACTCTGGCACAGCCAAACAGCGAGTTTGTTACTCTGACACTGACTGAAGTTGAGTCACGTCGTGTATTCTATAAGGATGTGACATTCACCAATCCTGTAGGCAAGGCAAATGCCCGTGCAAGAGAGGATGAGTACTTCGGTTATCTCTTCGCTATGGGAGAAGGTCAGGCTCGTGAGACATCACAGGCTGCTCGTGCCGCCATCCAGCAAGGACGTGTCATCGTTGGCATGAGCGAGGATGAGGTAGTCTTGGCTATGGGTGAGGAGCCAATTCGTAAGGAGACAACCGGCGATGGCAGATACATGTGGCTCTATCAGCGTTCAAAGGGATTCCTTACTGTGACATTCGGACGTAACGGACGTGTTGAGAGCTATACTACACCAGCAGAGAATAACAGCAAGAAGGGTAAGGCTCGCAGTAAGAAAGATAAATAATAGCAATTAGTGCTAGCAAAATAAAAATTTTATCCCAGCCATTTGGCTGGGATAAATTTTTTATTTGAGTTTTTCCATTATCTGAGCTTCGAGTTCCTCGCAGAGTTCCGGATTGTCATTTAGCAGTGCTTTCACGGCATCGCGGCCCTGTCCGAGCTTGGAGTCGCCGTAAGAGTACCATGAACCACTCTTCTTGATGATATCAAACTGCTCGCTGAGGTCTACAATCTCGCCAATTCTTGAGATACCCTCACCAAAGGTTATCTCGAACTCAGCAAAGCGGAATGGTGGAGCTACCTTGTTCTTTACAACCTTTACTTTCACCTTGTTGCCTATTGCAATATCGCCATCTTTGATGGTTGGTCCATTTTTACGGATATCAAGGCGAACAGAAGAATAGAACTTCAATGCATTACCACCAGTAGTAGTCTCAGGACTACCAAACATCACACCGATCTTTTCACGAAGCTGGTTGATGAATATACATGTGGTATTGGTCTTAGAGATAGTGGAGGTCATCTTACGCAGGGCCTGACTCATAAGACGAGCCTGAAGACCTACAGAAGAGTCGCCCATGTCGCCTTCAATCTCCTTCTTTGGAGTCAGCGCTGCCACAGAGTCGATGATAATCAGGTCGATGGCTGAAGAACGGATAAGTTGGTCGGCAATCTCAAGTGCCTGCTCACCATTGTCTGGCTGTGATATATAGAGGTTGCTGATATCCACACCAAGCTTTTCTGCATAGAATCTGTCGAATGCATGCTCAGCATCGATAAAGGCACACACACCACCTGCTTTCTGGCATTCTGCCATAGCATGGATGGAGAGTGTGGTCTTACCTGATGACTCAGGACCATAAATCTCAATAATACGTCCTTTGGGATATCCTCCTACGCCGAGTGCTGCATTAAGACCGATACTTCCAGTGGGGATTACTTCTACATTGGCAATCGACTCGTCGCCCATCTTCATTATACTTCCCTTACCGAAATCTTTCTCAATCTTGGCCATTGCAGCCTGCAGAGCTTTCATTTTCTGCTGTTGCGGGGTCAACTGCTCCGCATTTTCTTCTTTCTTTGCCATAGCTTTTAGAAATTTAAGAGTTAATAATTATAATTCGAGGTCGCCATCATGAATCTCATGCCAAGGCAGCCCTTGTTTGTTAAGTTGCTCCATGAATGGATCCGGATCGAAGTCCTCAACGTTCCAAACGCCTGGTTTCTTCCAGATACCCTTTACAAACATCATGGCACCGATCATAGCAGGAACACCTGTGGTGTATGACACACCCTGCATACCTGTCTCCTTGTAGGCCTCCTGGTGCTTGCAGTTGTTGTATACATAATAGGTATGCTCCTTACCATCCTTGATACCGCGGATGCGGCATCCGATGGATGTTTCACCCTCGTAGTTCTCACCAAGATCCTGAGGATTAGGCAAAACAGCTTTCAGGAACTGCAATGGAACGATCTTTACCTTTACTGTTTTCTCTGGATCATCAGCCAAAGGTGCCTCATAGACAATCTCGTCAATACGGCTCATGCCGATATTCTGGATTACGTCGAGGTGTTTAAGATACTGTTCACCGAAGGTCATCCAGAAACGTCCTTGCTTAATGGTAGGATAGTTCTTTACCAGACTTTCCAACTCCTCATGGTGCAGGAGGTAACTCTCACGAGGACCGATGTTGGGATAGGTGAGAGGCTTGTGAATCTCCAGTGGTTCTGTTTCAATCCACTGTCCGTCCTTATAGTAGAGTCCCTTCTGGGTTATCTCGCGGATATTGATTTCCGGATTGAAGTTTGTTGCAAATGCGTGATGATGATCGCCAGCGTTACAGTCAACGATGTCGAGATAATGAATCTCGTCGAAGTGGTGCTTAGCTGCGTAAGCTGTGTATACACCAGATACACCTGGGTCAAAGCCGCATCCGAGGATTGCTGTCAGACCAGCATGCTCAAAACGGTCTTTGTAAGCCCACTGCCAGGAATATTCGAAGTGTGCCTCGTCCTTTGGCTCGTAGTTGGCTGTGTCGAGATAGTTACAGCCGCAAGCCAGACAGGCATCCATAATAGTCAGATCCTGATAGGGGAGGGCGAGGTTGATGACGAGTTCGGGTTTGTAGTCATTAAACAGAGCCTTCAACTGCTCCACATCGTCAGCATCTACTTGAGCAGTCTTAATGTCCATCTTATATCCAGCCTTGTGGATATCCTCTACGATTTTGTCGCATTTCGTCTTTCTGCGGCTTGCAATCATAAAGTCGGTAAACACGTCAGCATTCTGGGCAATCTTGAATGCTGCTACCGTTGCGACGCCTCCGGCGCCAATCATTAATACCTTTGACATAGTTATATTTACGATTTACAAATTTACGATTTACTATTTATTTCCTCTGAGGAGATTCCGAGTGCAGCCAACAAAGAATAGCCAAGTATCTCCTGGCGGAAGTTCCAGTTAGCCATAGGTTGCATAGCCAGAAGGGTGATATGCTTCTCGTCATCAACCTGCTTCAGTGTCGCGCGTACCTTATTATATATATACTCCTGTTCAGAGTTAGGTATGAGAATGATTCGATTAACATCTTTCTGACTATTCACAAGCTGAAGCGTATCGCAGAACTGCTGTTCGCTGTCCACGATATCTTCTTCCTGATAGGCATTAATAAGAAACTCGCCCAAGTGGTCCTTGAAGGCCTTACCTGAGAGTTCTTCGTATTTGCCAGGATTGAAATTCTCCATCTGAGACTTATTTGCTTTGTGCAACAGTACCACTTGAGTCTCGTGTTCTCCTTCTCTTATTCCACCATCGAGGGCAATACAGTCTATCCAGCGGGCAATGTCTGCCTGCGGGATGCGCCGTCCAAGCATGCGCTCAAAGTTTACGATGAGGTTGAATGCCACTTTGTCAACGTAGTCGGCGTCAACAAGAATCACATTTTCGCTCCATCTTATATCCTGTATGCTGTTGTTCATATTCGTAGGCAAAGGTACATCAAATTTCAGACATTACCAAATATAATATGATTTTTTTTGTTTTTAAACGCTAATTGATATAAATCAATTAAAAAATGCTAATTTCTGAGACTTTTCCTTTCCCATTTGCATTAGTCTGCCTTTTTTAACGTACCTTTGCAACTGAAACAACTACTGACTACTATAAGATGACTGCAGATGAGCAGTACAGACTCCCCGGTGCTGTAGCATCGGGGAGTTTTGGAACAGAGTCAACATAACAATTAATAAATAGTAAAAAGATGTCTACATTAACAGTTCTTATTGTCATCGTTTTCTGCATAGGCTATTTCTGTATAGCCATAGAGAGCGTGACAAAAATCAACAAGGCAGCCATAGCCCTGCTGATGTTTGTTGCTACCTGGACCCTCTTCATGTTCGATCCAGGCAGCTATGTTTCAGAAGCTGTCGGCTCCAACATTGCCTCGGCAGTGAGTCAGGTCATAGAACACCATCTCGGCAGCACTGCTACCACTCTTTTCTTCTTGATGGGTGCTATGACTATTGTTGAACTCGTCGACCAGAATGGTGGTTTCAATTTCGTGCGCGACACGCTCCAGACCAAATCGAAGCGGGCTCTGTTGTGGCGTATTGCTTTCATGACGTTTATTCTTTCTGCCATTCTCGACAACCTGACCACGTCTATCGTGATGATTATGATCCTTCGAAAACTTGTAAGCGACAAGAAGGATCGTCTCATCTACGCTGCCTTGGTAGTGATTTCTGCCAATTCGGGTGGTGCTTTCTCTCCAATTGGCGACGTGACCACCATCATGCTTTGGAACAAGGGTGTCATCACTGCTGCCGGTGTCATCTCGGAAATATTCATTCCCTCTTTGGTGTCGATGCTCGTTCCTGCCTATATTCTCTCGTTGTCGTTGAAGGGTAATCTGGAGTTTGCAGAAGACACAGCTGTCATCGAGGAGTCCGACGGACTCTCTGCAGCCCAACGTAAGATTATCTTTTTCCTCGGTGTGGGAGGTCTGATCTTTGTGCCAATTTTCAAGACTATCACCCATCTGCCACCATTTGTGGGCATCCTGCTTGTGTTGGGTGTACTTTGGACCACCACAGAGATTTTCTATACAAGCATCCATCAGGAGAGTGAAGATACAGCCGACAACCGTAATACCCAGAAGCGTGTGTCTAAGATGCTTTCGCGTATTGATATGGATACCATCCTCTTCTTCCTTGGTATCCTGATGGCCGTAGCTTGTCTTGAGACCATTGGTGTCCTGACCATGCTGGGACAAGGTCTCGACGTAGTCTTCGAGGGTAATCACTATCTCGTCACAGGTATCATCGGAGTCCTCTCTTCAATTGTCGATAATGTGCCTCTTGTGGCTGGCTGTATGGGCATGTATCCTGTAGCTGCAGCTGGCGACATGGCTATAGATGGTATCTTCTGGCAGCTTCTGGCTTACTGCGCTGGTGTAGGAGGTTCTATGCTTATCATCGGAAGTGCAGCTGGTGTAGTTGTTATGGGTTTGGAGAAAATCACTTTCGGTTGGTATATGAAGAAGATTACCTGGATAGCATTTGTAGGTTATCTCGCAGGTATATTGGTATATTGGTTGGAACGTACATTCTTATTCTAATAGAAATCCCTCGCTGAAACCAGCGAGGGATTTCTTTTATTCACCTCTTGGAGGTTTTATTTCTCTGGGAGTCCAAAGCCAGAAGGTTGAGCCGTAACCCTCGCCCTCAGAGAATACCCCAATCTTTCCGTTACAGCGCTCAGCGATAGATTTACAGATACTTAATCCCAGACCAGTGCCTTGTACGAAGTCGTTGAGCTTTACGAAACGCTCGAATACAGCAGTCTGCTTATCTTTTGGAATACCAGCACCAGTGTCTTCGCAATAGAAATAGATACCTCCATCCTGTTCACGATATCCCACTTTGATGTGACCTTCTTTCGTGTACTTCACGGCATTGGTGGTGAAGTTCGTAAGCACTTGTTGGATTCTTCCTTTGTCAATCTTTGCCTTGAATGTATCGTATGGGTTGTCCTTGATAAAGGTGACCCCAGCCTCTGACACTCTCTGTTCAAGTGTCTGGCAGATATCGTCGAACACTTGTTTCAAGTCACATTCCGTAGGAACTATTGCCAGAGCCTGGCCCATGCTTGAAGCCTCAAGGATATCATTAATCAGTCTAAGAAGCATATCGCAGTTATTCCTGATAATGCGGATGAATTCCATTCTCTCCTCTGTGGTATCTACCATCTGGAGAATATCGCTGAATCCTACAATAGCATTCAGAGGAGTTCGTATCTCGTGAGTCATGTTAGCCAGAAATGCTGCTTTCAGTCTTCCTGAGTCCTCTGCACGTGCCGTTTCCTCTTTTAGTCTCTCCTGAGCATCCATAAGGTCGGTAATGTTTCTTGCGATTCCGAAATACTCAGTGATATTTCCTTCGCTGTCAGTAAGAGGTACTCCGTTAAGTGCATACCAAACAGGATTTGGCTCTGCAGGAGTATATTGATAGTGATGTATTGCTGAGATAGGTTTTCCCTCTGCTATCAATTTCCTCATGTTCATCTCGGCTTCGCCGTCATTCTTTTCTATGATGCCCTCAAAGAATTCCGATACTGTCTCTGTGAATCCCTCACGTCTTGGTGAACGTGTATATCTTATGGTGTCTGTTTTCGGATCATAATACCATATGAAGATATTGCTCTGCTCAAGCAGATAACCAAGTTGTCTCTCGTAATCATTTATCGATTCATGAGTTTTTACCAACTCTGCGTTATGTCTCTTAAGTTCCATATAGTTTTCACGCTCATAAGTAGCGTCACGTGCGGTGTTAACGATATATACCAGATTACCGCTCTCATCAGTTATAGGCTTTATCCTTACCTCAAGGTATTTGGTCTTTCCGTCAAGGAAGCTCAGTTTCTGACATACATGAAGCACGTCTCTTGTCTTGAGATCAAAGATTCCTGATATCGTTGGCATGTCCTGAATACACAGCCTACGGAAGAAAGCCTCGCTCTCTGCATCATGGAATTCGCAGAGTTCTTTCATCTTCTCATTCACATCAAGCAGATAACCGTTTTTGTCATAGAATGACATTGCCACCAGATTGGTATCAAATACCTTCTGGTACTTATTCCATAGAGCCTGATTCTGCCGTTCCTCCTCAAACTCTCGTGTTACCTCCTTAGCGGTATAGATGATCATAGAAGGTTTCCCGTCCTCAAACTCGATGATTGCATTACCATTGAAATCTCTCACAAAAGGATTCTCCTTAGTACCCATATTCAGGTTCAAAAGCATCTCATAGTTATCAATCTTTCCTTCGATGAGCAACTCATTATTCTCATGAACTTGTTTTGCCTGATCCTGAGGCAGACGACTAAGAAACTCCTCAGGTTTCATTCCTTCATCAGGAAGCATGTCGCTATAAATATTCTTTAGGAGCCACTTCCTTAAGTCAAACTCTACCACGAAGAAGTCACCCATGCCAAGAGCTGTAGTCATCATTTCGTTCAGATCACCAGTGTGTCTTACAGCTTTCTTTACCCTCAAAGTGATAAGACGGCTTAGGAGGAAGGAGATAATACCGATTATGGCAAGTCCGATTATTATAATGATGGCAAGAGGTGATGCATCATCGTGAACTCGGTCTGGATGGAACCACTTATCTCGTATTTTGTCAAGTTCTCCATTCTGTTCAAGTCTCGTATATTCATCATCTATAATGTCTACCAGTTCCTTGTCATATCCAATGATACGTAATTCTCCAGCAGGGATGTCTATATCATCGAGCACAACACTGTCCATTTGCAGCTCAGTAATCTTCTTGCTAAGAGGGATCTCTCCCCAGATATAGTATTTATATAGTCCGTTGCGAATACCTGCCAATGCCTCCTTGGGTGAGCGGTACTCAATATTAAACAGCGAGTCGTTCATCTCGTTCAGGCGCAATGCTGCATAGTCGTTATTCTTGACAAACACTGTGTCGCCTTTTGAAAGCTGGTGTACAGATAACAACGGTGCGTTTCCTTGTTTTCGGGCTACCTTCAGATTATAGTAGTTAACGTATTTCTTAGACTGAACATACGGATGTCCTCTATATACAAACGATAGGGCATGTATGATGTCTGCCTCACGATGTTCGAACATCTGAGCAGCAAGATACCATTCCTCCATCACAAACTTATGGGGGATGTCAAGCCTGTTGAGTATCAGGTTTAAGACGTCGATATTGTATCCCGCAGGCTGTCCGTCACTATTGAGGAATTCATAGGGCTGAAAGTCCCAGTCGCTTACTATGATAAGAGGGCGATCTTTGGTATAGCCATAAAACTCCTTGGCAGAAAGAATAGAGTATTGAGAGTAGAGAATAGAGAGTAAAAAAATCACCCTCAACCAATTGCTTCTTATTAGATATATGCTTCTCTTCATGGGATTGCTGTTTTATTTTCTGTCGAACTTTGAACATGCGCATGGGATGGATATCCATACTGTAGTACCTTCGCCAACGGTAGACTTGATGGTAATCTTACCTCTCATCTGCGTTACCAGTTCCTGGCATATGCTCATTCCCAGACCAGTACTATTGTCGTCTGTTGGAGTGAATCGTTCGAATATATGCTTAAGATTCTCTTCTGAAATGCCGTTGCTGGTATCTTGTACAGCTATTATCAGATGCTCACCGGTATAGTCGTATCTGCAACGTACATATCCAGAGGTAGTGCTCTCTGCTGCACGGGTAACTATCTGATCTATGACTATGCATAGATTCTGTTCGTCGATTTCTACACTAAGACTGTTATACGGATTTTCATAGACATAGTTTACCCCAGGCTTCTGACAACGGAACACAGCCGCCTGACATTTTGCTTCAAAGATAGCTGCAAAGTCAGTGGGTTTGTATTTAAACTCAATCATTCTCGCATCCAGACGTGAGAGGAAGAGAATGTCGTTGATGAGCTTAAGCAGTAAAGAAGAACTTTCTTTTATTTCGTTGGTAAAAACTACCTCGTCTTCTAGAGCGTGTTCCATTTCAAAGAGTTCTGCAAAACCAACCACGGTGTTTAGTGGGGTACGAATCTCGTAACTCATATTGTGCAGGAAGGCATTTTTCACAGTCTCTACCTCCTGGGCTTTTACTGTCTCACGTGCCAGATCTGCTTCTGTAGCCTTGATATCTGTAACATCACGACACATTCCGAAATAGCCTTTCACATTTCCCTCACTGTCATAAGTAGGTATAAACGACAATTGCAGGAACAGCCGTTTTCCACCTGGTGCTTTCAGAACAGTCTTAATTGCAGTATTTATTGAAGCTGCAGTAAGGTTATCCATATTATTGAACAACCTCAAGGCTTTGTTCTTATATTCCTCATCAGTGAGCTGGATGGCACGTGTCTGAGTAAGCCTGTGCTGCACGCGTCCAATCTCACTGTATATGTTCATGATATGCATGCTTGGTGAGTATGTGGCGATTCTCACATTACCGTTCTGGAGCACATAATCGATGTTCTTGATATAACGACTCATCTCCGTATTGGCATCCTTCAGAAGTCTGATGTTGTGTTGAAGGGTAGAGTACGACTTGGCATTCTCTGTAACGTCGCGTCCAGTGCCGTAGATAGCAAGCAGTTTGCCATTCTCATCGCGTACTGGTTCAATTTTCAGTTCGTAGTACATCTCAGGACGTTGCAGATATCTGTTAAGCGACCGTTCGTCATCTAAAGACTTGTAAATCTGAGTCAGATAAAGAGTATCGAGGGTGTTGAGGTCAACATTCCATCCCAGCACGTCGCTAATAGATATACGCGCAGCTTGGATCTCCTCCTTTGTTTTCTTCAGAGCATTGATTGACTTGTCATTGAGGTCATTGATGATTCCGTTTTCATCATAAGCTATCATATCAATCATCGTAGAGTTGAAGATATTCTGATATCGCAACATCATGTCTTTCACTTTCTGCTGTTTTATCCTCTCTTCTGTTACATCGCTGCGAGTGCCGATAATCTCTGTCGGCCTGCCGTTCTTGTCACGATGCAATACAGAAAGCTCTGCGGTGAAGTTACGGAACTCTTTCTCTTCAGGACTGTCTTTAGCAAGAACGTTAAGTGTTATCTTGTTTTCCTTTCCTTTAGTTATACTCTCTATTGCATTCTTTAAACGTTCAAAATCCTTAGGATCTGTCTGTCTGAAATACTCTACAGATGGCAGTGTCGTCTCTGGCTGTCCATCATTACCCAATGCAGTGATAGTTCTGTTGGCTACATGGTATATCCATATCTTCACTTTACTAGTCTTTAGGATGAGTGCCAATCGTTTATTGCTCTTAATGATATCCTTGGTCATCTTTTTCTCGCGGATACGATAGACAACATAATATATAAGTGAGGCGATAATCAGGATAATAAGTACTAGTGCAACATACCATATCCATATTGGGATTCCTGATTCTTCCCGTTCGGGATAAAACCATTTGTTCTGTATTGCCTGGAATTGTCCTTCAGAGTTGAGAAGGGTGTAAACACTGTCAATCTTGTTGAGCAGTCCATGATTGTTAGACATGAATCTGTATTCACCATGCTGAATGTCTACAGGTGAAAGTTCGAGATTGTCGTATTTGAACTTATTTATAATCCATTTCAAAGACATTGTATTCCATAGCACCTGGCTATTGGCATCGATATGCGCTTTTTGGATAGCCTCCTGCATATCGTTATAAGGCACAGCATTATTATCCCATCCGTGCTCAATCATCAAATGGTGACTGAAGGCTCCTTGATGTACAAGTACCCTATGGCTTGCAAGGTCCTCAATCGTCTTTACAGCAGGGATCTCTCCCTTCTGATGAACAAGACTGTGAGTAAAGAGTTGTATAACGCTTTTTCCGTATATTGCATATTCATCGTGGAAGTTTGCTGCCATACCACACATCAGATCTGCATGTCCCGTCTTAAGATCCTTAAGTGCCTGTGAAGTGGGCTTAAGCTTAACGATATATGGTATGTCAAGACGCTTCATGATAAGTTTCAAGAGGTCGATGTTGTATCCTACGGGGTCTCCAGCTTCATTCAGAAAGGTATATGGCCACAGATCCCATGCGTCTTCATATACTAATGGGTGCTCTTCTGTAAATACACGTGTAGTATCTTGATTATTTTGGGCGACAATGGCTATAGTTGATATGTTAAATGTGATAAGTATTGCAAGAATTCTTATCATTGTTTGTATATTTGACATCTGCCATTTTTTAGTTTTGTATATATTCATTTTCTCTTTATGATTCTTCTTTATAAACTTCGCATGGAATCATGATCCAGAAGGTAGAACCTTTGTCTTTTCCTTCTGATTTAACCCCGATCTTTCCGTTATGACCATCTGCTATAGCCTTACAGATTGATAGTCCAAGACCTGTTCCCTGTATGAAGTCATTGAGTTTTACAAATCTGTCGAAGATCTTGCTTTGGGCTTCCTTAGGTATTCCTTCGCCAGTATCTTCGCAATATACGTATAGTCCATTGTTCTCGTAGTGATAGCCAACCTTGATATGTCCCTGATGAGTGTATTTTACTGCATTTGTTACAAAGTTGGTGATAACCTGTTGTACTCTTCCGTTATCGATGACCGTCTCGAATGTCTTATATGGGTTTTCCTTTATAAACTCAACTCCAGGCTGCTGCACCCTCTCCTTCAATGACTCACAGATATCATCAAATGACTTAGCGAAGTCCACCATGCGAGGCTCGATATGTATACCTCCTGAGTCTAATGATGAGATAGCGAGGATATCGTTGATGAGCCTCAGGAGCATATCGCAGTTGTTCATTATCACGCGTATAATCTCCTTCTTTTCTTCTGGCGTTGACAGCATTGGCAGAATGTCAGAGAAGCCTACGATAGAGTTCAGTGGTGTACGTATCTCGTGAGTCATGTTAGCCATAAATACTGACTTTAACCTTCCGGAGTCATTGGCACGTTCTGTCTCCTGCTTCAACATCTCTTGCTTCTTGATCAGCTCGTCAACGTTTCTTACCACTCCATACGTACCAATCATTTCTCCATTTTCATCGAAGAAAGGAACACTATCTATGAAGTTCCACTGCATGTCTTTACCATCGTGGAATAAGGGATGCATATATGTCAGATCTGTTCTTTGTACACTGAAATAGTTCTCGTAATCGTATAGCCCTTGACGGAATGGACTGTCTACAAAGTGTTCTGCCACCTCTTCTAATGTCATCTTGCTTTCAACGTTGGAGATACTCTTATAGAATGTACACGTGCGATCCTTTCTGTTACAACGGAAGAATCTCATGTTACATGTGTCCATCAGATACTGCAACTGATTCTCATAATTCTGTATCTCTATATTGGCTTCCCTAATCTGCATGTCGTTCTTTTTGTTCTGCAGATAAAGTTCACGTTCCTGTGTCACGTCGCGGATAGAGAAACTGATATAATAAAGCTCTCCGTTTTCCTCATATATAGGATGTACCCGCAACTCTGTATAACAGTTTACACCTCGTTCGATGACGATGCTCTTCGTGCAGAAGTACAGATCCTCAACATTCCGATTGTCCAAAATATTACGGAATGTTGGCAGGTCGTAGATACTGTGGCTGTAGTAATAGGGATCTTTCTCCGTTTGGAATTTCAGGATCTCCCTCATCTTTCGATTTGCTGTCAAGAGGTTTCCGTCCTTGTCATAGAAAGCCAGACCTATAATTGACTGTTCAAACATCGTACGATATTTATCCGTCATTTCGTTGTCTTTCTGTTCCTCCAGCTGAATTGCCGTTTCGTCTGTAATTGTACAGAACAGCGTGTCGGACTCCTTCTGTTTCGAATTTCTGTATTCCGCTACACCCTTTATGCGCATGTACCTCCACTCGCCAGAGGCTTCTTCACCGCTTATATCCCATCTGAGCAGACATTCGTTTGTTTTCTTGATGCCATGATATAGGTCATAGATGAATTCAAGGTAGACGCTTCTGTCATCGGGATGAATCAAGTTAATACTCTCCTCGTATGACATACCCTCTTTTGGTATCAAATCACCATGAAGGTTCTTTGCAAATCTTCGACGTAGATCAAGCTTGAGCACATTGTTATGTCCGATATCCAGTGTACGTTGCATAATAGCAGAAATTTCCTTTGTCTGATCGGATTTCTTTCTTATACGCAGTATGCTGATACGGTTAATGGCCCATGTGACAATGAATACCATCGTCACCATCATTACCATCAGTAGTGTTATAACGTCTTGCCCGGTCATCTTACTTTTTCTCCATCTTGATCATTTCACAAGGTATAATCACGTAAACTGCAGTACCCTTACCCTGTTCAGACTGTATTTCTATACTGCCTCCCATCTGTTCTATCAACCCCTTTATGATAGGCATTTCCAGACCAGTACCTGTTCTTTCGATACTATAATCGTTGGCAAAGCGGTCAAAGATATGGCTCAAGCTGTTCTTGTCCATTCCGTCGCTTGTGTCTTCTATTGATATGGTAAGTTCACCATGTCTGTAATCGCATTTTGCCCGTATGCTGCCTTCTTTGGTTGATGCTGCTGATATTGCACACATCTTAGATATTACTTCTCCAAGGTTCTGCTCGTCGATGTTCAACAGAAGCTGACTGTATGGATTCTCAACGGATATATTCACACCTGGATTTACTACACTAAATCCCATGTAACAATAGCCTTCAAATGATGCAGCGAAGTCAGTCTCCTTGTAGTTGAATTCCACCATCTTTGCATCCAGTCTGGAAATGAAGAGGATATCATTTACCAGTTTCAGCAGGTCTCCTGTATTTCGTTTTATCTCCTCGGCAAAGACTGGTTCGTCTGCCTCGTCGTGAGGTCCATTGAATAGTTCTGCGAAACCGAGTACTGCATTCAATGGTGTTCTTATCTCGTAACTCATGTTAGTCAGGAAAGTGTTCTTCAGTTCCTCTGTTTCCTGAGCCTTCTTTGTTTCTTCCTCCAACAGAGCCTCTGTGTAGTGCATCTCTGTGTCGTTACGAGCCATGCCGAAATAGTTGGTGATATTCCCTTCCTTGTCCTTTACAGGTACCATGTTGATGGTCTGATATATATTCCTTCCTTTTTCATCGCGGAAGATTGTCTCAAGGGTTACCTCTAGTGCTCCCTGAGTCCTACGGTCCATACGCATAAACAGTCCTCGTGCCCTTCTTCTCTCGCGTTCTGTAAGCAGGCTAGCACAATGTATTTGTGATAATCTGTACTCAATTTTGTTAATGTCACTGGCAATGTCCAACATATGGTGTTCTGGATCGTAGTTTACCATTCTTACACCACTTACCCTAAGAGTATAGTTTATATTATTAATATATCTTTTAATATTCTCTGTAGTCTGCTCCAGCAGCTTTCTGTTCTTCTGCTCCTGGTGGTGTCTCGTCACCATTTCCGTGATGTTTCGTCCTGCAGAAATCACTCCAAGGAGTTTTCCATCCTTATCTTTTATTGCAGTCAGTGATACTTCATAGTACAACTTTCCCCTAATTGTAACTTCTGCTACTCTTTCGTCTGTAGCCTTTAACTTGTCAAGATCAGTAATTGCTGACATCGTGGTCTTATCAAGATCTCTCATGTCGATGTCCCTGAATGTTACGATATCGTTAAGATGGACTTTCCTCTTTAAAAGACTCTCGCGGTTGCTGATGCCAAATGTCTCACAAGCCTTGTCGTTGATATCTGTAATGTGTCCGTTCTCATCATAATATATCATGTCAGCTTGAGAAGAATCAAATACTGTACGCATTCTCATTGCCAGTTTTTGAGCATTCTCTCTTCTGATATATTCATCTGTAATATCCTGCTGTATTCCCAACAGGATCTTTGGACTACCGCTTTTCCTTCTGTGAAGCACGGAGATGTTGA
The DNA here is from genome assembly GCA_902776935.1 of uncultured Prevotellaceae bacterium. Classification (GTDB taxonomy): domain Bacteria; phylum Bacteroidota; class Bacteroidia; order Bacteroidales; family Bacteroidaceae; genus Prevotella. The sequence goes on along the minus strand of CACYRS010000011.1, from coordinate 86,118 downwards.
TGTCATACATACTTTCATCATCCTTGCCACCGCCTTTTACTCTCATGTTTCCCTGCTCGATGCGCCCCTCCTTCACAGGATCGACTATATCCTTCATCAATCCCCGAAAATCATTATGGTTATACATCTGACTGAAGTCCATCAGAGTAAGGCCTTTCTTGTCCTCTCCGTTTTCTGAGATAAGCCAGATTAGCCCTTTCTCCAGGTCTAAGGTAAATATTCTGGTGTTATTGGATCCCATCACTAGCCCCAGTTGAGATATCAGACCTCGCCTCTGAGAAACAATATCCTTTTCACGGAAATAATAAACACGATTAGAGAAAAACATTACGAATACAGCAATCAACAGGCCGGCAACGAGATACGCTGCAATATGATGGAAATCTGCTACTGTTTCCAGGTTCTCTTTCTGAGCTGCCGCTGTAATGGCTATTGCAGTAAGAGTTGACGTTATTAGTATCCTCAGACCAGTGTAACGATTCATGTAGCCTTTAGGTGGTATTATTGGTGCAAAGTTATGAAAAAGAGTTCAATTAGCCAAATTTTTTGCATAAAAAGTGTGAATTGTTTGGTTGATTGATAGAAATTAGTTACTTTTGTCAACAGAAAATTTAAAACTATCGAATTATGTTAGATGTAAAAGAAACATTAAAGAAGAGTGAAGAGAGAATGGAAATGGCAGCAATGTTCCTCGAGGATGAGTTGAATCGCATCCGTGCAGGTCGTGCTAATGTCGCCATTCTTGATGGTGTGAAGGTGGAATCTTATGGAAGTAAGGTGCCTCTTAACCAAGTTGCCAACGTGAGTGTTCCCGATCCTCGTACTATCGCTATTCGTCCATGGGACAAGAAGCAGATCCGTGACATTGAGAAGGCTATCATGGATAGTGATGTAGGTATAACACCTGAGAATAATGGTGAGATTATCCGTCTAAACATTCCAATCCCTACAGAGGAGCGTCGTCGTGATCTTACTAAGCAGTGTAATAAGATTGCCGAGAAGGCAAAAGTAGAGGTTCGCAATGTTCGTGGTGATATTAAGGAGAAACTTAAGAAGGCCATCAAGGACGGATTGTCTGAGGATAATGAGAAGGATGCAGAGCTTGAGCTTCAGAAGATCCACGATAAATATATCAAGAAGATCGACGATCTCATTGCAGCTAAGAATAAGGAGATAATGACAGTTTAATCGATTTGTTCCCGTCCTCTCTTACAGGGCGGGAACATATCTTATCTATGAAGGGGTTAGTAGTAAAGAACACAGGTAGCTGGTATACTGTCCGTACTGACGATGGCCGGCAGATAGAGTCTAAAATAAAGGGAAATTTCCGTCTTAAGGGTATCCGCAGCACTAATCCTGTGGCTGTAGGTGATCGTGTGACAATAGTTGTCAATCAGGAGGGGACGGCGTTCATTTCTGAGATTGAAGACCGTCGTAACTACATTATCCGTAAATCACAGAACCTCTCCAAGCAGAGTCATATTCTTGCGGCAAATGTAGATCAGGCTCTTTTGGTTGTGACTGTTAACCATCCCCTTACTTCTACTATCTTCATAGACCGTTTTTTGGCGTCTGCTGAGGCTTATCGTGTACCAGTAGTGCTTATTTTTAATAAGACGGATCTGCTCGATGATGACGAGTCTCGTTATCAGGAAGCATTAATCAATCTGTATGAGACAATAGGTTATGAATGCCGTGCTATCTCTGCTGAGACTGGTGATGGTGTTGCTGAGCTGTTGCCAATGCTTGAGGGAAAGATAACACTTCTCAGTGGTAATAGTGGTGTTGGAAAGTCAACTCTCATCAATCGTCTGGTCCCAGGTGCTGATCTTCGTACTTCTGAAATCTCCGATGCTCATAACACAGGTCAACATACAACGACCTTTAGCGAGATGATACCAATAGAAAAAGGGTATCTTATTGATACCCCTGGAATAAAAGGCTTTGGCACTTTTGATATGGAACCAGAAGAACTAACCAGCTATTTTAAGGAAATCTTCTCTTTCTCAAAAGACTGCCGTTTTTCGAACTGTACCCACACCCACGAGCCAGGATGTGCTGTTCTCAAGGCTCTCGAAGACCATTATATTGCCCAAAGCCGTTACCAATCGTACCTTAGCATGCTTGATGATAAGGACGATGGTAAATATCGTGAAGCTTTTTGATTAGTCTTTGTTCTCAGCGTCGATGGCCTTAATCTTCTCACGAACGAGGTTCATCTCATCCTTCAGCTTCTGTACCTTGCGGTTCATCTCATCGATGAGGCTGTTGCCCTTCTTTGATGATGCATTGAGGAATCCGAGATTGTTCTCGTAGGTCTGTACCTCCTGCTTTATTGCCTCATATTGACGGAACAGACGTGCACGCTCGTTGTCGAGTGCATTCTCTCCACGTTCAGCCACTTGCTTGAGGTTCTGCTTGAAGTTGTTAAGACGTTTCTTGGCAACGCTGATGTTCAAATCCTTATAGAGTTTGTCGAGCACTGCATGATACTCCTCATAGAGTTTGTCTTTCTCTTTGAATGGTACATGTCCTATACCCTGATACTCCTCAACGAGTTTCTGTACTTTCTCCTGAAGATTATCTCCAGTCTCTTCAGCAACAGCCTTGAGTCTCTCTATTACCGAACGTTTCTTCTCCAGGTTCTCACGCTCCTCTCCACGTTGTCCTGCTCCAGCAGTATTACGTGCCTCAAAGAACTTATTACAAGTTCCAAGGAACTCCTCCCAAAGTTGGTCACCTATTTTCTTTGGAACCATGCCGATGGTCTTCCATTCTTTCTGTAGAGCAATGAGTTTGTCACTTGTTGCTTTCCAGTCTGTGCTGTCTTGCAGTTCCTTAGCTTTCTCAATCAGGGCACGTTTCTTGTCGGCATTCTCCTTGAATGTATTCTTAAGACCTTTGAAGTATTCTGCTTTACGTCCGAAGAAATCATCACATGCAGCGCGGAAGCGCTCGAAGATCTTCACGTTCATCTTCTGTGGGGCAAAGCCGATGGTCTTCCATTCTGTCTGGATATCGATGATCTCCTTTGTGTGTTTCTCCCAGTCGCCTGAGCCTTTGTTCTCCTTGGCAGCGATGGCCTCTGCCTTCTCACAGAGCTCGGTCTTGCGTGCGAGGTTCTCCTCTTCTTTAGCGCGGATACCTTCAAAATGCTGCTGGTGACGTTTGTTGATGATGGTAGATGCTGACTTGAAGCGGTTCCAAATCTCTTCACGCTGTTCTTTGGCAACAGGACCGATCTCACGATATTCCGCATGAAGCTTTTGAAGCTGATGGAACGCACTAATAATATCTGTCTCTTCAGCCAGACGCTCTGCTGCTTCACAAAGTTTTGTCTTGAGTTCGAGATTTTTCTTGAAGTCATACTCGCGAGCTTCATTGTTAAGTTTCAGCAGGTCGTAGAATTGCTCTACATAGAGTTGGTAGTTACGCCATAGCTCACTGGCTTTTTCTGCTGGCACATTCTTTATTTCGCGCCATTCTGACTGGAGAGTCTTGAACTCCTGGTATGACTTGTTTGCCTCTTCTGGAGAGGTGATTATATTCTTTATTTTCTCAATGATGGCAAGTTTCTTCTCGAGGTTAACCTGCTTCTCAGCCTCCTGTTCCTTAAATAGTTGTGCACGCTTCTCCTTGATGATACCCATCTCTGCCTTGAAAACTTCTTCATCTTCATCGCGAGTAATCTGGTATGCCTCAGGATCGCCACCTCCATCTATATATGCCTTAAGGGCAGCCTCACGCTCTGCGATGTGAATCTTATAAAAGACGGTCTTCAGATAGTCGATTTCGTCTTTCTGTGGTGTTTCATCACCATGAGCAATGTCCTTGATGCGGTCGAGAATCTCCTTCTTAGTCTCATAGACTTTACGGGGCTGTTCTTCTGCTTCGGGGACTGCCTCTTCTGGCTGGGCTAATGGCTCAGCAGCTTCTGTGGTTACAACTTCAGGAGCTTCTGCTGCCTGGATAACTACTTCTTTTACCTCCTGTTCTTCGACTGGCGAAGCGGCTGTGCCGATTACGAGGTTTTTCTCTTGAGAGTCCATCATTTAACTTCTTTAGTTACTGACTTGATTAATTTCACACAATATGTCGCAAAATTAGGCATAATTTTTGAAACAGCCTAATAATTAACATTATTTATGTTTTAGACAAGGCGTCTATGTCTGAAGAACATCCAGCAAAGGCCAGAAACACCCATAGAAATGATGATAGCCATAACGAACCCCCAAGGACTTGACTCCATGCCGTTGATAAGGTTCATTCCGAACATCGATGTAATGAGTGTTGGTATCATCATAATGATAGTCACAGACGTAAGGGTACGCATCACTGTGTTCATGTTGTTGTTGATGATACTCTGATATGTATCCATTGTCGACTCCAGAATGTTTGAATAGATGCTTGTTGTCTCACGAGCCTGTGTCATCTCGATATTAACGTCCTCAATCAGGTCTGCATCTAATTCGTCGATCTGGAGCTTGAACTTCAATTTTGACAGCAGTGTCTCATTACCACGGATAGAAGTCTGGAAATATGTAAGCGAGTCTTGGAGACGGCTTAGACCTATCAGACTTTCATTATTCACCTCTTTATCCAGATTGCGTTTAGCTTTGTCTACAAGCATAGAAATCTGCTTCAGGCGTTTAAGATACCACACTGCACTGCTAAGAAACAGACGAAATATCATATCCACATGGTCTGTGAAACCCTCACCGCGTTTCTGCTGGAACGATACGAAGTCGATCATCATGTTCGTTTCATAGAAGCATACAGTGATGGTGACATCACGTTTGTGGATGATACCAAGTGGCACAGTAGTATATGGTGTTCTTGAGCGTATCTCCTTAACGTAAGGGATACGGAGGATGATGAGCATCCATCCGTCGTCATACTCATAACGGGCACGCTCATCGGTATCGGACATAAAATAGTCGGGGATATTAAACTTCTCCTCGAGTTCGCGCTGGTCTTCTTCGGTGGGGCATGTCACCTGTATCCAGCAATTGGGCTGCCACTCTGTGAGCTGGGCCAGTCCGCCTTGGGTGTTCCAGAAAGTCTTCATCTTGCTAATCCTTAATAATAGTTTAGCGGCAAAGGGATTAGCTGCTTTGCTCGCTATCCCCCGCCATTACGAATTGTAATTTTCCGCCGGGTAATCGTCCATAATTTGTTACTAATTTGGTTTATCGGGTGCAAAGATAATAAAAAAAGTGGGAAACGCCAAGCATTTCCCACATTTTTCTTTCTTTTATTTCTCAGGGATGTCCTCGAGAGCTTTCTTCAAGAGCTCCCAGAATGGGGCTACTGTCTCGATGAGAGCCCGCTCTGTTGTGGTGTGGGGTGATTTCATTGTAGGACCGAATGAAACCACATCAAGATGAGGATACTTACCGAGTATGATAGAACACTCCAGACCTGCATGGTCTACCTGTATGATACCATCTTTGTCGAAGAGATCCTTGTACTCCTTAAGCAATAAGTGCAGGATAGGTGATTCCGGATTGGGATCCCAACCACCGTAGCTACCTGCTGTTTCCACCTTCATGCCTGCCATGTTGAAGCAGCTCTCAAGTGTCTTCACGATATAGTCCTTCATGTCCTCACGGCTTGAACGAGCCAGGATCTTCAGCATCGACTTTCCTTCACCGATGTTGATGATTGCGAGGTTGCTGGAGGTCTCAACTACTGTAGGATAACTTGGAATCATACGAACCACACCATCATGACAGCCATAGATGGCATTGATGAGGTTGTCCTGAATCTCCATTGGAACTTCCTTCTTAGGAGTTTCCGTATCCTCACAGATCACCTCGATGCCGCTTTCGATGCCTTTGTATTCATCAGTGAAGTCCTCGAGCCAGTCTTGGGCGAGTTCCTTCAGTAATATAACATTTTCCTTAGGAAGTGTAAGCACTGCCTCTGCCTTGAATGGAATGGCGTTACGCATATTGCCTCCCTGCCATGAAGCCAGGCGGGCATCGCACTCTTCGATTGCCTCGCGTACCAGACGGACAAGCAGCTTGTTGGCGTTGCCTCGTCCCTCATGAATCTCGAGTCCTGAGTGTCCTCCGCGAAGACCTTTTACTGTTACCTTCACAGCCGCATCCTCCGGATCAGTCTCTGTCTCCTGATAGTCGAGAGTAGCAGTGATATTGATACCTCCTGCAGAACCGATAACAAATTTTCCCCAGTGTTCTGAGTCGAGGTTCAGTAGGATGTCGCCCTGAAGCTCTCCTGAAGGCAAGTCATTGGCACCATACATTCCAGTCTCTTCATCAGCAGTGATAAGAGCTTCTACAGGTCCGTGTTTCAGACTCTTGTCCTCCATGATTGCCATGATGGCAGCAACGCCCAGGCCATTGTCGGCTCCGAGGGTGGTTCCTTTTGCCTTTACCCACTCGCCATCAATCCAAGGTTCTATGGGATCTGTCTCAAAGTTATGGTTACTCTCAGGTGTCTTCTGTGGCACCATATCCATGTGAGCCTGAAGGATCACTCCTTTCTTCTTCTCCATACCAGGAGAAGCTGGTTTTCTCATTACGATATTGTTGGCAGGGTCCTTAAAGGCCTCCACACCAGCCTCTTTTGCAAAGTCGAGCAGGAACTTTTGGACTTTCTCCAGATGTCCAGAAGGACGTGGAACTTGTGTCAGTGCATAGAAATTCTTCCAAATGCACGTTGGGTTCAGATTCTTAATTTCACTCATAGCTGTTTTTTGTAATATGTTATTGTATTATTGTTATTATGTTAATCTGCCTTTAAAACAATACTCTGTCTTTTCGTAAAACTTAGTGCGGCCCATGAATAGACACCTAATGCGATAACCAGCATCGTCTGTACGGTATGTACGATAAGCACAAACCACAGCGCCTGTTCGTCGGCCACTCCATAGAGGATGAGCATCGTCTTTATTGCGAAGTGCCAAGGACCTGCTCCATTGGGCGTAGGCACGATGACAGCGAAGTTGGCCACCACAAACGATACCATTGCACAGCCTATTCCGAGATTCTCCGTGAAGTCGAAACAGAAGAATGTGAGATAGTAATGCAGGAAGTACATCACCCATATACCAACAGAGAAGAATATGTACAGTGGCAGGTTCTTGATGCCTCTCAGCGACACTACTCCTTCCCATATTCCTCCTAAAGTCATTTTTACCTTATTATATATAGAAAGGTTCTTCAGCAACAGATGCAGAAGTATCAGTGCAGCAATGCCGCATATCGCTGTAACCAACCATCCTGTCACAGAGAATCCTCCTAGTATACGGTCGAGTGATGTTCCTGTCTTCTTAAAGAATGTGCCGAACACGCTAATCTCTATCAGCAGGATAATGCCGGAATAGAGCATGACGATGAGGGTGTCGACGGCTCTCTCCGTCACAACTGTCCCTAAGGCTTTCGAGAACGATACCCCGTCGTAGCGTTTCAAGATGGCGCAGCGTGAAAACTCTCCGATGCGTGGAATCACCAGACTGGCAGCGTATGAGATGAATACGGCATGTATGCAAGTAGTGTTGCGGACTCGAATCTTTGTATCAGGAGATTGTTGCACAACAGTACTTGGTGACAAGTCTTCGATGGGATCCAGCGTCTGTTTCCAGCGCCACCCACGAAACATCTGAGCCAGGATACCAAAAGGAAAAGACAGCAGCATCCATGTCCAGTTCATCTCTTCCGTCAGCACGCGACTTATCGTGGAGAGGTCTTCTCCACGATACATCCACCAAAGAATCGCTCCTCCTAAGATGAAAGGAAATACGATTTTGGCTACGTTTGCCAATATGCTTTTCAGTTCCATTGGTGCAAAGGTACGAAATATAAATGATAAATTGATAATATATTCACTTTTTTTTGTATCTTTGCAGCCAGAATGAAACAAGTACGACCAAAGAAGAACCTGGGTCAGCATTTCCTAACTGACCTGAATATCGCAAAGCGGATTGCAGATACGGTAGATGAGCCGTATAATGACCTCCCTGTGTTGGAGGTCGGTCCTGGTATGGGTGTCATGACTCAGTATCTCGTAGAGAAACCACGTCCTTTGAAGGTGGTGGAGATCGATCGTGAGAGTGTGGCTTACCTCAAAGAGAATTTCCCTCGTCTCATCGATAATATCATAGGTGGCGACTTCCTGAGGATGGATCTTCGCGAGGTCTTCGATGGTCAGCAGTTTGTGCTAACGGGCAACTATCCTTATGACATATCCTCGCAGATATTCTTCAAGATGCTCGATAATAAGGACCTTATTCCTTGTTGCACTGGAATGATCCAGCATGAGGTGGCTGTGCGTATGGCATCGCAGCCGGGCAACAAACAGTATGGTATCCTTTCTGTGCTCATCCAGGCTTGGTATAATGTAGAGTATCTCTTTACTGTAGAGCCTTCTGTGTTTAATCCTCCTCCAAAGGTACAGAGTGCTGTTATCCGTATGACCCGGAATGAGGTTACTGACCTCGGATGCGACGAACAGCTCTTCAAACGTATTGTAAAGGCCACTTTTAATCAGCGTCGTAAGATGTTGAGGGTGTCTCTGCGACAGATCTTTGATGCCAGTCATCCTGCCTCGCCTTCGTTCTTCGAGGATGAAATGATGACTCGGCGCCCGGAGCAACTCTCTATTCAGGAATTCGTTGAACTGACAAATAAAGTCTCTATAGAGTTAGGCTAATCTAAAAGTTTGTGAAATATTTGGTGGTATCACAAAAACTTCATATATTTGCAGAAAATATTCGCTGGCCTTTAAATGAAGTATGTGTCACTACCCGGAATTGTAGCCGCTTCTCCTTCAAAAGAAGGAGAACGTAAACTTTCGTTTTATCTGGCGATGGAAGAGTATCTGGCTCGTAATAGTAGCGAGTCGGATTTGTTTTTTATGTGGCAGGTAGAGCCCAGCGTGATATTCGGACGTAACCAGGTGGCAGAGAATGAGGTTAACCTCGACTACTGCAAACAGCATAAAATCAAGGTATATCGCCGTAAGAGTGGGGGAGGGTGTGTCTATGCCGACAAGGATAATCTGATGCTCTCGTTCATCACCTCTGAACAGAATGTGGGCTTCGCATTCAACAGGTTCGTGAATATGGTTCTGCTGATATTGCGGAAACTCGGCATCAGTGCCACTGGCACCACTCATAACGACATCATGATAGGCGATAGGAAGGTGTGTGGCACAGCATGTTATCATCTTGGCAAGAAGAGTATCGTGCATAGTACTATGCTCTATGATACTAATATGGACCACATGCTCAATGCCATCACCCCCAGCAAGGAGAAACTCCAGAAGAAGGGTATTGAGAGTGTCCGCCAGAGGATAACCCTGCTTAAAGAATATACTCCAAAGACCCTCGATGAGATAAAGGCTCTTATCCGTGAAACCCTCTGCGATGGTGAACTGGTTCTCTCCGAGGATGATGTGAATAGTATTTTAAAATACAACAATAATCTATGGCAATAAAACAAGAACTTGAAAAGAAAGACAAGGTAACCTGCTTGCACGACAAGCACATCTCCTTGGGAGCAACGATGGTGTCGTTCGGAGGTTTCGATATGCCATTGCTCTATCAGAGTGCCGGCATCGCCCCTGAGCATACGGCAGTACGCGAGAAAGTGGGACTCTTCGATGTCTCTCACATGGGTGAGGTAACGGTTAAGGGCAAGGATGCCGAGCGTTATGTTCAGCATATCTTCACCAACGATATTGCTGGTGCCCCTGTGGGTAAGATCTATTATGGTATGATGTGCTACGAGAATGGTGGAACTGTCGACGACCTGTTGGTGTATAAGATGGGTGAGAACGACTTCTTCCTCGTTATCAATGCCGCCAATATCGATAAGGACTGGGCATGGATGAAGCAGAATGCCCAGGGTTTCGACATCGACCTTCAGAACCGTAGTGACTTCTATGGTCAGATAGCCATTCAGGGTCCTGAGTCTGAGCATATCGTGGAGACGGTATTAGGACTCCCTTGCAAAGAAATGGTCTTTTACACCTGTAAGACAATTCTCTTACCTCTCACCTCCTCACCTCTGGAAATCATCATCTCCCGTACAGGCTATACTGGTGAGGATGGATTCGAGATCTATGCCTCTCACGACTATATCCGTGAATGCTGGGACAAGTTGATTGCAGCTGGAGTACAGGCTTGTGGCTTAGGATGTCGTGATACCCTGCGCTTCGAGGTGGGACTGCCTCTCTATGGCGATGAGCTCTCAGAGGATATCACTCCTATCATGGCAGGCTTGGGCATGTTCGTAAAACTCGACAAGGAGGAATTCATCGGTAAGGAGGCTCTCGCAAAACAGAAGGCGGAGGGCCCTGCGAAGAAGATTGTAGGCATCGAACTGGCAGACAAGGCTATTCCTCGTCATGGATACCCTGTTCTCAATATGGCTGACGAGGTAATCGGTGAGGTTACAACAGGTTATCGCACCCTCTCTACCGACAAGAGCGTCTGCATGGCTCTCGTGGATACCGCATACGCTAAACTCGATACCGACCTTCAGATTCAGATTCGAAAGAAGGTATTTCCAGGCAAAGTCGTCAAGAAACAGTTCTATAACAAGAGCTATAAAAAATAGAATAGAAAGAAATAATAAGAATAATTAAGAACTATGGCAAAAGTAATTGAAGGACTCTACTACTCAGAGTCACACGAATTTGTAAGAGTAGAAGGTGATTTTGGTTTCGTTGGTATCACAGACTATGCACAGGATGCCCTTGGCACAGTGGTTTATGTCGACATGCCCGATGTGGATGACGAAGTAGAGGCAGGTGAGGAGTTTGGTGCCGTTGAGAGCACAAAGGCTGCTTCTGATCTTATCTCTCCTGTCAGCGGTACTGTCGTTGAGGTTAACGAGGCTCTCGATGACCAGCCCGAGCTCATCAATCAGGATGCTTTCGAGAACTGGATCATCAAGGTGGAACTCTCTGACAAGGCTGATCTCGACAACCTCATGGACGCTACTGCCTACGCCGCCTTCTGCGAAAAATAGTCAAATAGTAAATAGTCAAATTGTCAAATGTACAAGTACTTTCCTCATACAGAGGATGATCTGCAGGCTATGCTGGCAAAGGCTGGGGTGAAAGACCTCGATGGCCTCTATGCCCAGATACCAGACAGCATCCGTTTCAAGGGCGACTACGACCTCCCCATGTCGATGTGTGAACTGGAGGTGCGACAGCTCTTCGAGAAGCTTGGCTCAGAAAACAAGCAACTCACCTGTTTCGCAGGCATGGGCGTATATGATCATTACACCCCCTCTGTGATTCCGAGTCTGTTGCAACGTTCCGAGTTCCTTACCTCCTACACCCCGTATCAGGCAGAGATCTCTCAGGGCACGCTCCATTATATCTTCGAGTATCAGAGCATGATGGCCGAACTCACAGGTATGGACATCTCCAACGCCTCGATGTACGATGGAACTACAGCTGCTGCTGAGGCTATGATGATGGCTGTGGCTGCTGGTAAGAAACAGAATAAGGTTCTTGTCTCTGCCGGCCTTAATCCAAAGACACGTGAGGTGCTCGACACTTACGCTCTGCATCAGGGAATAGAGTTGGAAACACTTCCTTTGAAAGATGGCGTGACCGATCTGTCAGCCGCCAATTTTGAAGGTGTTGCCGGTGTGATGGTTCAGCAACCAAATGTCTTTGGTATCGTTGAGGACTTCACCGGTTTTGCTGATGCGTGTCATGAGAACAAGGCCCTCTTCATCATCGACTCTGTTGCCTCCGACCTTGCCGTGCTGAAGACACCAGGCGAGTGGGGGGGTGATATCGCAGTGGGCGATGGCCAGAGCCTGGGTATACCTATGCTCTTCGGTGGCCCTTACGTGGGCTACATGTGTTGCACGGAGAAGCTGATAAGAAAGATGCCTGGACGTATCGTGGGTATGACTAAAGATAATCGCGATCAGCGTGCCTTTGTGCTCACTCTCCAGGCTCGTGAACAGCATATCCGTCGTCAGAAGGCCACGTCAAATATCTGCTCAAACCAGAGCCTGATGGCACTCTTCGTTACGATGTATTGCTCTCTTATGGGCAGACAGGGACTTAAGGAGGCTGCCGAACTCTCTTACGCTGGTGCTCATTACCTCTGCGATGAACTGCTGAAGACGGGGCGTTTCTCTTTGGTTTACGACAAGCCTTTCTTCAATGAGTTCTATGTTAAGTACGATGGCGATGCCGATACTCTCTATCAGCGTTTCATCGAGGCTGGCATCCTTGGTGGTGTCCGTTGCCAGGATGGATTCATCTTCGCTGTCACAGAGAAACGTACTAAGGAAGAAATTGATAACCTCGTAAAGATTGCAGCCCTATGAATAATCGACTTTATGGAAACCTGATTTTCGAACTCTCCAAGGAGGGTCGCAAAGGTTATAGCCTGCCAAGGAATAACTTTGGTGATAAATATGAGGTGCCTGCATCTATGCGTCGTGCAGAGGATGCCGCATTGCCCGAGTGTGATGAACTGACAGTGGTGCGCCACTATACCAACCTCTCGAATAATAACTTCGGTGTGGATACCGGCTTCTATCCATTGGGATCATGTACGATGAAATATAATCCCAGGATCAATGAGGAGATGGCCGCTCTGCCTCAGTTCCAGAACCTGCATCCGTTGCAGCCTGAACAGACTGTCGTTGGTGCCCGTGCTCTGGTTATCATGCTCGAGAAGTCGCTCTGTGCCCTTACAGGTCTGGCTCACTTTACATTTAAGCCGTACGCTGGTGCTCATGGCGAGCTTACAGGACTGATGGTTATCGATAACTATCATCGTTCCCGTGGCGATATGGCTCGTAAGAAAGTCATTGTGCCTGACAGCGCCCACGGCACCAATCCAGCCTCTGCAGCTGTCTGCGGCCTCGAAATAATCGAGGTGAAATCGCGCGCTGATGGTCAGGTCGATCTCGCCGATCTGGAACGTCTTGTTTTTCTCGAAGGGCCTAACATCTCTGCGATGATGATGACCAATCCTAATACCCTTGGTCTCTTTGAGACTCAGATTCCTGCCATCGCAAAGCTTATCCACGATGCAGGAGCTCTGATGTATTACGATGGTGCTAATCTGAATCCCATGCTTGGTGCTTGTCGTCCAGGCGACATGGGCTTCGATGTGATGCATATCAACCTCCACAAGACCTTCTCTACTCCTCACGGAGGTGGTGGTCCTGGTGCGGGTCCTGTTGGTGTGCGTGAGGGACTGCAGGAGTTCTTCCCATTCGTGTCGCCTTATCAGGGCAATTTCGGAGTGATGATGCGTGCCTATGCTTATATCCTCTCGTTGGGTCGTGAGAACGTGAAGCTGGTGGGTCCTCTGGCCACTCTCAATGCCAACTATATCAAAGAGTCGTTGAAGGATGTCTATGAACTGCCTATCGACACCGTATGTTGTCATGAGTTCGTGTTCGACGGTTTGAAGGATAAGTCTACTGGTGTCACCACGATGGATGTGGCAAAGCGCCTGTTGGATTACGGCTATCATGCTCCGACCATCTACTTCCCTCTGCTCTTCCACGAGAGTCTGATGATTGAGCCTACCGAGAACGAGTCGAAAGAGACTCTCGATGGCTTCATCGCTGTGATGCGTAAGATTGCCGAGGAGGCGAAGAATGATCCAGACCTGGTAAAGACAGCACCTCACGATACTCCTATCGAACGTGTCGATGATGTCCTCGCCGCCAAGCATCCTGTAGTCACCTTCAAACAAATGAAGACAGAGTAATATTTTACTATTATCTGTTAATATGTTACTATGTCTTTATCTCTGTTCTTATGTCTGAAAAAACTGATCTGATAATAATCGGTGCGGGGCCTGGAGGTTACCGCGCCGCTGAATATGCCGCCAAGCAAGGACTGAAGGTCGTAATCTTCGAGGGCGACAACGTCGGAGGCACATGTCTCAACGTCGGTTGTATCCCTACGAAGACCTACGTCCATTCATCCACCTTCGCTGAGGCTCGTGAGCGCATGGCGCAAGTCGTTCCCCAGCTCCGTGCAGGCGTTGAGGGCATCCTCTCTCATCCTAACATCACATTGGTTAGAGAGAAAGGTGTCTTTGTCGATGCCAATACGGTGGGCGACTATACCGCCAAGAACATCATCATCGCCACAGGTTCTGAGACCAAGCAGATCCCTGTTTCCGGCCTCGATGACCCTCGCGTTGTCGACTCCACAGGCTTGCTGAATCTCGACACTCTCCCCAAGCGCCTCTGCATCATCGGTGCAGGTGTCATCGGCATGGAGTTTGCCTCTGTCTTCAGTCGCTTTGGCTCTGAGGTTACCGTTATCGAGTTCCTGAAGGAATGTCTCCCTGCCCTCGACAGCGACATCGCCAAGCGCCTGCGTAAGTACCTTGAGAAGCGTGGCATCACCTTCAAGATGAAGACCGCCGTTGAGAATATCGCTGATATCGATGCCGACATTATCCTCATAGCTACAGGTCGCAAACCTCGAGTGCAGGCAGATTTTGCCAATGCCGGCTTCGAATACGATGAGCGTAAGGGTATCACGGTAGATGAAAACTATGCGACTACCGTTAAGGGCATCTATGCCATCGGTGATGTCAATGGTCGTCAGATGCTTGCCCATGCCGCTGAGATGCAGGCCGTCCGCGCTATCAATCATATCCTCGGCAAGAGCGATGGTATCCGTTTCGATATCATGCCGGCAGCCATCTTCACCTCCCCCGAGGCAGCATGCGTTGGTCCTACTGAGGATCAGCTCAAGGCTCAGGGCATCGACTTTGTCTGCAAGAAGTCCTTCTGGCGTGCCAATGGCAAGGCTCTTGCCATGAACGAGAGCGAAGGTCTTCTGAAACTCTTCGTGGCTCCTTCCGACGGAAAGATCCTCGGTTGTCATGCCTATGGTGCCCATGCTGCCGACATCATCCAGGAGGTCAGTGTTCTGATGTGCAAGGATACCACCATCCACGAACTCGCGGATATGGTTCACATCCATCCCACACTCTCTGAGATACTGAAAAACGCTGCGGAGTCTTAGTCCGCAGCGCTTTTCCTGTCTCATTCAATGCAGCTCGAAATCTAACACTTTATCGCCAGCATCATTATATCATTCTCTTGTTGGGTATCACCGATAAACTTATTCAGGTTCTCTTCGATACTTACCACAAACGGTTCTGGTCTTGCATCTGTCTTCATCGCCTGAAGTGCTGCGCCAAGCATCTTGTTCTCGCCATACTGCTTGTGGTCTTTATTCTCTGCTGTGAGCACACCTTTATTAAACAGGTATATCATCGTGCCCTTGGCCATCTCAATCTCGCCAGACACATCGTCCAGTCGGGTTATCTCCTGACCTACCATCACTGGAGTTTCATGACCTGCATTGTAGAATTTCAGCATCCTCGATGTCATGTCCATCACTCCAACGAACAGTGTCATTGGCTCATTCCAGTTTCTCGACTCACTGATGGCCTCTACTATCTGCTGAGGCTCTGTCTGTAGCATCGATGCCGTACGGAACTGTGCCTTTGCTATTGCTGCTGCCATCGAAGACTCAACGCTGTTGCCTGCCACATCACCGATGCAGAAGAAGAGTTTGTCACCCATAGTGTGATAGTCGCAGATACTGGTGCCGAAGGTGTTTGTAGGTGTCAGCTGGGCATATGCGGTGATATTCTGTGGCAGATGGGCTTCTGCTGCCTTGGCAGTGCTGTTTAGGCTGTGGGCCAGTCGCAGTTCCGTCTGCTCGCGTTCCTTAGACGATACGTTCTCCTCCAGTCTTGCGCACTCTTTCTTGAGATTCTCGTGGTCTTTCTTAAGTTGTCTGTCGGCATGTCTCTGATAGTAGACATAAACCACAAATCCCAGGAACAATAGTATGAGTGCTCCAAACAGCCACATCTGTTTCATTCTCGCTTCCATGGCATGCTGCTCCGTAACATTCTCCACGTTCTCTACTATCGTAGCCTGCTCAGCTGCATCGAGTTTCTTTGCGAGTGCCAACGCATTGTTAAGCGAGTCGCACACCTGCATGCTTACCCTTGCTGCCGAGTCTCTGCGTCCAGCCTGTAGGTTGGCTTCGTACTTCTTCAATAGCAAGTCGTGGATATCGTCAAGTGTCATGGATTTCTCCTGAATGTCGAGCAGCTCGTTTAGGCTGTGGTAGTTATCCACTGCCTCTTCCCATCTCTCTGCAGCTGCCAGGTAGTCGTTACCCTGAATCTTTCCTTCTGGTGTTTTGCTGAACTCAGTAGCCTTGAAATCCTCAAAGGCAGCAGCGGCCTCTTCTTTCTTGCCTTGTCCCTCAAGGGCGATAGCCTTGTAGATATTAAATCGTGCTATCTGTTTGTCGATGTATTTCTTATCGGCATCGGGACGCTGCTCATATTCGTTGATCATCTCTCCGAAATGGCCTATCCACTTCATTGCTTTCTGGTAGTCTTTGGTGTAGTTACAGAAGTATGCTATGTTTATCAGACCTGCGATGGCGTTTTTATATGCCGACTCGGTATGGTTGTTCTCGATGTTTTCCTTATGTTTCTGATAAGCGCGGTTAAAACCGTCTTCGGCATCACTTCCTCCATTGGTAGCCGACTGGCAGCAGCCGATATATATCAGCAGGTTCACGTAGTCGCTGGTGGTGTCGCACTTAAGTTCCTCGAGTCGATTTGCTGCAGGCACACCCATCTTCAGTGTTCCGTCGTAGTTGCCTCTTACACTGAGCAGATTTGCCATTCGCGAGGCAGTCATGGCGTATATCTTCAAGTCTTCGGGGGTAGTTGATTCCTCACAGGCCTCTAGTGCTGTCTTCCAATAAAATTCAGCCATGCGGTACATCTTAAGTCTGTCGCTGGCATAGCCTCTCCAGTAGTATGCCTCTGCATGCGATAGATTGCCGTTCTTCTCCAGACTGTCGGCCAGTGCCAACAGCTTGTCATAGTCTCTCTGCTTGTGGGCCATCTCTATCACGCGTTTTGCGTTCTCACTCTGTTCCTTGGTAGGGCCATTGCTACAGGCTGTCATCAGCATCGCAGCCACGATGAAGACTATCCAGATTTTTGATTGTTTCATACTTCTTGCTTAAGTTTTATTGTTATTTCTGTTGCAAAGATAACAATAAATCCCGAAACTCCAAAGAATTTCGGGATTTATTTCAAAATGTCTGGTGATTATACGAGATGTTCGATGAGATCTGCGCGATCGCCGGGGAGCATGTCGATAACAGGTATCTCAACCATTGTGTAGCATCCTGGCTGCAGACGCATAGAGGCGCGAGCTACATTGACAAGCACCTGACCTGTGAGGGCAGGGTTGTTGATACTCATATTGAACTCTAAGCGCTGGTTCTGAGTTTTTCCGCTTACACCCTTGCGAACGAGGTTTACACCATGACCCATATCACGGACATCGTCTACGCTCTCTACCTGGAATACATGAGTCTCGTCGCTGGCGAAATAAGGGTCGGCCTTGATATCCTTTGTCACATCCTCAAGTTTTGCACCCTCCTCGAGTTCTACGTAAACCATACGGCGATGGATGCCCTCACCAAGGGGGATGGTCATTGAGAGTGCATTCTTAACACCCTTTTTAGAACGTACACACACGCTATGACCCATTGACATTCCTGGGCCGAAGTTGGTGTATGAGAGACCCTTTGGAGCAAGACTCTGCATCAGTGTGCGGACGATAGAGTCGGAACCCGGATCCCATCCTGCAGCAATGACACTTACGGTATTTGTTTCCTGATTAAGCTTCATCAGACGCTCACGATAGCCACGGATATTGGTGTGGATATCGAAAGAATCGACAGTGTTGATGCCCAAAGGCAGTATTTGGTTGGCGTATTCTTCACAACTACGTGTGGGAGTAGCTAGGATGGCCACGTCAACATCCTTCAGTTCACGGATGTCCCTTACCACTTCATACGCTGCAAGTTCTGCAGGCTTGTTCTCCGCACCATTACGTCTTACAATACCTGCTACCTCAAAGTCGGGAGCTGTCTCAAGAGCCTCGAGTGCATACTTTCCGATGTTGCCGTAACCTACGACGGCTGCTCTGATTTTCTTCATATATCTTATAATTAATGTTGATTATTTGCTGTTTGCGGTTGCAAAAGTAATGTTTTTCTATTAAATAACGTAACAAAAAGGAAGAAAAAATATCTAAAACGCTTCACTTTGTGACGAATTGAAAGTTTATTGGCTCTAAATGCAATAATATGTTAGCAAATCACGTTTAAATATATGTATATATACAAAATAGTAAGTTATGATAGAATATATTAAAGGTGAACTGACCGACCTCACCCCTGCCATGGCTACGGTAGAGGCCTCTGGTGTTGGTTACGGATTGAATATCTCGTTGAATACCTTTAGCGCCATTCAGGGGAAGAAAGAGGTGAAGCTCTTTGTCTATGAGTCTATCAGGGAGGATGCCTACGTTCTCTATGGGTTTGTCAACAAGAAGGAACGCGAGATGTTTGAACTGCTTATCACGGTAAACGGTGTTGGAGCCAACACTGCGCGGATGATGCTCTCGGGCATGAGTGTGACAGAGCTCTGCAATGCCATATCCACAGGTAACGCCAAACTTATCCAGAGTATTAAGGGAATAGGAAAGATGACGGCCCAGCGTATCATCGTTGACCTGAGAGATAAGATAGTGGCCCTGGGCATCGCTGAGGAGATACCTGCCGGAGGACAGATGCAGGCACCTGTCAACAATCAGGTGAAAGATGAGGCTGTCTCTGCCCTTACTATGCTTGGGTTCTCGCCTGCGCCCACTCAGAAGGTAGTGCTGCAGATATTACAGCAGCAGCCTGACCTGCCTGTGGAACAGGTAGTGAAGCTCGCGCTGAAACAGATTAAATAAAAGGTAAAAAAGTAAAAAGGTAAAAAGTGCTGAAGCGCCTGGCATATTTCGTGCTGGTTCTGCTGAGTGTTGTAGCCTCATTCCCGCGCGAAGCGCGCCTACCCGTAGCCTTTGCTGTCCCCTCGGCTGTGCAGATGAACCAGATTGTCGGAGATGATGATATCGTCCCCGATAGTCTTTTACGCGCGCACACTCCCGAGCAGGGCGCGCCTACACGCACTCGCTGGCGTATACAGAAGACGGCTCCTGTGGAGACTGCCGATCTCGATTCGTCTGCCTTGGATCTCAGGATGCCAGAGAATATCAGACAGACGGTGGAATATGATGACTCGTTGAACGTGTATTACATCGGTTCGAAGATCGGTGACTCGTATCTCAACGCCCCGATACTGATGTCTCCTGAGGAATATCGTAAATGGGTGGAGAAAAAGACGCTCTATGAGTTCTTCCACAAGAAAGACGCAGAGAACGTAGCCAATAAAGGTAAGGACAAGTTCGATCTTATGGACATGCACTTCGACCTGGGACCTGCAGAGAAGATCTTCGGTCCTGGTGGTGTGCGTATCAAGACCCAGGGATCGGCGGAGCTCAAACTCGGAGCCACACTGAAGAATATCGACAACCCCTCACTGCCCATCAGAAACCGTAAGACCACAAGTTTTGACTTCGACGAGAAGATAAACCTCAGCGTCAACGGAAAAGTGGGCGACAAGGTGAACATGAACCTCGGATATAATACTGACGCCACCTTCGACTTCGACACCCAGAACCTGAAACTGAAATACGAAGGCAAGGAAGACGAGGTTATCAAACTCGTTGAGGCAGGAAACGTCACATTCCCGTCGAACAACTCCTTGGTGAGGGGTGCCTCCAGTCTTTTTGGTATCCGTACCGATATGCAGTTTGGCAAGCTAAAGCTGCAGACCGTAGTGTCACAGAAGAAATCCACCTCACAGAGTGTCTCCTCAAAGGGAGGCGCTCAGACAGCGCCCTTCGATATCGATGTGGCAAATTACGAGGAGAACCGCCATTTCTTTCTCTCACGCTATTTCCGTGATCACTATGATGCTGCAATGTCCACACTACCTAACCTTACCACAGGCATAGAGATAAACCGTGTGGAGATATGGGTAACCAACAAGACCGGCAACAACCAGAATACCCGTAACATCATCGCCTTCACCGACCTCGGAGAAAATGCGCGAGTAAGTAATTCCAGGTGGCAAACCACGGGGATGACCATCCCTGCTAATGCTGCCAATGATGAGTACCAGACACTTGTAAGCCAATATGCCGCAGCGAGAGACATCGATCAGACAAGTAGCGTACTGGCAGGCATCAGTAGATTCGAGGGTGGGGTAGACTATGAGAAGATTGCCAGTGCCCGTCTGCTCTCATCATCGGAATATACTGTCAACAAGTCTTTGGGATATGTTTCCCTGAAGGCAGGTCTTCAGACAGACCAGGTGCTGGCAGTGGCCTTTGAGTTTACGGCTGGAGGAGTAGCATATCAGGTGGGTGAGTTTGCCAGCGACAACACCCAGACGTCACAGGCCCTCTTTGTAAAATCCCTGAAGAATACCTCTAACACCCCCAAGCAAGGCAACTGGGATCTGATGATGAAAAACGTGTATTACCTCGCCTCCAGTGTTGAGAAGACCCGTTTCCGTCTGGATATCAAATACCAGAGCGACACCGCCGGAGTGTATCTCTCATATATCCCTGACTCAAGGGTGAAGAACCGTACCCTGCTGAGGATGTTGGGTTGTGACCGTCTGGACAATAACAATAAGATGCATCCCAACGGATACTTTGACTATATCGAAGGCTATACCGTGAGCAATGGCCGTGTGTTCCTGCCGTCTGCAGAGCCCTTCGGCGACTATCTGCGTTTACAGCTTAGAAATAGCGGACTCACCGAAGAAGAGGCAAATAAATTCGTGTTTGATGAGCTCTATGACTCCACGAAGACAGTAGCCAAACAGATAGCTGAGAAGGATAAGTACTCGCTCGTGGGACAGTTTAAGGGCACCAAAGCCAATGTAATATCGCTCAATGCATACAATGTGCCTCAGGGGTCTGTGAAAGTCACCGCTGGGGGAGTTCCGCTTCAGGAGGGATCTGACTATACCGTCGACTACTCTGCTGGCGAGGTTACCATCATCAACCAGAGTATCCTCGACGCTGGAACCAATGTCACTGCCTCGTATGAGTCGAACACCGAATATGGCATGCAGCGAAAGACGATGCTGGGCCTGAACTGGGAATACGACTTCTCTAAGAACTTCCAGATCGGCGGTACCCTGATGCATCTCTCAGAACAGGCCCTGACATCGAAGGTCGTTATGGGCTCGGAGCCCTTGAAGAACACCATCTTGGGACTTAACGTAAACTGGAAACAGGAGAGTCAGTGGCTCACCTCTATGCTCAACAAGATCCCATTCCTGCATGTCACAGAACCCTCACGGATAACTTTCTCCGGTGAGTTTGCACAACTCATCGCCGGTACGGCAGGAGGCACTCAGGACAATGCCTCGTATATCGACGACTTTGAGAATACAAAGAACTATATCTCCGTGGGACAGCCTGAGCGGTGGTCTATATCCAGCGTGCCCACGATGTTTGCTGAGAACCGTGACAAGACAGGTGTCAGCAGCGGATATAACCGTGCATTGCTGTCGTGGTATTACATCAACGATATCCTCACGAGCCGTAGTTCCACACTCACCCCCGCACATATCAAGAGCGATCTCGAACAACTCTCTAACCACTATGTGCGAGAGGTCTATGTCAAGGAACTCTATCCAAATCGCCAGCAGTCAAACTACAATGGTGCCACTTCGAAGCTCAATGTCCTCAACCTCGCATATTACCCCGAGGAACGCGGACCGTATAACCTCACGCTCGACCTTAATACCGACGGTACGTTACGTCAGCCGGAGACGAAATGGGGAGGCATGATGAGAAAGCTTGATACCCCCGACTTCGAACAGGCCAATATCGAGTATATCGAGTTCTGGATGCTCGACCCTTTTATCTATACCCGACAGCAGGGTACCGCCTCCGACTATAGCGGCGACCTCTATATCAACCTCGGTGAGGTGAGCGAGGATATCCTCCGCGACGGAAAGAAATTCTATGAGAGCGGAATGCCTGTCGACGGAGGTAATGCCTTTACCACCACCCAGTGGGGAAAGATACCCCAGCAGGCTAGTCAGACCTATGCCTTTGCCACCACGTCAGGCTCCCGGGCACGTCAGGATGTGGGATTCAATGGTCTTAACGATGATGAGGAACGAGGCTTCGGGGCATATAAGGACTGGCTCGACAAACTGGGTACTGTCGTTACCCGCGACAGTATCCTTCAGGCATGGTATAACGACCCAGCCGGTGACGACTATCACTGTTTCCGCGGCACAGACTACGACAACGAGCGCAAGAGCATCCTCGACAGATATAAGCTTATCAACAACCCTCAGGGAAACTCGCCTGATACTGATGACCGTACGGAGAGTTATGATACCAGTTACAAGGCAGGTCCAGACCTGGAGGATATAAACGAAGACTTCACCCTTAATGAGTACGAGCGTTACTATCAGTACAAGGTACATATCAGTCCGGAAATACTCGATGCCTATCGCAACGGTGCTGCGCCATCCAACTGTTTTATCACCGACATGCGTACCAGTGGTGTCAAGCTGCGTAATGGCGATACGGCCACTGTCAACTGGTATCAGTTCCGTATCCCCGTTCAGAAATATGAACGTAAGGAAGG
The DNA here is from genome assembly GCA_902776935.1 of uncultured Prevotellaceae bacterium. Lineage (GTDB taxonomy): Bacteria > Bacteroidota > Bacteroidia > Bacteroidales > Bacteroidaceae > Prevotella. The sequence continues at coordinate 63,504 of CACYRS010000011.1, read as the reverse complement.
ATCCATCGCCGACTTCACCAGTATCCGTTTCATGCGTATGTTCCTCACGGGATTCCAAAAACCTATCGTGCTGCGATTCGGATCCCTCGACCTCGTTCGTGGCGAGTGGCGAGTATACAAGCAGAGCCTGTCAAATAGTCCCGAGACAGGAAGTCTTGAGGTGAGTGCCGTGAATATCGAGGAGAGCAATGACAAGACCCCTGTGAACTACGTCCTTCCTCCTGGTATCTCCCGTGTTACCGACCCCTCACAGCCACAGCTTGTGGAGAGCAACGAACAGGCGCTTAACATGGTGGTCAAGAACCTAAGTAGCGGTGAGGCCAAGGGAGTATATAAGAACACCTCGCTCGACCTGCGTAAATACAAGCGTATGCAGATGTTTACCCACGCCAACCACCTGGTACCCGATGCTACTGATCTGAAGGACAATCAGTTGGCAGTGTTCATCCGTCTTGGCAGCGACTACCGCAACAACTACTACGAGTATGAGATACCCCTCCGTCTTACCCCCGACCGCAGTGACTATAGTCGTTACTCATCAGCCGACCGCAGAGCGGTATGGCCTGAGGAGAACATGCTCGACATTAACCTCGATATCTTTACCAACCTGAAGAAAGACCGTAATATTGCCAAGGCCAACGGTACGGCATCGTTTAATAGGGTCTTCAGCGGATATGACGAGGACCGCCCCGGCAATAAGGTGAGCATCATGGGTAACCCCTCTTTGGGAGAGATTAAGACGATGGTGGTGGGAGTGAGGAATGTCTCTGCAGAGACAAAGTCGGGAGAGGTATGGGTCAACGAGCTGCGACTCCTGGAGACCAACAACGATGGTGGCTGGGCAGCATCGGGAACGATGAACGTCCAACTCTCTGACTTCGGTACGGTAAACGTTACCGGACGGTATATCGGCGATGGCTTCGGAGGTCTTGAGGAGAGTGTGTCACAGCGTAGCACAAACACAGAGAAACAGTACTCCATAACCACATCGCTCGAACTCGGAAAGTTCTTCCCCGAAAAGGCGAAGGTGTCGGCACCCCTCTATTACTCAGTAACCAAGGAGGAGGTCCGTCCGCGATATAACCCTCTCGACAGCGACATGCGATTGAAGGATGCCCTCGATGCTGCAAAAGACCAGCATGGGAGAGACAGCATAGAGTCGTTGGCCATCACCCGTACCACGAACACCAACTTCTCGCTCTCCAATGTGAGGTGGGGTATAAAGACCAAGCGTCACCCTATGCCTTACGACCCCGGAAACTTCTCTTTCTCATACAGCCACTCACACCGTTATACCTCAGGCGAGACTACCGTCTATGAGAAAGAAGACAACTGGCGGGGAGCCCTCAACTACAGTTATTCGCCTGTATACAAGACCTGGGAGCCGTTCAAGAAACTTAAGGGAAAGTCGAAGTGGCTCAACTTCCCTAAGGCCATCGGACTCAACTATCTGCCCCAGAGCATATCCTTCAACTCAGAGATTACCCGTTCTTACTTTGAGTTGCAGGAACGCGACCTCGAGAACCTGTTAAGCCAGAACATCCCCCTCACATTCAATTCGATGTTCCGTTGGAACCGTGACTTCGCAATGCGTTGGGACTTCACCAAGAACCTGCACTTCAACTTCCAGAGTGCCACCCACGCAGAGATCGAGGAACCTTACACACCGGTAAACAAAGACCTCTATCCCGACCGTTACTCAGCCTGGAAAGACTCCGTATGGCAGAGTATCCGAAACCTAGGAACACCACTCGATTACCAGCAGCAGGCAACGGCATCATACCAGTTGCCGTTGAACAAACTGCCTATCCTCGACTGGATCAACAGCGATGCATCCTACACTGCAAACTACACCTGGGTAAGAGGTACAGAGACAGCCAGCGGCACATCATTGGGGAATACCATCACCAGCCGTCGAAACCTCAATATCAATGCCGCATTCAATCTTGAGACACTCTATAATCACTTCCCCTTCCTGAAGAAGGTGAACGAGCGATTCAAGAAGTCGATAGCCAGGAAACCCGCGAAACCCAAGACTCCGAAGAGTCCTAAGAATGCTGTTGGTGCCGATATTGACAAGACCCAGGCCCCGAAGAAGAATACCTATCAGCGTGAGATAACCCTCAAGCCCGATACCACCATAACCGTGGCTCATAATAAGAAGTCGAAGCGTCTTATTGTCACTGCCCGTACCAAGGACGGCAAACCGTATAACGTATCATATAAGGTGATCGATGAGAATAAGATTCTTATCAAGTCGAAGGATACCGTAGGCATCCGACTCTCCATCGTTGCCAAGCCACCGTTGGAGAACCAGTGGTGGTATAAGCCTGCCCAGAGCATAGCCCGTTTGCTGATGATGGTACGTAGCATCAACGTCTCCTACCGCAACCAGTATTCGATGCTCCTTCCGGGCTTCATGCCTAATATCGGCGACGCCTTCGGACAGCGCTCTTCCGGAGGTCTCTCGCCGGGTCTTGATTTCGCCTTCGGAACCATTGGCGACAGCTATCTTGACAAAGCCTATAACAACGGCTGGCTGCTCAAAAACGACAGTGTGTCAACCCCTGCCAATATCAACAGCTCCAACGACCTCCAGGTGAGGGCGGTCCTTGAGCCTATGCGCGACCTTAAGATCGACCTCAACGCCTCACGTACAGATACCCGTGCCAAGAGTATCCAGTATATGTATGCTGGCATGCCTACCACCCATAGCGGAAGCTTTAACATGACCACCATATCTCTGAAGGGATCGCTCGAAGGCATAGGCAGTGCCGACAATGGCTACCGTTCCACGACCTTCGAACATTTCTGTGACCTTATCCCTGAGTTTGCCCAGCGTGTGGCAGCGCAGTATCCCAAACCGGGCTCAGTGGTTAATGCCCGTAATGTGGCCGAGGTGAACCAGTATTCTGCCGATGTGATGATTCCTGCCTTCCTCGAGGCCTACACATCGAGCGGGAAGGGAAGTCTCGACATCTTCCCCACACTGGCGAGGATGTTGCCTAACTGGTCCATAAGATACGGTGGGCTATCAAAACTGACGTGGTTCAGCGAACATTTCAAGTCGTTTAACATCAACCACGCTTACAAGTCCGTATTCAGCATAGGCTCCTACGCCTCTTACAGCTCATGGCAGGAGTATATGAACGGTCTTGGATTCACCGTCAACCAGACCACCGGACTGCTCCAACCCTCATCAATGTATAATGTGTCAACGGTGAGTATAAACGAGTCGTTCTCGCCCCTGTTGGGCGTCGATGCAACATTCCAGAACGACCTCACGGCAAAGGTTGAGTATCGTCGTACCCGAGTGCTCAACCTCTCTATGACGAGTGTCCAGATCAATGAGTCACGTTCCAACGACTGGGTGATAGGTCTCGCCTATAAGCTTCGCGATTTCAACATCTTCGGAGCCAGCGGAAATAGGAAAATCAAAAAGGCGCAATCGAGAAAATCAAGTAAATCTGGCCAGTCTAACCAGACTGGTGAATCAAGAAATACCAGCTCTCGTTCAGGTGTCAACCACGATCTGAACCTTCGTCTTGACATCTCCTTCCGTCAGCAGGCCGCCATAACACGCGATATTGCCACCCGTACCTCTGCGGCATCGAGTGGCAATAGTGCGTTGAAAGTGTCGTTTATGGCGGATTATACCTTGAGTCGTCTGCTTACCATCTCGGCCTATTACGACCGTCAGACGAATACTCCTCTCCTGGCATCCTCAAGTTATCCTACCACAACTCACGACTTCGGTCTGTCTGTGAAGTTCTCGCTTACAAGATAGCGAGTGCCTGCTTGATATCGTCGAGGATATCCTCCACATCCTCAATACCTACGCTCAGACGGATAAGGTCTGGGGCAACGCCGGCCTCTCGCAGCTGTTCGTCAGAGAGCTGACGATGGGTGTGAGATGCAGGGTGAAGCACACATGTGCGGGCGTCGGCCACGTGGGTCACAATGTTTATCATCTTCAGTGAGTCCATCCACTTGATGGCTGTCTCGCGGTCTCCCTTCAGTCCGAATGCGATGACACCGCATGAGCCGTTAGGCAGGTATTTCTGTCCCAGTTCGTAAGCCTTGTCGCCTGGCAGACCACAATAGTGAACCCATGCCACCTTGTCGTTCTGGCTCAGGAACTCAGCCACCTTCTGTGCGTTCTTACAGTGCTGTGCCATACGCAGGTGGAGTGTCTGCAGTCCGAGGTGCAGCAGGAAAGAGTTCTGTGGTGCGGGGATGCTTCCCAGGTCGCGCATCAGCTGTGCCACGAGTTTTGTGGTGAAGCCCATCTTTCCGAATGCCTTCACGTATGTAAGTCCGTGATACGACTCGTCGGGAGTACAGAGGCCTGGGAACTTCTCTGCATTTGCGAGCCAGTCGAAGTTACCGCTGTCAACTACCACACCACCCACCTGAGTGGCCAGTCCGTCCATATACTTTGTGGTAGAGTGGGTGACGATGTCTGCACCCCACTCGAAAGGACGACAGTTAACTGGTGTTGCGAAGGTGTTGTCCACGATGAGTGGCACCCCGTTCTTATGTGCAATCTTTGCGAATTTCTCTATGTCGAGCACAGCGCATCCGGGATTGGAGATGGTCTCTCCGAAGAGTGCCTTTGTGTTAGGACGGAAGGCAGCCTGTATCTCCTCCTCGCTGGCTTCCTGTGATACGAATGTACACTCGATGCCTAATTTCTTCAGTGTTACACCGAAGAGATTGTATGTGCCACCGTATATCTCGTTTGATGTCACGAAATGATCACCGCTCTGGCAGATATTGAAGATGGCGTAGAAGTTGGCTGCCTGACCGCTCGATGTCAGCACTGCTCCCACACCGCCTTCGAGAGCAGCTATCTTCGCAGCCACAGCGTCGTTGGTGGGATTCTGGAGGCGGGTATAGAAATATCCCTCCTTCTCGAGGTCAAACAACTTTGCCATCTCATCAGAGTCGTCGTATTTGAATGTTGTCGACTGTATGATTGGCAACTCTATTGGTTCTCCGTTTTTGGCCTTATAGCCTGCCTGTACGCAAAGCGTGCCCTGTCTCAGTTTCTTGTCCATTTGTATGTCGGTTTGAATTTTTGTCTGCAAAGGTACAGTTTTTTTTCCAGTTTCTAGAAAAAATGCAGGTTTTTATAATATAGTTTGCTAAAAATATAGTAATTTTGCATGCAAAAGTTGTGGATGACAATATGAGGATAGTATTACACCTTATATTATATATAGCTATGATAGCTATCATGACGATAGTCTGCACTGAGGCCTGACGGCCCAAGCAAGGTATGACTAATAATAAGTTTCACAATATAACGAACAATAAGCCATTGTATTGGTGACCGGATCAAGTTTAAAATGTAACTATTATGAATACTTACGTAACCATAGATCTGAACGACTATGTTCAGACCGGTGAAGGCGGGACGGCCCTCACCTATAACCACAAGGACGGCAAGACACTGGCTAAGCTGTTTCTGGCCGGTATTGCTGCGGAGAACGCCATCAGGGAGTTCCGTACGAGCCAGGTGGTATATGAGAGTGGACTGCCCACCCCGAAGCCCATTCGACTGATTACTGATGGCACCCGCTTCGGAGCCGAGTATGAACTGATCCAGCCCAAGCGCTCGTTCACCCGCATCATCTCGCAGGAGCCCGACAAACTGGTGCCGCTGTCGCAGAGTTTCGCCATGCTGGCCAAGCAGCTTCACCAGACCCCTGCCGACACCACGCGGTTGCCGGACATGCGGGAACTGGCGAGCACATGGATTGACCGGCTTGCAGATTTTCCTGATGAACTCACTAGGCGGTTCCACCGCTTCATCGATACCGTGCCCTCCATGCCTACTTGTCTGCACGGCGACCTGCACATCGGTAATATCATCACCGACGGAAGCCGCGAGCTCTGGATTGACGTGGGCGACTTTGCCTATGGCGTGCCCGAATGGGACTTGGGCATGATGTACTATTCGTCACACTTCTTAAGTGCGGAACGTGCCGACAACATCTTCCATTTAGACAACGACACACTGAAGGCCCACTGGGATGCCTTCGCAACGGTTTATTTCGGCACGGACTCCAAGGAAGCACTGGAGGCCGGAGTCAGGAAGCTGCAACCTTTCATCGCTACCAAGATGGCTTTCTTTATAAGCAAGTTAACCGATGGGAAACATCCCTTAAGCGGACCACTGCTGCAAATGTTCGACAAATACTTACCAGAATGAAGAATGAAGATTTTGCGATCGCCATCGTATTATTTGCCATGACGTTCTCTATCCAAGTAGCCCACTCGCAACGGACCATCGCATTTGAAGGCATCGAGAATGCCCGTGCCATGGTCGGTGTGAGCCGCGAGAACTTCGAGGCGACCCTCGACCTGATAGATCAGAAGCACGGCTCGCTGTCAGGGTACATCGAAAACCAATTAGGCTTCTCTAAGGAAGAGCAACAACAAATGAGAACAAAATACTTGGAATAAAATGGCAAACAAACCGTTAGACACCACACTGCTGGACCGCGCCATCGTGTTCGCCGTCCGCGCCCATGCCGGGACTGAGCGTCGCGGCAAGGGTTTCCCTTATATCGTCCATCCGATGGAGGCATTAGAAATCGTGGCCACGATGACACGCAATCAGGAACTGCTGGCCGCTGCAGTTCTGCACGACACTGTAGAGGACACCGGCGTTACGATAGAACAGATCCGTACTGGGTTCGGCGACCGCATCGCCTCGCTCGTGGCCTCGGAGAGCGACACCATGCCAGAGGGTGTGAGCGAGGAGGACAGTTGGCACGCTCGCAAGCAGGATGCCATCGAGCGTCTGAAGCGTGCCTCACTCGATGCTAAGATCGTGGCTCTCGGCGACAAGCTCTCGAATATGCGGGCCATCGCCCGCGACTATGCCCAGCAGGGCGATGCTCTGTGGGACCTTTTCCATGCCAAGGACCCCAAAGACCACGAGTGGCACTACCGGGGACTGGCTGATGCGCTCAGTGAACTCCGTGATACCTTTGCTTATAAGGAGTTTAAAAATCTCATTAATCAAGTGTTTCCTCCTAAACCCTCTTTATGATGAACTATCAACTTGACCTACATGGAGAAATGCTCATGGAACAGTACCATGAGCGGATATCCATCTATGAACGACTGTCTCGTCTAGCCGACGAGGCACTGCGCAATGCTCTCGATGCCCAGCACGTGAAGGTGACAGCCATGGAACACCGCATAAAGACTGAAATGTCGCTTGCGGGAAAACTGGAACTGAAAGGCGGCAAATACCAAACAATCGATGATGTAACAGACATTGTGGGTTTGCGTGTGGTGACGTTTTACAGTGCTGATGTGGACAAGGTAGCTGCCATTGTGAACGAAGCGTTTGTTGTGGACAGGCGGAACTCTGTCGATAAACGCAAACAGCATCGTTTGGATAGCTTTGGATATAATTCGCTGCACTATATCTGCCGATTGCCTAAAACTATCGTCGATGATCCGGAAATGCCGCTGCTTAACGAGTTGCGCTTTGAGATACAGATGCGTACAGCCCTGCAACACGTATGGAGCACGCTCGACCATGACACCGGTTACAAGGGCGATGTGAAGATTCCCCATGAGTATATGCGACAGTTCAACCGTATGGCCGGTATGCTGGAACTGATGGATGAGGAGTTCAGTAGACTACGCAATGTCTTGGTTGACTATCGCCGTCAGATGCTAGCACTGGAAGCCTCCGGACAGCTCGACTGCGTGGACCTGAACGCCGAGACATTCCGCCGCTATCTGGAGGCACATCCCTTCGACCGTCTGAACCAGCGCATAGCTGCCATCAACCAGGCCGAATTGTATCCTGTGCCGATAATGCCCTACCTGCGGGTGCTCCAGGACCTTGGCATGGAAACACTCGGAGAAGTAAATCGTCTTGTCGAGGAATACAGCGACGATGCCTACCGTCTGGCAGTCTCACAGCTTGGAGCCACCGACCTAGATATTCTCTCGGAGAACATAGGCATCCAGAACCTCTGCTATGTCTATGTGCTGAGGCAGGGTGGTGGTCCTGCTGGACTCTGTCGGATACTCGACGTGCTGAACGGTTACCAACCTGGTAACATGACAATCGCCAAGAAACTGTTCGAACAGGCCCAGAAACTATCATTTGAATAAAGTAATACGCCAACCCCGCCATCGACAGCCTGACAAAGGTGGAATAACACTTGAGAAGATACTAAATGGAGAAACTGTTTTTTTTTGATGAAACATTTTACTGGGGCCGTTCCGGTAAGCGGGCTACAGTGATAGAGGCGGAATGCGAGTTGACTCAGAGCGTGCATCCCGATGAACTGCGGGCTGCAGTGCTGAGTGCTCTGAGGGTACACCGGAATTTTAGGGCACGCCCAGTAATAGTGGGGCGGAGATTCCTCGTGGAGACCTCCGAGGTGGAGCAGGTCACAGTGGTAAGGGAAGATGAAGGTCCTCGGTCCCTTGGCCCTAAAGAGACCGATGGTCTCATGCTCTATGTGACCTACGGCGAGAGGCGCTTTACGCTCCATGTGTTCCACGGGCTTGCCGACATGCGGTCTATCTGCGCTTTCCTCCATACTGTCCTGTCGTTCTATTGTCATACCAATGATGACAACCAGTTTGCTGCTGACAGCATTGACACTTTCCCATGCCACGAGCACATCCTTGAGGGAGGCGCACCCGGAGAGCCCGAGGGCAAGTTCATTCCTCAGGAGCACGACATATTCCATATTCCGGAAAAACTGTTCAGCAGCAGAACCACCCGGCAGCGTATTATTGACATCGACCTGCCACTCAAGCCGATTCTTGCCTTTGCACGGGAGAACGGCAGCTCTGTGATACCTGCACTGAATGCCGTCATAGGCCGAGCCATCCGTCAGTGCTACGACGTGGGGCAGAAGGAGATAGTATGTTACGTTCCTACCGACCTTCGTCCGATATTCCATTTCGAGTCCGGTGGCAATGGAGCAATCCCTTTCTCACTTCCCTATACAACAGAGATCGATAGTATGCCTGTAGGGGAAAGGGCAAGGCATTTGCGTACGGAGATGAAAGTGCAGACAAGACCGGAGAATCTATATACAACGGTGGCTCGGCTGCGATCTGACTTCAACCAGATTTTTTCCGCACCGCTGCCTGTGCGACAAACGTCGTCCAAGGTTGTCAAAAGCGGAAGGAAGAAAGATTCAGCCATAAATACCTATGGCATATCCTACGCTGGTCATCTCAATTTCGGCGAAAACATAGCACAACAGGTGAAGACCGTGGGCGTCAGTGCCGGTTCCTATTCCTATCCGCTTTGGATCGTGGCCTGCGAGTATAAAGGCATCATACGCATGAGGCTTGTGCAGGCGTTTAAGAGCGACCGTCTGGCCACTGTCATCCATCAGGAGCTCGCCGTACTATTCACTGGTACAACCTACACTGACCGAGGATGGCATGATTTCGACTCGTTCCCATTAGGGAACGTTCCGCATAAACGTAACAACACAAGATAAATATTTTAATACAATATTAACTGATATGAACAAGAACGAACAATTTGTAATCACGATTAATCGTGAACTGGGAAGCGGCGGACGTACTGTTGGCCGCCTGTTGGCAGAGAAGTTAGGCGTGCCTTTCTACGATAAGGCCGTCATCAAGGCTTTGCAGGAGAAGTATAACCTCACCACCGCAGAGATTGAGCGGCTGAAAGGTCGCAAGCACAGCTGGTGGGCCGACGTGGAGCGCATCCTGAAGATTGACGGAGGCATGAGTATGAATTACTACCTACCACAAAAGAGTGACGCACCAGATCTGATAACCACCGATGAGATGTTCAAGACCGAGACGCTGATCCTGCAGGACCTCGCCGTTGAGAAGTCGTGCGTCGTGGCCGGTCGCAGTGGCTTCCACGTGTTCCGCGAACATCCCAACCACCTGAGCATCCTTATCCAGGCCTCGATGGACTACCGCATGGAGCGCGTGGCACGCAAACAGAATATTACCGAGGACGAGGCCCGCAAGATCATCGACCAGGTAGACAAGATGCGTGAGAACTACGTGAAGAAGTACACCGGTACCTCGCGCTACGACACCCGCAACTACCAGCTCGTCATCTCCGCTGACGGCAAGACGGAGGAGGAAATTGCTGATATCATTATGCAATACATTGGATAAAACAAAGACAGACAGATGATGACAGCTAGGCTGCCATCTTTTTATAAAAATCCACGAATAATATTGTTGTTTGTGGATTTTTTTGTATCTTTGTAGCCGAATATGGAAGAAGCTAACAAAATACCACAAGCGTGGAATAAATTCTACCTGAAGGATGTGTCGTTCGTCAACCTTATGACGAGACGTATCTTCAATGTCCTCATCGTGGCTAATCCCTACGACGCCTTCATGCTGGAGGACGACGGACGAATAGACGAGAAGATCTTCGACGAGTATATGGAACTGGGTATGCGTTACCCGCCATCGTTCACTCAGGTGTCGACGACAGAAGAGGCGAGTGCAGTGATGAAGACCACCGACGTGGACCTCGTGATATGTATGCCTGGTAATGCCGACAACGATGCATTTACCGTTGCCCGAGAGGTGAAGGCTGCCCATCCGAATATCCCCTGCGTGGTGCTCACACCATTTTCGCACGGTATCACCAAACGAATAGAAAACGAGGATATGTCGGTGTTCGACTACGTGTTCTGTTGGCTGGGAAACACCAACCTCATCATGTCGATCATCAAGCTGCTCGAGGACAAGATGAACATCGAGCACGACATCAACGAGGCCGGTGTGCAGATGATACTACTCGTGGAGGATAATATCCGATTCTACTCATCGGTACTGCCCAACCTATATAATTATATCCTCGCACAGTCGAAGCGCTTCTCTACCGAGGCCCTGAACCCTCACGCTGCAGCACAGCGAAAGAGAGGACGTCCGAAGGTGGTGCTCGCAACAAACTACGAGGAGGCTATGCTGCTCTATGAGAAGTATCATGAGAACACCCTCGGAGTGATATCCGACACCCGTTTCCCGATGAAGAGTGTGCCGGGAAGACTCTCGCATGTGGAGGAGGGCGACCCGGAGGCAGGACTGAAGTTGCTGCGCGAGATACGCAGGCGCGATGAGTATGTGCCACTGATACTCGACTCCTCGGAGACGCTCAACCGTGCCAAGGCTGAGGCTGAGGGATTCCACTTCATCGACAAGAACTCTACGAAGATGAACGTTGACCTCCACAAGCTGATGGAGGAGCACATGGGATTCGGAGACTTTATCTTCCGTGACCCGAAGACGAAACAGGAGATAGCACGCGTAACATCGTTGAAGGAACTGCAGGACAATATCTTCAAGATTCCTACCGAGTCGTTGAAATATCATATCTCGCGCAACCACATGAGCCGTTGGCTTACGGCACGGGCCATATTCCCTGTGTCGGCATTCCTCAAACACGTAACATGGCATAAGCTCCAGGATGTGGATGCCCACAGACAGATCATCTTCGACGCCATAGTGCAGTACCGAAGGATGAAGAACATCGGAGTGGTGGCTGTGTTCGACCGCCTGAAATACGACCGCTACGCACACTTCGCACGTATCGGAGAGGGCTCGCTGGGAGGAAAGGGTAGAGGTCTGGCATTCCTTGACCAGGTGATAAAACGTAATCCGGAACTCAACAAATACGAGCATGCTCCAGTGATGATCCCGAAGACGGTGGTGCTGTGTACCGACTTCTTCGATGAGTTTATGGAGAAGAATAATCTCTACCCCATAGCACTGAGCGACGCCCCTGACGAGGAGATACTGAAACATTTCCTCAGGGCACAGCTGCCCGACTCGCTGATAGCCGACTTCTTCACGTTCTTCGATGCAGTGAAGTCGCCTATCGCGGTAAGATCGAGTTCGTTGCTCGAGGACTCGCACTACCAGCCGTTTGCAGGTATCTACAGCACGTATATGATTCCTCTGCTGGAGGATAAGTACGAGATGCTCCGTATGCTGGCATGTGCCATCAAGGGTGTGTATGCGTCGGTATATTACAAGGACTCGAAGGCATATATGCTCGCCACACAGAACGTAATCGACCAAGAGAAGATGGCGGTGATACTGCAGGAGGTGGTAGGAAAACAGTATGGCGACCTGTACTATCCGAACTTCTCGGGTGTGCTGCGCTCGCTGAACTATTATCCTATCGGCGACGAGACGGCAGAGGAGGGTATAGCAAGTCTGGCCTTGGGATTAGGAAAATATATCGTCGACGGAGGACAGACGCTCAGAGTGTCGCCATATCACCCTAATCAGGTGCTGCAGACATCGGAGATGGAGACGGCACTCAGTGAGACACAGACACGATTCTATGCCCTCGACATGTCGCACGTTGGCGATGACTTCAAGGTGGACGACGGATTCAATATCAAGTCGTTGAGGGTGAAACAGGCCGATGCCGACGGTTCGCTGACATATATCGCCTCGACCTACGACCCCGTAGACCAGATGATACGCGACGGAATCTACGAGGGCGGACGAAAGATCATCTCCTTCTGTGGTGTGCTACAACAGGGTATTTTCCCATTGCCGGAGCTCTTGCAGATGGCACAGAAATACGGCTCTGAGGCGATGAAACGACCTGTGGAGATAGAGTTCGCATGTAACCTGAACAACGACCGCACGGGTGAGTTCTACCTCCTGCAGATACGACCTATCGTTGACTCGAAGCAGGTGCTCGACGAAGACCTGCAGAAGATACCTGACGAGGACTGTCTGTTGAGGTCGAACAACTCCCTCGGACACGGTATCTCTGAGGATGTGGTGGATGTGGTGTATGTGAAGACCGACGAGAACTTCACGGCTGTAAACAATCCTACCATCGCATCGCAGATAGAGAAGATAAACCAGGAGTTCCTCAATAATGACAAGTACTACGTGTTGGTGGGGCCCGGACGATGGGGATCATCTGACTACTGGCTGGGTATACCAGTGAAGTGGCCGCATATCTCTGCAGCGAGAGTCATCGTGGAGTCGGGACTGAAGAACTATCACGTGGATCCATCGCAGGGAACGCACTTCTTCCAGAACCTGACATCGTTTGGTGTGGGATATTTCACCATCAACACCTATACCGGCGACGGGGTGTTCCAGAAGGAGATACTCGACAGTATGCCGGCAGTGCAGGAGACGGAGTATGTACGTCATGTGAGGTTTGACAAACCCCTGAAGATCTTGATGGACGGAAAGAAACAGACGGGAGTGGTGATGCTGCCGCAAAATGATAATGGATAAATGATAATGGATAAACGATAAAACTATGAATCTGAATCTAACTGCTAACATTACGATGCCTGACCATGAGTTGAGGCGTCAGGTGATTGAATTGTGCAGAAAGGTGGAGAAACCTCTGCTGAAACTCTCTACAAAGGACTATGTGGAGAATGGTCTGGGACATCTCGTGGAACAGTTTGACGGACAGGCAGGTCTGGTGAACATCGAGGTGTTTAACGAACTGCAGCACACCATCACGGGATGGCCTGGAGGAAAACCCAATGTCGACGACAGTACCCGTCCGGAGCGCGCAAAACCGTATCCAAAGAGAGTGATAGTGTTCTCTCCGCATCCTGACGATGATGTCATCTCCATGGGAGGCACCATCCGACGACTGATGCAACAGAAACACGATGTGCATGTGGCCTACGAGACATCAGGTGATATCGCTGTGGGCGATGAGGAGGTACGTCGTTTCATGCATTTCATCAACGGCTTTAACACCATCTTCGCCAATGGCTCTGACGAGGTTATCAAGCACAGCTATCAGGTGGTGAAGAACTTCCTGAAAACCAAGAAGGAAGGTGATCTCGACACAGAACAGATACTGCGTCTGAAGGGACTTATCCGTCGTGGTGAGGCTCGTCTGGCATGTGAGTTTAATGGCATCGACAGCAAGCATATCCATTTCCTCGACCTGCCGTTCTATGAGAGTGGAAAGATCGAGAAGCTGCCTATGTCGGAGCAGGATGTGATACCTATTCAGGAACTTATCTCTGAGATTCAGCCACATCAGATATATGTGGCAGCCGACCTTGCCGACCCTCATGGCACGCATCGTAAGTGTACTGACGCCGTGCTTGCTGCCATCGATGAGGAGAAGAAGGCTGGGGCAGAGTGGCTCAAGGACTGTAGGGTATGGATGTATCGCGGAGCCTGGGCTGAATGGGATGTGGCTGACATAGAGATGTGTGTGCCTATGAGTCCTGAGGAACTCAGAGAGAAACGTAATGCGATACTCAGACATCAGAGTCAGATGGAGTCGGCTCCATTCTTAGGTAATGACGAACGGCTCTTCTGGCAGCGTGCTGAGGACAGGAATCGTGAGACAGCACGTCATTATGATGAGTTGGGTCTGGCCTGCTACGAGGCGATGGAGGCGTTTGTGGAGTACAAGTTTTAGAGGTGAGAGATATGAAAGGACGACGGAATTATTTTTTATTTTTTATCTTATATTTTTTATTTAGCCCGGCACGGGCGCAATACAACGTCATTCCTTTGCCACAGAGCATAGAGTTGCAGAAGGGTGACCCCTTTACACTCGATGCCTCTGTGCAGATACTGGCTACGGGAGAGTTGCAACAGGAGGCAGAGTTCTTGAAGCAGTATCTCAATGAGCTGGTGGGAGTAGACTTCCCCATTGCTGCCAAGAAAGAAAAGAAGGTACGCTATATCGAACTGGCTATATCTCCAAAGGTGGCTGCTCGCGAGGGGTATGTGCTTACTGTCAACAGCAAGGGCGTAACCATCCTGGGAGGCTCGGCTGCAGGAGTGTTCTATGGCATTCAGACGCTGCGTAAGGCGCTGGCAACACCATCAGGCGCATCTGTGATCCAGATGTTTCAGTTGCAGGCAGCAGTAATCAAGGATGAGCCGCGATTCTCCTGGAGAGGCATGCATCTGGACTGCTCACGCCACTTCTGGTCTGTAGACTTCACAAAGAAGTTTATCGACCTCCTTGCGCTTCATAACATGAACACTTTCCACTGGCATATCACTGACGATCAGGGATGGCGCATAGAGATAGAGAAATGGCCTAGACTTACTGAGGTGGGGGCTCATCGCTCAGGTACGATCATTGGTACAAACAGCGATCTCGACGATGGAATCCCATACGGTGGCTATTACACCAAGGCTCAGGCTCGGGAGATTGTGGCATACGCTGCTGCTCGTCATATCACCGTTGTACCGGAGATTGACATGCCTGGACATATGCTCGCAGCCCTCGCCAGTTATCCTGAGTTAGGATGTACGGGCGGACCTTATCAGGTAGGACATTACTGGGGTGTATATAAGGATGTGCTCTGCGTGGGTAATGAACGGGTGTATCAGTTTGTTGAGGATGTGCTGGCGGAGATAATGGAGATATTCCCTTCAGAGGTGATACATATCGGAGGCGACGAGACTCCTACGGAGAAGTGGGAGACTTGTCCCAGGTGTCAGGCTCTCGGACTATCGAAGGATAAGATTCAGGCGCATTTCACCAAGCGCGTGTTCGACTATCTCACTGCTCATCAGCGCAGGGCTCTGGGATGGGACGAGATATTAGACGGTTGTCCTCAGGATGCTATGATAATGTCGTGGAGAGGCTCTGCTCCTGGAGCAAAGGCTGCAGAGGCAGGACACGATGTGGTGATGGCTCCTACGACACACTGCTATTTCGACTATCAGCAGGTGGAGGACAGGGAGTTTGAACCCAGCCGTTGTGGAGGATACATACCTATAGAGAAGGTCTATTCTCTTGACCCTGCACCTGATACACTCTCTGCAGAGGCCCGCAAGCATATCCTGGGCACACAGGCTAACCTGTGGTCGGAGTATATGACAAACGAAGAGATGGTAGAGTATCAGGCCCTGCCACGAATGTCGGCACTCACAGAGGTGCAGTGGACACAGCCAGAACGTAAGGACTTCGAGGGATTCAAAGGGAGACTGACGGAATTTACGAAGTTTCTGGAATATATGAATTATAGATATTGTAAGCATCTGTGGCCAGAGAGACAGATGCCGAGCCGTTGGCAGTTTTAGTGTTATGGAATATATAAAGCAATTTCCTGAATTGTTCAGGGGGAAGAAGGTGATGTATGTGCATGGCTTCGGGTCGTCAGGACAGAGCGGCACGGTGACACGTATCCGTGAGGTGTTGCCTCAGGCAGAGGTGATAGCTCCCGATCTTCCCGTCCATCCTCAGGAGGCAATGGATCTTCTGCGCGATATCTGTGAGAAGGAGAAGCCCGACCTTATCATCGGCACCTCGATGGGAGGCATGTATGCGGAGATGCTCTACGGCTTTGACCGTATCCTCGTAAACCCAGCCCTGCAGATGGGCGACACGATGAAGGAACACGGCATGATAGGTGCTCAGCATTTCTCTAATCCACGTCAGGACGGAGTGCAGGACTTCATGGTGACAAAGGCTCTGGTGAAGGAGTATAAGGAGATGACAGAGCAGTGTTTCGCTCAGGTGACTAAAGAAGAGACGGCAAGGGTATGGGGACTCTTTGGCGATGAGGATACTACTGTGAACACCTATGACCTGTTTCGTGAGCACTACCCTACGGCAATACGTTTTCATGGCGAGCACAGGATGAATGACAACTCGTTTATGCACTCTGTGGTGCCTGTGATACGTTGGATTGACGATCGTCAGGAGGGTAGGGAGCGTCCTATAATATATATAGGTGTCGACGCGCTCATCGATAAATATCAGAAGCCGCTGAGTTCTTCGCAGAAGACCATACGGACGCTGCTCGAGAACTATCAGCTATATTTCGTGGCAGAGGCTCCTGTCGATGCCAGGCACTATGAGGATATCAACCAGTGGTTGTATGAATATGTGAATGTGCCTGCATGGGGACATACCGTTTTCACCAACCAGAGGGAACTGCTCTATGGCGACTACTTTATCTCTACGGCAGAGAAATGGAACGGTATGGCGACACATCTGCAGTTTGGTAGCGATACCTTCAAGACATGGGATGATGTGGCAGAATATTTCTCACGATTAGGAGGACAATGAAGACTGCGATCGTTGGCGGAGGTGCTGCTGGGTTCTTCCTCGCCATCAACCTTAAGGAGATGTGCGAGCAGATGGAGGTTACTATCTTCGAGAAGTCCAGGAAGGTATTGGCGAAGGTGGAGATATCCGGAGGAGGACGCTGTAACTGTACTAACTCCTTTGCCGAGGTGCGCGACTTGCAGTATGTCTATCCTCGTGGACACAGGCTGATGAAACGTCTGATGAAGGGCTTTTCGCATAGGGATGCATACGATTGGTTTGAGAAGCATGGGGTAAGACTCACCACTCAGGAGGATCAGTGTGTGTTTCCTATGTCGCAGGACTCGCACAGCATAATAAACTGTTTTCTGGCTGAGGCACGAAGACATAATGTGGAGATACGTACAGAGACGAAGATCGACTCTCTCGATGAACTCAGCGATTACGACTTTATCGCTGTCACCACAGGAGGCTCTCCTAAGGTAGAAGGCATCAGATGGCTGGAGCGGCATGAGGTAGAATCCCCTGTGCCATCGCTCTTTACCTTTCAGATCGACGACAAGGCTCTGCAGGCACTGATGGGAACGGTGGTGGAGAATGCTGTCACGATGATTCCTGGCACGAAGATGCGAGCTGAGGGGCCGTTGCTTATCACACACTGGGGCATGAGCGGACCTGCGATACTGAAACTATCGAGTTATGCAGCTCGTCATCTGGCAGAATGCGGATATAAGTCGCCTTTGGCAGTAAACTGGACAAGTCTCCATGACAACGAGGTGCTCTCAGCCCTCGAGGAGATAACCATACGCCACTCTAAGAAACAGCTTCAGACCATATCCCCTTGTGGCTTACCATCGCGCCTTTGGTCATATCTCGTAGAGAAATGTCTGGGTGAGCGTTGCAATGGCCGATGGGGGAGTCTGAATAAGAAAGAGCTTAACCGTTTGGCTAACATATTAAGTGGTGGCGATTTGTATAATATAGCAGGGCGAGCTCAGTTTAAGGATGAGTTTGTTACCTGTGGAGGAGTATCGCTCTATTCTGTCAACCCTGCTACCCTTGAGAGCAAAGAAAAACCCCACCTGTATTTTGCAGGCGAGGTGCTTGATATCGATGGGATTACTGGTGGTTTTAATTTCCAGGCTGCATGGACTACTGCATATACAGTAGCTCAGGCAATAGCGAAATCATGCCAGATGTAATCCGTCATCTGCGATAGTTATCAGGCGACGACGATAGAGGTCGCCGACGGCCTGTTTATAGGCTTTCTTGGATACTCCGAAACGTGCAGATATCTCTTCAGATGGTGACTTGTCGCCAAGGTCACAATAGCCATCGTGCTCATACAGATATCTCAGGAGTATCTCTGCGAAGTCGAGGGCTCGCTCACGACCAGTGGTCTTCTGGTATCTCTCAACCTTTGCCGTTGCCATCAGACGATGGGTCTTCTCATCTTCCATGATATACACGTAGTAGGTCTTGCCTATCTCCATGCGCTGTTTCTGTTCACGGAAGGGACAGAACAGATCCTTCATCAGTCCCCATTTCAGGAAGGCTCCGTACTCATTGGTCCAGGCACACTCCAGATAGGCAAACTCGCCCACCTTGGCGATAGGATGTTCTGTGGTGGCTATCGTACGCTCATCCTGATCGAGATAGATAAACACCTCTATCTCATCGCCAATCCTCATGTCGGGGGTGACATAACGGTTGGGCAGAAGGATATTTCCTTCATCGCCTCCATCGAGATAGAGTCCGAACTCGAGGCGTTTCTTTATTCTGAGTCTGTGGTATTCTCCGAGCTTAAGCATAATTCTTCAGGGGCTTGAGATTCTTGGGGTTCTATAGGCTCTGCTGGGGCCTCGATGAGACCATCGCGCAGATGGATAGTGCGATCAGTGATAGAGGCAAGACCCTCATCGTGAGTAACGATGACAAAGGTCTGTCCGAATTTATCTCTAAGGTCGAAGAAGAGCTGATGGAGCTCTTCCTTATTCTTCGTGTCGAGTGATCCTGAGGGCTCGTCAGCGAGTATCACGGCAGGGTTATTCACCAGAGCACGGGCCACAGCCACTCTCTGCTTCTCACCTCCAGAGAGTTCATTGGGCTTATGGGTAGCACGATCTGCGAGACCCATGAAGTCGAGCAGTTCCTTGGCGCGCTCCTTGGCCTGACGATGCGACATGCCTGCGATATATGCAGGAATCATGATATTCTCGATGGCAGTGAACTCAGGCAACAGCTGATGAAACTGGAACACGAATCCCAGATGCTTATTACGGAAGTCTGACAGTTTCTTTGACGACATCTTCGTGACATCTATGCCATCAACGATCACACTTCCTGTATCAGGACGATCCAATGTACCTATTATCTGCAGGAGCGTGGTCTTGCCTGCTCCTGAGGGACCTACGATACTCACCACCTCGCCCTTGCCGATATGCAAGTCGATGCCTTTAAGCACCTGCAGCGAGCCGAAGCTCTTTGTTATATCTTTTATATCTATCATAAATTCTTAACTCCTCTCTTTCCTATGAATCCATCTCAGTATAGCATCATATACACTCGACTCCTCATGATGCTGGGCCTCAGTAAAGCTCATGCGGTCTTCCTTAGTGTCGCCATACTGGTCAGGGAAGATTATCATCAGATTCTTGCCAGAGTAGTATCTTGTGAGTTCATCTGGCAGACGCTCGATGGCATTCTTGTAAGAGATGGTTCCCTTACGGGCTGAGATAACCACAAAGAGATGATCTTCAGCGATGGTTGTCGCCAGACGAGGCAACTCATTCCAATGTCCCATAGGGGTATATTCCGCACGGACACTGGGATGATTGTTGTTGATGAACTCTGCAATGAGTGACAACGACTCCGGGCGTCCATGAAACTGTATGCGACAATCCAACTGTTCTGCCATCCTACTCAGGCGCTCCAGCCATCTGTGGAATCCAGGTTCGAACTCTGCCCTCGAAGGCACACACACCTGAATACGTCGAAGAGTGTTCAGGGGTTGTATGAAACGCGTGAGGATAATCTGACGATTCAGGCCGTTATAGAGACTCTGGATAAAGTCTCCCCAGAACTTTGGACTGATATCCGTATGCACGTGCATACCCATCACAATCTCAGAACAAGCAAACTCCCTGAAGGCGTATTTGATGCCGTTGGCGATGTTGGATGCCAGTCTTACCTGTGTCTGCATCTGCACATCGGCAGCAGTAGCTTGTTGCTGAAGACTCTCAAGAAGCTGAAGACCCTGTTTGCGGCCTACAGCGGATTTCTGGTCATCGTATACCACATTGAGTGCCACCAGTCCGCGATTCAGTTTCTGATTCCTCAGCAGCACCGCGAGACTGAGCAGTCCTGGGGCGATATCAGGATACTTCACACAGAGCAGTATCTTCTCATCGTCACCCTGGGCCTCACTCTCTTCTTTCCACTTCCCTCGCTCCTCAAGCACTATCTGCTGTGAGGCACGCTGGGTCATAATCGTAGAGATGATACATGTCACAAGTATCATGATAACGACACCATTCAGCATATCGTCATTCACGAGATATTTGCCTGGCGATACCTCCAGACGCATTCCTACCATCACCATCGCGATGGCTCCCGCAGCGTGGGCTGAGGTAAGTCCGAACATCATGTTTCCATCGCGCTGAGGCAGACGGAACAGCAGAGAGGATATATATGCCGCCACAGCCTTTCCGAAAGTGCCGAAGAAGGCGATTAGGAACACTACCCACAGCACATTACCTCCGGAAAACAGTGTCCTCACGTTGATAAGCATTCCCACACCTATAAGGAAATAGGGAATGAACACCGCATTACCAATAAACTCGATGCGATTCATCAGTGCTGACACACTTGGGATGTATCTGTTGAGGATCAGTCCTGAGAGGAAGGCTCCGAAGATTCCCTCCAGACCTATGAAGTTAGACATCGCGGCAGAGAAGAACATCACTGCAAGCACGAAGATATACTGCATCACAGAGTCGCTGTATCTGCGAAGGAAATACCTTGCCATCTTGGGGATGAGCACTATCGAACCAGCTATGAATACTGCGAGTTTCAGTATGAAGCCAAGCCAGAACAGGAACCCTCCACCTTCCTCAAAGGCTCCTGACAGGGCGGCAATCATCACCAGCGCCATAAACAGCGATATCATCGACGAGCCTACGGAGAGCTGTACTGAAGAGTGTTTCTGCAGGCCGTATCGCCCCACGATAGGATAGGCCACCAAGGTGTTTGACGCCATGATACATCCCAGTAGAAACGATGCCGGATGGGAATATCCAAGCAGTGTACGCGACATGATATACGTAAGTATCAGTGGCACGAAGCATGTGAGAAGGCCGAAGATAAAGAAATGCCTGGAGTTTTTCTTCAGACTCTCAAGATCCATCTCAAGACCAGCAAGGAACATGATATAATATATTCCCACACTGCCGAATATCTCGAAGGAAATGTCGCGCTCAAGGATATTGAAGCCGTGACTGCCTATCACGACACCTGCGAGCACCATTCCGATGATATGCGGGATACGTAGTTTACTCATCACTATAGGAGCGAAGAGGATAATCAGAAGCACCACGAAGAAGATCAACGTGGGGTCGGTGATGGGCAAATATGCGGCAATCATACTCATTTCGAGTGCAAAGGTAGTGCTTTTTTCGGAAAGAAATGTGAATAATGTGAATAATTGATTCAAAAAATAAAAAAAAAGTAGTAACTTTGCAGCCAAAATTATACATTCAAAATAAAATTAGACTTATGAAAGTAGCAATTGTAGGTGCGAGTGGAGCAGTAGGACAGGAGTTCCTGCGTATCCTCGCAGAGAGAAATTTCCCAATGGATGAACTGGTACTGTTTGGCTCTGAGCGCAGTGCCGGAACGAAGTACACCTTCAAAGGCAAGGAGATAGAAGTGAAGCTCCTGCAGCACAACGATGACTTCAAGGATGTTGACATCGCCTTCACTTCAGCAGGTGCAGGCACATCTAAGGAGTTTGCAGAGACAATCACAAAGTATGGTGCTGTGATGATCGACAACTCTTCTGCCTTCCGTATGGACGACGATGTGCCCTTGGTAGTGCCTGAGTGTAATGCTGAGGATGCCCTGAACCGTCCTCGTGGTATCATCGCCAACCCTAACTGTACCACTATCATGATGGTTGTTGTTCTCCAGCCTCTGGAGAAGATCTCACATATCAAGCGTATCCACGTGGCTTCTTATCAGAGTGCCTCTGGTGCAGGTGCAGCAGCAATGGCTGAGCTCCAGCAGCAGTATAAGGAGATGGTAGAAGAGGGTGAGGTGAAGACTATCAAGAAGTTCGCTCATCAGTTGGCTTACAATGTTATTCCTCAGATTGACGTGTTCCAGCCTAATGGATACACCAAGGAGGAGATGAAGATGTTCAACGAGACTCGTAAGATCATGCATACTGATGCCAAGTGCTCTGCTATGTGTGTTCGCGTTAGTTCTCTGCGCTCTCACTCCGAGTCAGTATGGATTGAGACAGAGAAGCCTATCAGCGTTGAGGAGGCACAGAAGGCTATCGCCGCCGCTCCTGGATGTACGCTGAAGGACGATCCTTCTACTCTCACTTATCCTATGCCTCTCGAGACAGCTGGCAAGGATGATATCTACGTAGGTCGTGTTCGTAAGGACCTGAGCGACGACTGTGGTCTTACCTTCTGGCTCTCTGGCGACCAGATCCGTAAGGGTGCAGCTCTGAATGCCGTTCAGATTGCTGAGTACCTCGTAAAGGTAGGAAATGTTAAGTAAGATTTTATATAGGGCAGCCGTTGTGGCTGCCCTTATATTGACCTGTAGCTGTGGCGTTGGCGATGATGACGGACAGCGTCTGGGCGAGTATATCGTAGGAACATGGTATCGTGGATGGGATAAGGGTGATGTCATCATCGATGGTGATACGGATCTGGAACCGGAGAATTTTTCCTATGATAAGTTTGTATTCATGCCTGATGGCAAATATAATGGTATGATGCGTAATGGCTCTTTCACTGCATACGATGTGTTTGGTGACGTCATATACGAAGGAACATACCGTTGTGATAACAATAACCTTAGACTGGAGTTTGTCAATGAGTCAGGCAGCAACCAGAAAATCCTGGCACAGGTGATGTCTTTTACGGAAGACACCATTACGCTACGCTATGAAAACGAGGAATACAATGTTACCGTCACAATGATTATAAGGAAGAACTATTCTTCTTCCACATCCTCTTTGTAGAAGGTACGGTAAACGGTAATCTGATTATATGCTGTAAAATATCCCAGGCAACCTCCTGTGAAATTCTGCATGGGGTTGGTGCCTGTGTTGTCCATCAGTTGCATGGAGTAGAGATAGTCGTATGAGCGCTGGTCTATGGCTCTGATAAGGATCTTTAGCTCGTCTCCGTCATTAAGCTGGTTTTTCTCCTGAGTCTTCCCGTCATGGAAGAATGAGAACAGCTGTTGCAGTTCCTTGTTAGGATTCTGTTCATCGCGCATCACAGCCCAGCGATGGCCTACACCGTTGCGATATATATGCATATAGTACCAGCTGTCTTCATTGGGGATGTCCTGTATCTTAAGGTCGCCAAAACAGATTCTCTCCGATCCAACCTTCATCCAGACAAAACGGAAACTGTTCATCTTAGGTTCTTTCTGCATCGTAGATGTCGAGGTGTAGTGCTTACCTTCTATCTCCACATCTATATAATATGTTGTGCCAGGCACTCCCTTGAGCGAAGGCATACGGTGAAAGCCGTTCCGGGTATAGGGAATATCCCATTTGTTGCCTTTGTCGTCGCTGAGGGTCACCTTCGTCCCTGTAACATCGCTGATGCCATTGTTGTCGTCCATATTGTTGGTATGGCTGATGCGTACGTTTGTACCTTCGTTGGATATCGATGCCTCTATTACATAGAGTGGGTCTACCTGATGGTAATCAAGGTCGATGTCCTTCTCACAGGAGAGGAGCGTCATCACGGAAAACAATATGGTAAAACGCAAATACTTCATGGCTCAGAATTTTACATTAAACGTTACGCTGGGTACGATGCCGAAGAGCGAATACTGTTTAGCACGGGTACGGGCACCGTTCTCACTGTCCTCGAAGTTGATGAGGTAGGGATTATAGTGGTTGTAGAGATTATAGATGCTTATGGCCCATTCGTGGGTGGTTCTGCGATACTTCTTCTTCCACACGGCACTCACGTCGAGTCTGTGATAGTCTGGCGCACGATAGCCGTTACGCTCTGCGTAGTAGTATACCCAGTTGTCTTCTATCTGGTACTTTCCACTGGGAGCCGTAAAGGCCTGTCCTGTATTGAAGACCCACGCGGCATTGAGTGTCCATCTGTTGCTCAGACGATACATTGCGGCGATGCTGACGTCATGTCGGCGGTCGTTGTTGGCATCATACCATCTGCTGCCGTTGATACCGTCGATACGTGTCTTTGACCATGATAGGGTATATGAGAGCCATCCGGTAAGACGTCCAGTGTTCTTCCTTGCACTCATCTCCACTCCATAGCCTTTTCCCTCGCCAGGAAGGATGAGACGCTCTATCTCTATCTCACTGCTGAAGGATTTTCCGTCGCGATAGTCGAGCACGTTCTTTACCTTACGATAGTAGCCTTCGAGCGAGAAGTCATAGTCCTGTGAGGGTGTCATCGTAAAGATACCCAGGCTAACCTGGTCTGCTATCTCAGGATCTACGATATTACTGCTGATAGTATAGCGGTCGAATGGAGTAGTGGTGTTCTGATTACGCAGGGCGTGGATATTCTGAGTCGAACGTGCGTATGCGAGCTTGACAGAGAGGGGTAAGAGGTGAGAGGTGAGAGGTGAGAGGTCGAAATTGAGACTTGCACGTGGTTCGAGGTTAAGGTGGGTCTTCACTATCTGGTTCTTGTCGTAGCTGTAGAACCAGTCTATCTCACCGTTCTCATCGATATCGTAATATAGTGATCCTCCCATAGGTGAGAATGCGCTCAGTCGCACTCCTGCTGAGGCGGTAAGTCTTTTTGAGAACTTGAATATGCCATTCACCCATGCTGCATTCTCCCAGGCCCGGCGCTGTTCTTTGTCGTGCTTGTTAACAATCTGCCACTCTGCTGACTTTATATTCAGAAGTGATGTCTGAAGGCCTATGTCTAACTTGTGATTCCCTAGTTCAAGGTGCAGGTCATGGCGCAGGCTCTCCTGACGGATGTGTCCGTTGAACCATACGTTAATGCCAAACATGTCTATTCCGTTGTCAGTCTCGTAGTCGCTATGGAAGATTGTTGTCTGAGCATTGCTTCCTGCGCTGTTGATATGATGCAGCCATTTCAGACTTGCTGCGATGTTACGCCAACGGATATCTATCATATCCTCTATGGCGGTCCTGTCGAAACCAGTGAAAAAGGTAAGAAACAGCTGGTCGCGTTTTGTTATCGTCCAGTCGGCCTTAGCATTGACGTCATAGAAATACAGGGCATTGTTCCTGTAGTTCTTCGACAGCTTAAGAAAGGCGTCGAGATAGCTTCTGCGGGCTGTGATAAGGAATGAGGCCTTGTCTTTTACTATCGGTCCCTCGAGCATCGCCTTTGCTGATAGCAGACCTATCGACAATCCTCCATGCAGGTTCTGTTTGTCGCCTGTACGTCCTGTGATATCCAGCACTGCCGATGATGCCCCTCCAAACTGCGCTGGGAGGAGCCCTTTGTAGAGTGTGGCACTTCCTAAGGCGTCATCGTTGAAGGTAGAGAAGAGTCCTGCCAGATGGCCTACATTTCTTACAGGCGCATTGTCGTAGAGCACCAGATTCTGTGCTGCCGTTCCTCCTCTTACCTGGAAACTGCTCGAAGCGTCGCTCTCGGCCTTGATGCCAGGCAACAGCTGAAGTGATCGCATGATATCATTCTCTCCAAAGAGCGATGGGGTAGAGGTGAGCTCTTTCAGCTGAAGCTGTTCTGCTCCAGCCTGCACACTCTGTACTCGTTGAAGGGCACCGTTAGAGGTCACCACCACCTCCTCAAGATGCTGGGTGCGGATAGTGTCTTCTGCCGTTGTGGGCATGAAGAACAGTGCTGATATCAGTGCTGATAGCAAGACTATTTAGATTGATAAAGGACAGACAACGTTGGCTTGTAGGTGTTCTCGAGGGTTACAGTGATGAATCCGCCCTCGGCCTCGAATTTCGCTATACGATGGTCTTCTCCGTCCTTAAGCATGTTTGGCCATGCGCCAATGCTCTTCTCGAAGTCGTCACGTATCTGCTGCCACATCTTTCGCGTACTGTCGTTAGTAGAGATGATATAGTTCTCCTGAAGGGCATCAATGGTGTCGTTATGCTGAGCAATCATCAGACGGTATTTCTCTGCGGGGTTAACCATCGAGACACGTGAGAAGTCTGAGTCGGTCTTGGCAGAGTCGATAGCGAATCCGCGAGCTACAAGAGAGTCACAGAAGGTCTTGAATGGAGTACCCATGGAGAGTCCGCGATATTCAAGTGCTTTCTTCTCACCATTACTGCAGGCACATAATGCCAGAAAAGCCACAAAGGCAACGAATATATTCTTCATCGTAATTATTTTTTATTTTTTATTTTACATTTTTTATTTAAAAAAGTGTGAGTGTGTAGAGGTATACCACTGCTGCTGGTATTGCAAGCAGCGAGGAGTCGAAACGGTCGAGCATTCCTCCATGTCCTGGAAGGATATTCCCTGAGTCCTTGATGCCGAGAGTACGTTTGAAGAGACTCTCCACAAGGTCGCCCCAGGTGCCGAACACCACTACCGTCAGTCCAAGACCAGCCCACTCAAATGGATTCAGACCCAAATCGTTCACTCCGTATTTGTCTGTAAGATACCATATCAGCACAGCTATGCCCATCACTATGATGCCACCTCCGATGCTGCCTTCCCAGCTCTTTCCTGGAGATATGCGTGGGAAGAGTTTGTGCTTGCCTGAGAGCGAACCACAGAGGTATGCGCCTGTATCGTTCATCCAGAGGAAGATAAACACGCAGAGGGGGATTAGATAGGTGTACTGGATATCATAACCCTGACTGCGGAAAGCCAGAACGTTGAGCAGCGAGAATGGTAATGCGATATACATCTGCGACATCATCGTATATGCCCAGTCTGCGATTGGGTCTTCCTGTTTCAAATAGAGCTCTGCTACCATCAGGTAGACTATCGACAACAGATAGGGGATGAATACCGACGATGGTGTGATGCCACTGCAGAAACCTGCCATCGCGAGGAAGAAATATACTCCTGCCACAGTGCAGATCATGCGGTTGATGGTTATACCGCCTTTATCGTTTACAAGGCCAGTAAACTCCCATATCGTCAGTCCTGTGACCAGAGCAAAGAGAAACACCATTGCTCTCGGATTAAGAAAGCAAGTAACCACTGCTGCCACAAACAGCACTCCCGTTATCGTCCTGACAATAAAATTATTCATTATTCCTCCTCCTTATTATTTGGGGTTTCTTCTTTTTTTTCCTCAAGAGCCTTTGCTTCCCGCTCCAACTCCTTGGCTCTCTCCTCGGCCATACGCTCTGCGTCGGCTTTCATCTGAGCCTCAAGGAGCTCCTCAGCACGTGAGGTCCATGGGCGCTTGCCGAAGATACGCTCCACATCCTCTGCGAAGATCACCTCGCGGTCGATGAGCAGCTGGGCCAGCTGTGCGTGACCTTCCTTATGCTCCATCAGTATCTTCTTGGCACGCTCATACTGCTCATTGATCATGCGCAGCACCTCGTCGTCCATAATCTTTGCCGTTGTCTCTGAATATGGCTTCTGGAACTGATACTCGGCATTGTTGTAATAACAGATATTCGGCAGTTTCTCGCTCATTCCTGCGAAGGCGATCATGCCGTAGGCCTGTTTTGTGGTACGCTCCAGGTCGTTCATCGCTCCTGTAGATACTGAGCCGATGAAGAGCTCCTCGGCAGCACGTCCGCCAAGCAGCGAACACATCTCGTCGAGCATTGCCTCCTTCGTCTGCAGTACACGCTCCTCAGGCAGGTACCATGCTGCTCCGAGGGCCTGTCCGCGAGGTACGATGCTTACCTTTACCAGTGGGTTGGCAAACTCCGTAAACCATGATATCGTGGCGTGGCCAGCCTCGTGGATGGCTATCGAACGTTTCTCGGCCTGTGTCATCACCTTTGTCTTCTTCTCCAGACCTCCGATGATACGGTCTACGGCATCGAGGAAGTCCTGCTTGCCCACCTTCTCACTGTCGTGACGTGCTGCTATCAGTGCGGCCTCATTACATACATTGGCGATGTCGGCGCCTGAGAATCCTGGTGTCTGACGGGCAAGGAAGTCGATATCCACAGTGTCGTCAATCTTCAGCGGCTTCAGATGAACCTGGAACACCTCCTTACGCTCGTTGAGGTCAGGGAGGTCTACGTGTATCTGACGGTCGAAACGTCCTGCACGCAGCAGTGCTGAGTCGAGCATGTCGGCACGGTTGGTGGCAGCGAGGATGATAACACCGCTGTTGGTGCCGAATCCGTCCATCTCTGTAAGCAGTGCGTTGAGGGTGTTCTCACGCTCGTCGTTACCGCCCATGGCTGGGTTCTTCGAACGGGCACGTCCCACGGCGTCTATCTCATCGATGAAGATGATACATGGCGACTTTGCCTTGGCCTGTGAGAAGAGGTCGCGCACACGACTGGCTCCCACACCCACGAACATCTCCACAAAGTCTGATCCTGACATCGAGAAGAAAGGCACTCCTGCCTCTCCGGCTACGGCCTTGGCCAACAGGGTCTTACCTGTTCCTGGAGGCCCCACGAGCAGTGCTCCCTTGGGGATCTTTCCTCCCAGATCGGTATATTTCTGTGGGTTCTTGAGGAATTCCACTATCTCCTGTATCTCCTGCTTGGCGCCTGCCTGTCCTGCCACATCCTTGAATGTGATACCCAGGTCGCCGCCCTTCTCATACATCTTGGCTTTCGACTTGCCTACGCTGAACACGCTGCCGCCTGCGCCCATGCCTCCGCCTCCCATGCGGCGCATTATGAGTATCCAGAGGCCGATGATAAATGCGAAGGGCAGGATGTTATAGAGTATCATGTTGAAGAATCCGCTGTCCTGATGGTTCTCGAAACTGAGGTCGCCGTCGAAAGTCTTGGCATCCTTGGCTTCGTTGAGGAATGTCTCCACCTGGTCTACCGATCCGAACTCCACCTCCATATACGGCTCAGTGCCCGTCTGCTGTGTCCCCTGATGGAACACGTCACGGATATGCTCTGGCTTGACGTACATCTTCAGGGTGTTCTGACTCTTGTTCACCACCACCTTCGATGCGTAGCCCTTGGCCACCATCGTCTTGAAGTTTGTGTATGTGGCTTTCTTCGCGATACTGCTGTTCTCAGGACCGCCGCTTGAGAAATACAGCAGTCCCAGGGCGAGGATGGCTATCATGTATATCCAGTTCATATTGAACTTGGGCATGTTCATCTTCGGCCCGTTGTTATTCTGATTCTGTTTGTTATCCATTAAAGCTTAATGTGCAATGTTCATTGTTCAAAGTTCAATCTACGTCTGGCACTCGTGTCAGTTTTGCATCCTCCCACAGATGCTCCAGATCGTAATACTCTCTCACGTCGGGCAGGAAGATATGCACCAGCACGTCGGTATAGTCCATAGCCACCCACTGCGCATTCTCCAGACCTACCACGTGGGCGGGCTTCTCCTTGAGCTGCTCGCGACACATGTCGCCAACCGACTCTGCTATCGCCTCTACCTGTGTGGGTGAGCCTCCCTGACATATTATGAAGTATTTGCAGATGGTTCCCTCGATTCTCGTAAGGTCAGCAATCACTATCTGGCTGCCTTTTTTTTCCTGGATACCTGCCTTAATCGTCTCTACTAACTGTTTTGTTTGTTCCATTATATATAATTAGGTGAATATTCTGTGCAAAGTTACAGCAAAATGCGCGAAATGCAAAAGAAAAAAGAAAATTTTGCGGTTTTTTATAAATTTTCCGCGAAAAATTTTGGTAGTTCACAAAAAAGTAGTACCTTTGCACCCGCAAAACGAAACAAGGACGTTTTGTTGAGCATGACATTGGGGTATGGTGTAATGGTAACACTACAGATTCTGGTCCTGTCATTCTTGGTTCGAGTCCGAGTACCCCAACGCAGGAAATCGCTAAGTTGCTGAAAATAAAGCACTTAGTGATTTTTCTTTTCTAAAATTCCCGAAAATTTCCCGAAATATTCGCCTTATTATAAGATTGTGGGTGCAATTATCTCTCGACAACTATACCCACCTGAGTTTAATAAATCGCTTGTTATAGCGAATTGTCTGCAAAGGTAACATAATATTTTCGATTTTGCCAGACTTTTTTTAAAAATTCACTCCATGTGAAAAGTTACCTTTTCTGTTGCGCCAATGCGCGCGCGTGAGGGTAACATCTTCACGCGTAAACTCCCGCCCGGTGCCAAGACACTGGTCGATGATCATCTCCCTCATTGAATATTCCTTTGTCTTCATATCTTTTCGTTATCTCAGAACGCAAAGATACGACTTTTTTCAGATATATCGCACAATTATGCCGAAAAATATCTCATAGCACAAAAAGACCCGTCCCTTTTGTGATGGTCCCTTTTGTGCTCTTTTTCCTTGATTTATTTTGCACTTTCGAGAAATGTTTGTATCTTTGCAACCAAGAAATACAGAGGCATCATGGATGTAGCATTTATTCTGGATAAGTATTTCAATGGGACAAAGGATTGTGACTCTTAAAATTTACATTTTAACAATTGAAATAAATCTGAGATAAATTAGAAAAAATCTTGTTTTGCATCTCTTTTTTTAGTACCTTTGCAACGTCAATGAAGCTGAAAACTTGCGCTCCCACGAGAGAAATTTTTCTTGCCCACGGGAGAGACAAAAAGGTCTGGCGAATGGGCGCATATAGCAGTCGGATTTGATAAGGAAGAAGGATGATGGACGAAGGCCTGATTGAGAACTGAAAGACGTCGCAGCGACCATGAAAAAACCTTGCTATTTGCCCCGAACCTTTAGTAACAAACCATTGAAAAACAAAAAGATTATGGCATTGAAAGTAAAAGCAAAGGAACAGTACCAGAACATTGGAAAGTATGCGGGCACTTACCGCTATGTGATGATGCCTGAGCTCTACACGGCTCAGGCTCTGATAACGGATCTGGTTCAGAGCAGGGCTCTGAGACCGCAAGCGTAGAGGCTCCGGTAATCAGTGGTGAGACTCCATTCGACGAGAGTACGGAGGTGACGATCAGTGGTCCCGACGGAGCAGAGATTCGCTACACCACAGACGGTACAGCTCCTAACGCAGAGAGCAGCCTGTACAGCGAGGCAATCACGCTGACTGATACAGCAACCGTTAAGGCTATAGCCATCAAGGATGGTACATCCAGCGAGTCAGCCAAGGAGGCTTATCATGACGAAGAAGGAAACCCTCAAGTGGATCGTGCAGCTCGTAGCGAGCATCGCAACAGCAATTCTCACAGCCCTCGGAGCAACATCCTGTCTGGGCGTCTAGACCAAAGGTGGCAGCCAATCGGCTGCCACCTTTATTTCTTGATGTATTCTTTGTGACAGGTACTTGAGTGTAGCTTCTGATACATAGGTGCCTATCCCCATGACTACCACACAAATTACCGTCACTTTTGTGATTCGCTGCATTGTGAGCTCAGAGTATCAGCCTCTTTGTGAATACAGCATCGTCTCTATTGCATGCTTGAGAGGCCCAAGGTCGTCGTTGATTACGGAGACAATAATTTCCTCGTCAATATTGGCATACTCGTGAGAGATAATGTTTCTAAGTCCATAGATAGCTTGCCAAGGAATATGAGGGAATGCATCCAATGGTTTTTCTTCAATATTTAGTAATTTGCCCACATGTTCGCCAATCACCTGAAATCGCATCACACAAGCATTAAAAGCCATGACGCCTGTGGCCGTACTCATGAAATCTTGTACAGTTTTACGACCATCACACCATTCTTGGATGAGATTAATAGACTCCAGAATGTCTTCGAGTCTGTCATTGATAGTTAGTTGATTTTCAGACATAGATGACATCCCTTAATATATTCGACTTAAACAAAGGTCGTAGTGAATCTCTGAATCTTACAAGATCTACTTCGCAGGCAAATAATGCTTTCAGCGCCTCCTTCAATTCATACATCAATTGAAGTGAGGGTTTCTCAACCTCGACGACAATATCAATATCACTCCCCTCGGTATTCTCGTTTCTGGCAACAGAACCAAAGATACCGAGTTTAGTGATGCCATACTTCTGGCTGAATGCAGCCTTGAAGTCTGCCAATTTCTTGATGCAGTCATTTAGAATGAGCATATTTTGTCCTTTTTGTTTGCAAATATAGCAAATCTATCTGAACTAACAAAATAATTTGGATAATTTCTTCTGTCAATGCCCTAAATAATACATATTTTTTGATTTATTGCTCACGAAGTGTCAGACACGTTTTGAGACAGAATGAGCTCTTTGGCTGTAAAAGAAGGTTAAAATCGGAAAAGTATTCGGAGGAATTAAAGAATTCAATTACCTTTGCACAGTTAATCAAATAAACCGAAATGAACAGACTATTATCAACTATGCTTTTCGCCCTCTTTGTAGTGACGGGCTGGGCAAAAGAGAATGTAACAGTGTGGGAGCAGCCCACTACCGACTATGGAACAAGCTATGGCGACGGATTCTTCAACCTGTTGCTCGACGTGACGAAGGTGGAGCTGAAGGACAACGAGACGGTGGTGCATATCACCGCCTGGCAACGTCCTGATTCAGAAAAGCTTGACCACTGGTTCCAGTTTGCTGGCGATACCTATCTGAAGGTGGGCGACGAGCGCTATACCATTGTTTCTGCAGACAACATCGAACTAAACAAGCACGTCTATCCAGGCAAGGACGGCAAGCGCGAGATGGCGTTCCACTTCCCAGCGCTGCCGAAGGGCACGAAGAAGTTCGACTTCATCGAGGGTGACGGTTGGCGTGCTTTCCAAATCAAAGGCATTAAGCCTGTAGAAGAGCGCTGGAAGCAACTTTTCCCCTCTTATTGGCGCGACGATAAGACAGGCGAATGGAAGATTGCATTCTTTGAGGATTGTGCCATCTACGACTGCAAGTTCTGGACATACAAGCAGCGCGA
The DNA here is from genome assembly GCA_902776935.1 of uncultured Prevotellaceae bacterium. Lineage (GTDB taxonomy): Bacteria > Bacteroidota > Bacteroidia > Bacteroidales > Bacteroidaceae > Prevotella. The sequence goes on along the minus strand of CACYRS010000011.1, from coordinate 30,291 downwards.
CGTGAATTCCAAGACGGGCGAGGCCAAGATGTTGCTCACCAACGGCAACGACGAATTGAAAGTCGTAGTTGGTAAAGATAGAAAAGGTTCGCGCGCGATACAGATTGACAATCAGAAGGCTACGTACTCCATGATGACAGGCCGCTTCCTGCCCGACTATCCTACGAAGGACCTGCGCACCGACTTCGTTGACACGAACTACAAGGCCGATACCGTCACTATCGCAGGCTGGCTCAAGGACATGCCCGAGCATTTCAAAAAAGATAAGAAGTTCGGGCTGGGCTATCAGAATTTCTACACGGATAATCAAGAGCACGTCTATGCCGACCTGGACTCGCTTGGCCGCTTCACGGTAAAGTTTGCCCTCGTGAACAGCAGCGAGTTCTTCATCGACTGGGGGCGTTGCTTCATCCGTCAGATGTTCGAGCCTGGCAAGACCTACTTCATGCTCTACGACTTCACGGAGGGACGCCACTTCTTTATGGGCGACGACTGCCGCCTGCAGAACGAGTTGTTCCGATTCCCGCTCCCCTGGTGTGGCCGTCGTATTGACAATGGTGAGGATTTTGAGCATTACATCGCCTGGAACGACAGCGTGATCCAAGCCCAGCATGCCGCCATCGATGCGCTCTGCCTGCAACATCCCACGCTGTCCACCCGTTTCAGTCAGTACCGAAAGGACAATGTCATCAGTCTGCTCTCTCGCGAGTTCGGACAGTCACGCTTTGATCTTCCCAATTATCAGTTCACCGCCCATGCCCGCCAGTATGCCTACGACACGTTCTGGACGAAGATGGTGAAGCCCTACACGTTGCATCGCGACTTTGGCTGTTTCCTGCGCGACTACCTCGACGATGCCTCGCGGGCCCGCAATGCCGTAGTCTCCTACAACATGCGCGACAATTATCAGGACTATGCCTCAAACGACGAGGAACTGGCACTGCTCACCCGTTGGAGCAAATGGATTGACGAGGCAACGCCCATCATCGAAGCCGAACCCACCATCGAAGACAAGATGCGCAAGGCAGAAGAGATCAATGCCCAGAATGCCGATCTGATCAAGGCAGCAGAAAAAATTCTCAATGCCCCTAAGAACAGGAAGCTGATCAACGCAGGCATGATGCTCTCCATGATGAAAGAAAACACAAAGACCCTCGACTCACTCCACGCTGAACCGTTCATCAAGGACATCTGGCTCTTCCGTCAGGCCTATGCCTCGTTCGACCATGAGCGCACATCGCTGTTGCCCAGCGTCATGGACTCTCTGAGAGCGATGATCAAGAACCCTGATTGTCTGGCCATGCTGGAGAAACAGAACGACCACTATCTGGCCATCGAGAACCGCGAGTTTGACAAACTGGTACTGAAGTCGTCAGACAACCTCGCAGACCTTAGCGAGGGCGAGGTGCTGCTGAAGAAAATTCTCGAACCCTACAAGGGCAAGTTCGTGCTGCTCGATGTTTGGGGGACGTGGTGTGGTCCATGCAAGGAGGCTCTATCACACTCTACAGAGGAGTACGCGCACCTGAACCGCTTCGACATCCAATATCTCTATCTGGCTAACCGCAGCCCGCAGGACTCGTGGGAGAACGTCATCAAGGAGTATAACGTCAGCGGCGACAACGTGGCCCACTATAACCTGCCAGCAGAGCAGCAGGAAGCCATCGAGCAGTATCTGAACGTACACTCCTTCCCTACCTACAAGCTCTTCAATCGCAACGGCCAGTTGCTCGACCTGAAGGTCGACCCCCGCGACCTCAACAACCTTGAACGCCTGCTGGAGCAGATGAAGTAATCTTCTTTATATATTGTATGGCCATCATCGTAAGGTCATCGCTCTGCTCAGCATCACCCACAAACTGGTGAACGGCTTCCGTCATCAGACTGATAAGCTGCTGAGGCTCCTGCTGTTGCTGGGCGAGAGCCTTTACGGCCACATCGTTGACACGCTCCATATCGAACAGCTTAAAGTCGGCACTCGTCGCCTCGGTCAGTCCATCGGTGAAGAGGAAGATGGTGGTGTTAGTATATATCTGCGCCTCCTGCAGCGTGTAGTCCCAGTCGGGCATGACACCTACAGGTATGTTACTGTCACAAGGCAGCTCGCCAACACCTGCACCTACGAGCAACGGCGCGTCATGGCCTGCATTGCTATAGTGCAGCATTCCTGTAGGCAGGTCGAGCACACCAACGAAGAGGGTGACAAACATATTGGTCTTGTTCATGTCGGCAATCATCTGATTCATGACGCTTACGATGCGGTCAGGCTTAGACTCATGGGCAGAAGTGGTACGGAAGACAGCTCTGGTGACGGCCATGAATAACGAAGCCGGCACGCCTTTACCTGATACGTCGCCGATGCAGAAGAAGAGTTTGTCATCGCGGAAATAGAAGTCGAACAGGTCGCCGCCCACTTCCTTGGCAGGAGTCAGCGAGGCATATAGCTGCACGTCGTTACGGTCGCCGCGTGTGGGGAAGTTCTCAGGCAACATACCCATCTGTATGCCGTTGGCAATACGGAGGTCGCTCTCTATCGAGGCTTTCTCGGCAGTGGTTTCCTTCAGCTCTTCGATGTATTTCACCAATGACTGCTGCATGTTGCCAAACGAGTGGCTCAGCTGTCCGATCTCGTCGATGCGCTCGAAGTTGGGCAACTCGGCATCAAAATGTCCAGATGCGATGGTCTCAGCCTCATGAGCCAGTCGTCGCAGAGGGCTCAGCTCGCGGGTGATGATGCGGATAAACAGGTATAACATCAGCAGCAGACCAGTGATTACAATTGCCATGACTGAACGGCGCAGACGGTCGAAGCCGCTGAAGATATCTTTCTCAGGGCATACGATAGCCATCGAACAGCCTGTATTGCCAAGCGGTTTATAGAACACGTAACAATCCTTGCCGTCGATATTCATGTGCTTCATGCCCTCCTCTCCACGCTGCATGGCGTGACCCAGTGCCACCATAGCTGTATCCGGGCGTTCTAAGGTCTGGGTAAAAATGGTCTGACGGGTAATCTTTGTGCTGTCGGGGTGCACGAAGTAAGTACCGCCACGACCTATCATGATGCTATAAGAGTTGGGATACGGTTTTGTGGCAGAGATGGTATTCGAGAGCCAGGAGATGGAGAGACTGGTGTTGATGACTCCTATCTTCTGGCCGTCTTTGTTCTTGATGGTCTGGCAATAGCTTGTCACCATCTCGCTGGTGTTTGTAGTCACGTCGAGATCCATGTATGGCTCCGTCCAGCACGGTCTGTCGAGTAGCGTCGACATGAGATACCAGTCAGTGAAGAAATACTGGTAGCTGTCGCTGCCGCCCTGTATGGTGCGTAACGAGTCGCCGATGTGTTTTGTATAGGCAGAGAAGTAGCGGCCTTTGTCCTTGAAATAGTAAGGCTCGAAGGCGATGGAGCAGTTGTAGAAGTCGGGATTGTTGGCCAGCATACTACGGCTGTATACGAACATTGAGTCGGCCTTGTTAGGATGGCGCGATACGAGCCACTTGGTCATGTTTGAGGCAACCTCCACACGGTTCAGGATACCTTCCACGCGCAGCGATGTCTTGTCGAGTATCTGCGAAGCGTGGCTGATGGCCTCCTGTCTTACGGCCTCACGCGACTGAAAGAACAGGAATCCGAGGGCAACGGTGAATATGATGGCTGCAAACAATACAACCCACAGGCTGACCCTTATGGATAGTTTACGGCGGATATATTTTAGTATTTCATTCATAAACAAGTTCATCGTAAGTTATCTGGCGGTTCAGCATACTGTTCTCAACCATCAATTGGCTGGCAAGCTTAACCATATCCGGACGAAGGCGGAACTCTCGTTTCTTCGATTCGCGGTCTACCTGTAGGCGAAGCACTTCCTTGAGCATCAGTCGTTGCATAACACGATTAGTTGCGATTTTGGTCTTGTCTACGTACTGCATCACGATGTCGAGTGTTTCATCAGGATGCTGTGCTGCCCATTCCCAGCCCTTCCTGCTGGCTTGGGCGAAACGATGTGCCTGATCCTTGTGCTTGGAATAGTACTCTCGAGTCATATAGACACCATCTTCCTGCACGTTGTAACCATGATCGCAGAAACGGTAAACATTCTTGTCGTTAGTCTCTATACCTGCCTGTACCAGCTGGTAGTATTCATTGTAGCTCATGGCCAGCGTGGCATCGAGGGCACCGGAGAGGAAGAGGTTGACATTCTGAGCAAAACGGATCCACTCGTAATCAAGATGGTCCTTGATGCTCATGCAGATGGCCAGCTGTCCGAAGCCCACACTCCAGATGCCCACACGGGCACCCTTTTGAGTCAACGGGTCCTTACCACGAGCAGAGACAATTACCATCGCATTATTCATCGATGTCTGTAGGATGTTCACCAAGGGAATGCCCTGATCGATTATCTCCAAGGCCTGACAGAGCTGTAGTGTTGTTGCCTGGCACTGGTTATTTCGCAAACGACTCATGGCAGGCTGCGTGGACGACGGATGTTCTATCTTCACTTTCAATCCCGCCTCGCGGTAGAACCCCTTCGCCTCGGCCACATAATAGCCCGCAAACTGAGCCTGTGCCGTCCACTGGGGTGTAAATACGATGGTCTCGCCCTGAGCCTGTACCTTGCTATAGCAAAAAGCAAGGAGGATGGCAAGCGTTGTCAGTAGTCTCATTTTTTCTTCTTTCTGTCGTTTTGCATCTTTATCACGAAGATGATAATGCTACATGTGAAGGTGATAGCGTTAGTAAAGAACATGAAGACACCCTCGCGCCCGAGCATCCAGCCCTGTGCCATAAACGCAAAACTTCCGATTGCCATCATAATGAATCCAGGCAACGATATTCCGTCGGTTCTTCGAGTACGCATAGTATGAATGGCCTGTGGCAGATATCCGCAAATGAGGCCGATGCTCGCTATCCAGCCAAAGATGTCGAATAATAGCTGATTTTCCATAATTCATTTCTTGTTAGTAAGATATTTGGGTGCAAATATAATAAAAATAACTGATAGTTGGTAATTTTTTGCAAGAAAAAAAAAGATTTTGGGGCGCATCACTGCGCCCCAAAATCCTTACTAACCAATTAACTAACTAACAATAACCTAATTTATGTATGAAAAAACTAATTCTTAACTTTTGACGATGCAAAGGTACGGTGAAATAATGGTGTACGGAAATCCGTTCAACGAATCTGCTTTTTTTTTCAGCAAAAAGTTTTGTCGTTTGCAGAAATAATTGTATTTTTGCAGAAATTATACAAATAGCTAAATAATAAAGAAGATAATGAATACTAAAAAACTTATTATCGCTGCACTGACAGCACTCTTTACAGGTTTCTCACAACAGGCAGATGCCAGCCAGACTGTTACACCCCTATGGCTTAGGGATGTTCAGGTCAGTCCTGATGGTTCACAAGTGCTCTTTTGCTACAAGGGAGACATATATAAGGTTTCTGTAAATGGCGGAACTGCTGTTCGGTTGACCACGCAGGACAGTTATGAGTGTTCTCCCGTATGGAGCGCCGACGGCAGACAGATAGCCTTTGCCAGTGACAGACACGGCAACCTCGACATCTTCGTGATGGCGGCTGAGGGCGGAGTGGCCAGACGCCTGACATACAACAGTGTGGCAGAGGTGCCCCAGGCTTTCACACCCGATGGCAAATGGGTGCTCTTTGGGGCGCAGATACAGGACCCGGCACAGAGCGTGATGTTCCCGTCAGGCAGACTGACGGAACTGTACAAGGTGCCAGTGAAGGGCGGACGTACTCTACAGGTGTTGGGTACACCCGTAGAGATGCTCAGTCTTACACCTGACGGCAAGAGCTTCTATTATCAGGACCGTAAGGGCGGAGAAGACGAGTGGCGCAAGCACCATACCTCTTCTATAACGCGTGATATATGGTTCTATGATGCCAAGAGCGGTAAGCATACAAACATCACGGATAATCCTGGTGAGGACCGTAATCCTGTGGTTAGTGCCGATGGTAAGAAACTCTATTTCCTGAGCGAACGCAATGGAGGAAGCATGAATGTGTACTCTTGTGAGGGTAATGACGTCAAGCCTGTTACTAACTTCAAGACCCATCCTGTTCGTTTCCTGAGTATGGCGAAGAACGGTATGCTCTGCTATGCTTACAACGGAGAGATATATACCCAGAAGGGAGCAGAGAAGCCAAAGAAACTGGCTGTATCTCTAATCCGTGACGACGAAGTGGCGATTGCAGACCTCAGCTTTGTTACAGGAGCACGTCGGCCTGTGGTGAGCAAGGATGGCAAGCAAGTGGCCTTCGTGGTGAGAGGTGAGGTGTTTGTTACCAGCACGGAATATGCCACAACCCGCAGGATTACCCAGACGGCAGGCGCTGAGGCTGACGTGGATTTCGCACCCGACGGCAGGACCATCGTATATGCCTCAGAGCGTAACGGCAACTGGCAGCTCTACACTGCCAGCATCGTGAGGGATGATGACCTGAACTTCGCCAACGCTACTCTGATAAAGGAAGAGAGTGTATTCCCAGAACTGCCTGCGCTGAAACTTGAAGGGAAGATAGACTTCTCACAGGTTGAGCGGTGCTGTCCTAAGTACAGTCCTGACGGCAAGAAACTGGCCTTTATCGAGGATCGTATAAAACTGAAAGTGGTTGACCTGAAGACAAAGAAGGTTACGCAGGTTACTGACGGCAGCAAGTGGTATAGCCAGAGCGGTCAGTTCGACTATGAGTGGAGTCCTGACGGAAAGTGGTTTGTACTGAGCTATATCGCCAATCGTCGTGACCCCTATACCGACCAGGGTATCGTAAGTGCTGCAGGCGGTGAGATTCATCCTATCACCCAGAGCGGATATATGAGCGGTGGGTCTCGTTGGGTGATGGACGGCAAGGCTATCCTGTTTGAGAGCGAACGCTATGGCATGCGTAGTCATGCATCATGGGGAAGTCAGCAGGATGTGTTCCTGGCTTTCCTCACTCAGGATGCCTATGACCGTTTTCGCCTGTCGGCTGAGGACTATGCTCTGCTAAAGGAATTGGAGAAAAAGAATGAAAAGAAGGCAGACAAGAAGTCTGGCAAAAAGGAAGAAGAAAAAGGTAAGAAGGGTGATAAAAAGTCTGACAAGAAGGAAGAATCCGATTCTGTGAAGGCTTTGAAGATAGAGTTTGAGGGTCTGGAGAATCGCATTGTCAGGCTGACACCAAACAGTAGTCGTCTGGGCGATGCCATCGTGAGCAAGGATGGAGAGAGCCTCTATTACTTCTCTGCCTTCGAGGGGGCACCCGACCTGTGGAAGATGGATCTTCGCAAGCATGAGACAAAATTGCTGAGCAAGGGCACCAGGGGCGGAAGCGGTTCGCTGCAGATGGACAAGGAAGGCAATCTCTACTCGTTGGGAAGCACCATGATGAAGATAGAGAAAGGCGACAAGACGAAAGCCATCACCTATAATGCTCAGATGAAACTCGACCTCGCTGCAGAACGCGAGTATATGCTGCGTCACGTGGCAAAACAGATAAACAAAAAGATATTCCGTACAGACTATAACGGTTGCAACTGGGAGCTGATGCTGCAGAACTATGTACGTTTCCTGCCACATATCGACAATAACTATGACTTTGCAGAGTTGCTGAGCGAGCTGTTGGGTGAGTTGAATGTAAGTCATACGGGTGGAAGATTCAGTCCTGCCCTCAAGGGAGACGCCACTGCACAGCTGGGACTGCTCTATGACATGACAGAGGCCACTGATGGAATGAAGATCACAGCTGTGCTTGAAGACGGACCTTTCAGCAAAGCTAACAGTAAGGTGAAGGTGGGTGATGTTATCACAGCCATCAACGGAATTCCACTTGGCAAGGATACAGACCTGGCGCAGTTGCTGAACCTGTGTAAGGGCAAGAAGACGCTCGTAAGCCTGAAAGGTAATGCCGGCACATGGGATGAGGTGGTGTTACCTATCAGTAGGGCTGAACAGTCGGATTTGTTATATAAGCGTTGGATTAAGAGCAGGGCTGCTGAGGTGGAGCGCCTGTCGAACGGCCGTTTAGGATATGTGCATATAGAAGGGATGAATGATGCCAGTTTCCGCGACGTCTATTCTGACATCTTAGGCAAGTATAACCTGAAGGAGGGTATAGTCATCGACACCCGTTACAATGGAGGCGGACGTCTGCATGAGGATATAGAGATACTGTTCTCTGGAAAGAAATACTTTACACAGGTGATTCGTGGTAGGGAGGTTTGCGATATGCCAAGCAGACGTTATAACCATCCGAGTATCATGTTACAGGCAGAGGGTAACTACAGCAATGCACACGGAACACCTTGGGTGTACAGCCATCAGAAGATAGGAAAGCTGGTGGGTGCTCCGGTGCCAGGAACAATGAGTTCTGTTAACTGGGAGACGTTACAAGACCCAACGCTGGTATTTGGCGTACCTGTCATAGGTTATCAGTTGCCTGACGGTTCATATCTTGAGAATACTCAGTTGGAGCCGGATATCCATATTCTGAACCGTCCTGAGACTGTTGTAACAGGTACAGACCTGCAGCTTGAGGCCGCAGTACGAGAACTCCTGAAAGAACTCTGATTATTTTTTCCTAAGATAATCGGCGAAAATCCTTGCGGCGCTTTCAACTTTAGCGGCGCAAGGTCTTGTCTTATAGTACTCAGCTGTTCTGGCAGAGGCTACATAGCTGTTTTGTGCCTTCTCATAGCCCTTGATACCAAGAATCTCAGCACAGATCAAACTACCGTTTTCCTCCTTTGATTTCGCCAGCAAATCCTGCACGACCTTATAACATGCCGATTTGCCCTCGCGATCGGAACCCTCAGTTTGGCCACAATCCAAACCTACAAGCATGACTATGCCCGATACGGCTCCGCACATCATCCTTAGCCTTCCGACACCACCGCCAAAGCCAGCAGCAATCTTTTTTGCTAAGGTCTCGTCCAAACCATAAAGGTCGGAAAAGGCTGCCACCACACTTTGGCAGCAGCCATATCCGGCCATGAAATTATCTACAGCGCGATTAACGCGCTCTTCAATCTCAAGTTCAGTCATTATTAAGCCTCAACCTCGTCGTTTGCCTTGAAGTTCTCAAGATCCTCAACCTGGAATGCCTTGATGTATGCGCTCTTACCGTATACATCCTCCTCGGTCATGCGAACATAAACCTGAGCACTCTTAGCGAACAGCTCGGGAGCCTTAGCAGCATCACGGATGATGAGCAGTGACATAACCAACTCGGCTGTCATATCGTACAGACGACGAGCCAGGAAGTCCTGAGCATCCTGATTCTCGAGAGCCTTGACGTTGGCAAGAGCCTCCTCGTAAACAGGAATCAGCTTCTCTACGCGAGCCTTCAGAGCTGCATTGGCCTCTGCAGGCAGGGCAGCGAGCATATCCTTGATGTTGGCGAGCATAGTGCCGTTGGTGATGTAGCGGATAGCGGCAACAACCTGCAGCTGAGTGGTACCCTCGTAGATAGAGAAGATACGAGCATCGCGGAACAGGCGCTGGCTCTTGTACTCCATGATGAATCCTGAACCACCATGGATGCTGATAGCATCGTAAGCGTTCTGGTTGGCGTACTCAGAGTTCATACCCTTGGCAAGTGGGGTGAAGGCATCAGCCAAGCGCTGATACTTCTTCAGCTCCTGCTTCTCCTCAGGCTCGAGCTTGCGGTCGCGCTCGATATCCTCGAGGCACTTGTAAACGTCAACATAGCAAGCTGTCTCGTACAGCAGTGAACGACCTGCATCGAGCTTAGCCTTCATGCGAGAGAGCATATCGTAAACAGCGGGGAAGTTGATGATCTTGTCACCAAACTGCTGACGCTCCTTAGCGTAAGCCAGACCCTCGTTGTAAGCCTCCTGCTCAACACCTACTGACTGAGCAGCAATACCCAGACGAGCACCGTTCATCAGCGCCATCACGTACTTGATAAGACCCAGACGAGTCGATCCGCAGAGCTCTGCCTTAGCATTCTTATAGGTCAGCTCACAGGTAGGTGAACCATGAATACCCAACTTGTGCTCGATGTGACGAACATCAACACCGCCCTGGCGCTTGTCGTAGATGAACATCGACAGACCACGTCCGTCCTTGGTGCCCTCCTCAGAACGAGCCAGCACAAGGTGGATGTCGCTATCACCATTGGTGATGAAGCGCTTCACACCATTCAGACGCCAGCAGTCCTCCTGGGCGTCATAGGTAGCCTTCAGCATCACGCGCTGCAGGTCAGAACCAGCATCGGGCTCAGTCAAATCCATACTCATACCCTCACCAGCACAAACACGGGGGATATACTTCTGGCGCTGCTCCTCTGAACCGAATTCATAAAGAGTATCGATACAGCTCTGCAAGCTCCAGATATTCTGGAAACCAGCATCAGCAGCTGAAATCATCTCAGAGAGCATTGAGAATACTGCGTTAGGCAGGTTCAGACCGCCGTAACGACGAGGCATTGAGACACCCCAGAGGCCAGCCTTGCGGGTAGCGTCGAGGTTCTCGTAAGTCTTAGAGGCGTAGATCATACGGCCGTTCTCGAGGTGTGGACCTTCTAGGTCAACGCTCTCAGAGTTTGGCTCGATGATGTTTGCAGCCACGTCGCCAGTGATGTCGAGAATCTGCTTGTAGTTCTCGATGGCATCGCCCAGGTCAACGGGCAAAGCCTTTTTCCTTCAGCTCAACGATACGAGCCATCAGGGGGTGGTTCAAGTAGAACCCGATCTCAGGATGATCGCTATAATAGTTTGCCATAATTCCTTATTTGTTTTCTTGATTCTTCTTATATATTCTTCCTCCAATTCGTGCACCAACAGCGACACCGCAAGCATAAGCAGCGATATTCACTATTGCAGAAGCTGCATGCTGGTCGATCGTCATCAGATAATAAGAGATTCCGAGCAGCACGAGGGTGCAGACAATGAGGAAATAATCTAAAGCTTTCATCTTACTTTGAGTTCTGCTTGTAGTACTTGATCAACTTGGGGACAACCTCTTCCACAGTACCAACGATCACATAGTCGGCGATGCGGTTGATGGGAGCATCGGGATCACTGTTAACAGAGATGATGATACCAGAATCCTGCATACCAGCGATGTGCTGAATCTGTCCAGAGATACCGCAGGCGATGTAAACCTTCGGATGAACGGTGACACCCGTCTGACCAATCTGACGGTCGTGGTCCAGCCAGCCTGCATCAACGGCAGCACGGCTACCACCAACCTCACCATGAAGTACCTTAGCCAACTCGAACAGCTGGTCGAAGTTCTCCTTGCAGCCCATACCATAACCACCGGCTACTACGATTGGCGCACCCTTCAGGTTGTGCTTTGCAGCCTCTACGTGGTGGTCGAGCACCTTTACAACGAAAGCCTCAGGGCTAACATACTTGCTTACCTCAGGATAGACAACCTCCTTGCGGCACTCGCCATCGTAGATAGCTTTCTGCATCACGCCAGAGCGGACGGTAGCCATCTGTGGACGGTGGTCGGGGTTAACGATGGTAGCTACGATGTTACCACCAAAGGCAGGACGGATCTGATAGAGCAGATTCTCATAGACCTTACCCTCTTTCTTATCCTCGTAAGGACCAATCTCCAGCTCTGTGCAGTCTGCAGTCAGACCAGAGGTCAGTGATGATGATACACGTGGACCGAGGTCGCGACCAATCACAGTAGCACCCATCAGACAGATCTGTGGCTGCTCCTCCTTGAAGAGGTTAACCAGAATATCTGTGTGAGGAGCTGAGGTGTAAGGGAACAGGTCCTTAGCATCGAAAACAAACAGCTTGTCAACACCGTAAGGCAGAATCTGATCCTCAACCTTGTCCTTGATGCCTGTACCAGCAACAATAGCGTGGAGCTCAACACCAAGTGTATTGGCGAGCTTGCGACCCTTGGTCAGCAGCTCCTGAGATACTTCCTGTACCTGAGTACCTTCTATCTCGCAATATACAAATACATTATTCATATCTCAATTAACCAATAATTTTCTCTTCCAACAATTCTTTGATCATTCCCTCGATGTCTGCATCAGAAGCCGTCAAAGTCTTCGACTCCTTAGCCTGGAACACAATGTTCTTGATGGCCTTAACCTTGGTAGGCGAACCTGCCAGACCACACTGCTGAACATCACCGTCTACATCGGCTACGCTCCACTGGTTGAGTGTCAGCTCAGGACGCTCGTCGTACAGATAATCGTAAGCTGTACCTTCAGCAGGACGCTCCATAGGACATGTAGCACGCTTGTACTTCATAACCAACTTGGCGTTCTGTGGGCGGCATGGAGCTGCACTACCGTTAACGGTTATAACTACTGGCAGAGGAGCCTCTACGGTCTCAACACCACCATCGATAACACGCTTGATAGTTGCTTTGCCATCCTTTACTGAGAGAACCTCCTCAGCGTATGTAACCTGGTTCAGACCCAGTTTCTGAGCTACCTGAGGACCAACCTGAGCGGTATCACCATCGATAGCCTGACGACCACCGATAACGATATCTACATCGCCAATCTTCTTGATGGCTGTAGCCAATGCGTAAGATGTAGCGAGGGTATCGGCACCAGCGAAGAGACGGTCTGTAAGCAACCAACCTGTATCAGCGCCACGATAAAGTCCCTGACGGATAATCTCACCTGCACGTGGAGGACCCATCGTGAGGATTCCTACTGTTGAGCCAGGATTCTGCTCTTTCAGACGAAGAGCCTGCTCCAAGGCGTTCAAATCTTCTGGGTTGAAGATGGCGGGTAGGGCAGCACGATTCACTGTGCCTTCTGCTGTCATTGCGTCCTTACCCACGTTACGGGTGTCTGGCACTTGCTTGGCCAGAACAACAATCTTTAAAGCCATAAATATATTATTAATAATGTATATCCTAACCCTTGGGGTTTAAAAATCGGGCGCAAAGGTACTACTTTTTGCGCACACAGCAAAATAAAATGCACAAAATCGACTTTTTTGTGCACAAACTTACCAAATTGTGCAATAAAGAAGATGAAAAATGTTTGGTATTTAGCAATAATTGCACTACCTTTGCACCGATTTTGTAATTTTGAAATATGGTAAACGGAATTTATACTGTCCTCTTGCTCATTCTGAGTAATGTATTTATGACATTCGCCTGGTATGGTCATCTGCGCCTGCAGCAATCGGGGGTATCGTCCAACTGGCCATTGTATCTCGTGATAGCATTCTCATGGATGATTGCATTCTTTGAGTACTGCTGCCAAGTACCTGCAAACAGAATAGGATTCGTGGATAATGGTGGACCTTTCAACCTTGTTCAGCTGAAGGTGATACAGGAGTGTATATCTCTTGTGGTCTTCGCAGTGATAGCAAATCTTATCTTCCAGCACGAGCAGTTGCACTGGAACCACGCTGCTGCGGCACTCTGTCTGGTGGCGGCGGTATACTTTGTGTTTATGCCAAACTCATAACGGATGATAGACAGAGCGACGATAGACAAGATTCTTGATGCGACAAACATTGTGGATGTCGTAGGGGAGTTTGTGAGTCTGCGTAAGGCAGGTGTGAACTATAAGGGGCTCTGTCCTTTCCACGACGATACCACTCCGTCGTTTATGGTGTCGCCAGCGAAGAATATCTGTCACTGTTTCGCCTGTGGAGAAGGTGGCAATGCCGTGAACTTCCTCATGAAACACGAGCAGATAACCTATCCGGAGGCTCTGAGATGGCTTGCGAAGAAATATAACATTGAGATAGAGGAGAAGGAGCTCACTCCTGAAGAACAGCAACAACAAAGCGAGCGAGAGTCGATGTTTATCGTCAATGAGTGGGCGATGCAGTATTTCCAGGATATCCTTAAGAACGACCCAGACGGAATAGCTATAGGAAAACAGTATTTCCGTAGTAGAGGCATTCGCGATGATATCATAGAGAAGTTCAACCTCGGCTATGCTCTCCCTCAGCGTGATGCACTGGCAAAGGCGGCTCTGAAGGCAGGATATCAGGAGGAGTTCTTGGTAAAGACAGGACTCTGTGTTGAGAGAAAGGACCAGGAGGGCAGAAGAAAAGAAGACTCGCCATTAGCCGATCGTTATAGCGGACGAGTGATTTTCCCTTGGCTGAATGTCAGCGGGAAGGTAGTGGCATTTGGAGGACGACTGTTGGACTCCAGGACAAAGGGCGTGCAACAGAAATACGTCAATTCCCCAGATTCAGAGATTTATCATAAGGAGCGTGAGCTATACGGCCTCTTCCAGGCTAAGAAGGCGATAGTGAAGGAAGACAGAGTGTTTATGGTGGAAGGATATACTGATGTCATCGCTATGCATCAGAGCGGAATAGAGAATGTCGTGGCAAACTCTGGTACGGCTCTCTCTGAATTCCAGATACGTATCCTGCGCAGGTTTACTCAGAACATCACACTGCTCTATGATGGCGACGAGGCAGGTATCCATGCTGCGATGCGAGGTACGGATATGCTATTGGCGGCTGGAATGAATATCAAGGTGTTGCTCTTGCCTGATGGTGACGACCCGGACTCGTTTGCCAAGAAACATTCTGCTACAGAACTTAAGGAATATATCGAGGACAACCAGACTGACTTCATCACCTTCAAGACGCGTATTACCATCGAGAACGTCACTGACCCTGTGAAACGTTCTGAGGCAATAGGAGGTATCGTGAAGAGTATCTCTGTGATACCTGACCAGATACTACGCTCAACATACCTCAGCGAACTCTCGCAGAAGATGGGTATCAAAGAGACGACACTCCTTAACTCGATGAACAACATGATTCGCAAGGATATCGAGGACAAGGAAAAGGAGAGGGCAAGAGCTAATGGTGAAACTGCTGCTTCTGTCGCTGAGGAACCGCAGAGAGCCGTCCCCAATGAGTTTATTGGTCTGCATACAGTGGATGAACAGACACGAGAGGTAGAACGACTGCTGGCACAGGTGATAGTAAGGCATGGGGAGAAGGTGATATTTGAGGATATCGAGACAGAGGATGGTGATAAGATCTCACTCACTGTGGCACAATATATCAACTACGACCTGAGTCAGGATAATCTGAAGTTCCATGATGAGTTGTATAACCAGATTCTTGCTGAGGCAGTGGAACATTGTGGCGATCCGGATTTTAAGGCGGAGGCTTATTTCATGCAGCATCCTGACGTACAGATAAGCCAGTTGGCAACAAAACTGGCTATAGACCGTCATCAGCTTGGAAAAGGTTTCCAACTTAAGGAACGCGAGGGAGGACTCCGTCAGCATGTGCTGCATCTGGTACTTGACCTTCGTATGGACATCATCGACAAACGGCTTAAGGATATACAGACGGAGATTCGTCAGGTGGGTGGTGACATGGAACGCGCAAAGGCTCTCATGGAGGAGTTTAAGGATATGCAGGAGTTGCGTAATGCCCTTGCAAAACAACTGGGAAATGATGTAGTGGGATAGCAATATGGACTGGAAGGTGATTTTGTTTGGTATTTATCAGGTGTTCGTTATCCTGACGATTATCCACGTAGTGCTTGACAATCGCCAGCCGGCAAAGACTATGGCTTGGGCTCTGGTGATTTGGTTCGTGCCTGTGGTGGGAATAGTATTCTATCTCTTCTTTGGAGTAAACACTCGCAAGGAGAGACTCATCAGTCAGCGAAGCCTCGACATGCTCTCCAAACGTTCGATGCTGGAGTTCGTGGAACAGCGTGACCTGCATCTGCCAGAAGAATACAAACCTATTATCGACCTCTTTGTGAGCGAGAACTTCTCTCTGCCTTTCAGAGACAATGAGGTAAAGATACATACTGACGGCTACAGTTTCTTTCATGCGTTACTGAAAGAGATAGCCTCTGCAAAGGATCATATTCATATGGATATGTATATCTTCGAAGACGATGCTTTGGGTAATCTGGTGCGTGATGCACTTGTCGCAAAAGCTCGCGAGGGGGTAGAGGTACGACTGATATACGATGATGTGGGGTGCTGGAATGTGAGCAACCGTTTCTTTGAGCGTATGCGTGAGGAGGGTATTGAAGTGGCTCCCTTCCTGCCTGTGAGATTCCCGTCGTTTACGAGTAAGGTTAACTATCGCAATCACAGAAAGATTATTGTCATCGATGGCCGTACTGGATTCATCGGAGGCATGAATATCGCTCTGCGCTATGTGAAAGGTACTAAGCCACAGCCTTGGAGAGACACGATGTTGCAGATAACGGGTAGTGGAGTTTATAGCCTGCAGAGGGCATTCCTCGTAGACTGGTATTTCGTGGATCGTAACCTTATCTCCAATCGCAAGTATTACCCACATACCCTAGAAGATGGGCACAGTGAGTCGTTGTTACAGATCGTTACCAGCGGCCCTGACACTCCTTATCCTGAGATTATGCAAGGATATGTACGGATGATTCTCGCTGCAAAGAAATATATCTACATAGAGACTCCTTATTTCCTGCCAACAGACCCTGTGCTCTTCGCCCTGAAGACAGCTGCTGCGGGTGGAGTGGATGTACGTATCCTCGTGCCTCTACGCAGTGATACAAAGTTTGTGGAGTGGGCTGGAAGGAGTTATCTGCGTGAAATGGTAAAGGCAGGGGTCATAGTGTCTTATTATAAGGCAGGATTCCTGCACTCGAAGATGATAGTATGTGATGATGCCATCTGCAGCTGTGGTTCAACGAATGTGGATTTCCGAAGCTTTGAGAATAACTTCGAGTCGAATGCCTTTATATATGATTCAAAGGTTGCCATCGCGATGCGAGAAATCTTTATTGAGGATACCACCCAGTCGCTGCTCTTTACGGATATACCACAGAGGTTAAGACCAAACATCCTGAAACGTCTGGTGGAGTCGTTGGTGAGACTGATGTCGCCTCTTATGTAAAGATAGTGAAATTAACGCTGCCGTAGCTTCTGTGCTCCCTGAAGTGGGGATGCTGCGAGAAGTCGTAATCCTTGCCATGTTCGAAAACGAATACCCCGTCTTCCTTCAATAGGCCTTTCTCGAAGATAAGGTCAGGGATGGTTGGAAGTTCCTTAAGGGCGTATGGAGGGTCGGCAAAGATGAAGTCGAACTGTTGCTTACAGGCCTTAATAAACTTAAACACATCGCCTCTGAGAGGTGTGGCTGCCTGAGTTCCGAGTTTCTCAAGACACTGCTGGATGAAACGGTGATGGTCTCGATCCATCTCCACGCTAATCACTCTGCTGCATCCTCTGGAAAGAAGCTCCAGGGTGATGCTGCCAGTGCCGGAGAAAAGGTCGAGGGCTGTGGCTTCTTCGAAATCTACATATTGGTTAAGAACATTGAAGATGTTCTCTTTGGCAAAGTCGGTAGTAGGCCTCGCCTTGAAAGTGCGTGGAATGTCGAAATGTCTGCCCTTGTATATTCCTGTAATGATGCGCATGGTGTTATCTGCCCTTGGTGAGTATGGTCATCAGGTCGAAGGGCATATCGTCGAACTGTGTCGCAGGAGCACGATTAAACTCTGCCGTGGGATTGATGACGTATGCGTTCTGAAGATATCGCTTCAGTTCTTCAAGTACCTGATCATGCTCTGGGATATCACCCACGAGATGCAGCTCATCGTATTCTGGCTGCAGGTTAAGCTGTTTCCAAACGTAAAGGAGGAAATAGAGTGCATCGCTGCCCTGGGTGACATCGAAGTTATTACAGAACTTAAATCTGTTCTGTTGGAAAGAAAAGATCTCCAGTTGTTTGTCATGGAAATATCCATACATCTTCTGCCGATGACCAGTGAAGCTCCTTGTATGGAGGTATTTCCATACTGGTGACATCAGATGGATGGCCAGTGCCCCAGGCACATTGTCGCGAAGCACGAGACGCACGTCTTTGTTGATGGCAAACACGGCAACGGAATTCAGTTCCGGCATTACGTTATATGCCACACTCAACTGGTTGTCATGAGGGAAGGAATGGAAATAATACTCTTCAATATTATTCTCCTGGAAATGCTCTATGGGCATCATTAGCACCTTGGCATCGAGCAACACCTGTGTCTTGGCGGTTCTTGATACTGCCGTCGTCTCCTTGAAAGCCTCCCTAAGGTTGGCTGCCATGGAGATGCCGCTCTTTACGATATATGGCTCATACACGATGGGCTCGTCAAAATTGGTGGGGTCCAGCGTGGTAAATGACAGCGTGTTCTTGCTAACGCGTATAGTAAGTAATCCTCGTCCCTTCATAACTGTTATTTTGTTCCTGCCACGACACTTGCTATGCATACTGCCAACAATCCGGCAGCAACAATGGCCAAAGCGATATTGATAATCTTATCGTTTACTTTCATTCCGGCTGCAAAATTACAAAAATATTTTGGGTTTTCACTCGATTTTTATTAATTTTGCACACAAAATGATTAGCGACGAACTGAAATTCCGTATTCTCCAGCATTTTGGCTTCGCTCCAACAGAAGAGCAGAGTCATGCTCTGGATGTGTTTGCGCAGTTTATGTTTGACAGAGATGACCAGGTGGCAATGATAATGCGAGGCTCTGCAGGAACGGGAAAGACATCGCTGGCAGGAGCCATCGTCCGTACGATGAAGGATATGAATCAGAAGATGATACTCCTGGCTCCCACAGGTAGGGCTGCAAAGGTGTTCTCTCTTAACGCAGGACATGCTGCCTATACCATCCACAGACGAATCTATCGTCAGAAGAGTGCTGGCGATCTCTCTAGTTTCAGTCTCAACGATAATCTTAATCGTGACACCTTATTTATAATAGATGAGTCCTCGATGATATCGAATGACTCTATGAGTGAGTTTGGAAGCGGGTGCCTGCTGGATGATCTTATGCAGTTTGTATATAACGGGCAGAACTGTAGGGTGATGTTTGTTGGCGACAAGGCTCAGCTGCCGCCAGTGGGTGAGGAGGAGAGTCCTGCCTTGATGTCTTCGTTTGTCAGCGGATACGGTGCGAAAGTCTATGAGTGTGACCTTAATCAGGTGTTGCGTCAGGCTGAGGGCTCTGGTATCTTGTGGAATGCTACTATGATAAGGAGAAAGGTTGAGAGAAACGATGATTCGCTGTTACCAAAGATACGATTCAATGGCTTTGCGGATGTGGTAGTGGTTCCTGGAGCTGAACTGATAGACAGTCTTTCCAATAGTTATGATCATGCTGGCAAGAGCGATACCATAGTAATCACTCGTAGTAATAAGAGGGCGAATCTCTATAATCAGGGCATACGTAATATGATCCTTTACAGGGAAGAGGAACTGTCGAGCGGAGACCAGCTGATGATAGTGAAGAATAATTATTATTGGACCTCGCTGATTCCTCCCTCTGAGGGTGAGATACAAGGGTTGTCTTTCCTTGCTAATGGTGATATGGCGGTAGTGCGCAGGGTGAGGAATGTGCATGAGCTTTACGGATTCCGTTTTGCAGAGATAGAGGTGAGATTACCCGACTATGACGACTATGAACTCACGGCTACAGTCATCCTCGACTCAATAACCACAGAGGCACCATCGCTCACACGAGAACAGCATGAACAGCTCTTTAATGAAGTGATGAAGGACTATGCCGACATCCCACATAAGGCAGAGAGAATAAAGAAACTGAAGGTGGACAAATATTATAATGCCCTGCAGGTGAAGTTTGCCTATGCCGTTACTTGCCATAAGGCACAGGGCGGACAATGGGCGCATGTGTATCTCGACCAGGGATATATGACTGACGATATGCTCACACCCGACTATATCCATTGGCTCTATACAGCCTTTACTCGTGCCACGGAAAAATTATTCCTCGTCAACTGGCCTAAGACCCAGATTGCCGAGGAATAACATAGATTCTTACAATTTCCCCTGTTCGCCCAGGTAGCTGTCCTTGAATCCAAGGAAATAGAGCACTCCATCGAGACCTATCGTGTTGATGCTCTGCTTGGCATTGGCAACCACACGGGGCTTAGCGTGGAAGGCGATACCCAGACCTGCCTCAGAGATCATAGGGAGGTCGTTGGCTCCGTCGCCTACTGCGATAGTCTGTGCAAGATTTACTTTCTCCACCTGGGCTATGAGTTTCAGCAGCTCTGCCTTACGATGGCCGTCAACAATCTCGCCGACGAATCGTCCTGTAAGCTTATTGTTCTCATCTATTTCCAGCTCGTTGGCATAGACATAGTCGATGCCGTATTTCCTCTGCAGGTATTCTCCAAAATATGTGAAACCTCCTGAGAGGATGGCAATCTTATATCCGCAGGTCTTGAGGATGTTCATCAGACGGTCAACGCCCTCTGTGATAGGCAGATGTTCTGCGATGTCCTGCATCACACTCGCATCGAGACCCTTCAAAAGAGATACTCTGCGTGTAAAACTCTCCTTGAAGTCAATCTCACCTCGCATGGCACTCTCTGTAATAGCTCTCACCTCAGCACCGACGCCTGCACGCTCTGCCAACTCATCGATACACTCTGTCTGTATAAGAGTAGAGTCCATGTCGAAACATATCAGACGACGCATCCTGCGGAACATATCGTCACGCTGGAAAGAGAAGTCGATTTCCATCTCCTGTGACAGTTTCATGAGCTTTGACTGCATCTCCTGACGGTTGATGGGCTCTCCACGAAGGGAGAACTGTATACAGGCACGGGTATGTTTCTGAGGTTTCCTGATGCTCTTACGACCAGTAAGTCTCAGGATGGAATCTATATTGAGTCCCTGATCAGCAAGGATACGTGTGGCTCCCTCTATCTGACGGGCTTCGAGCTGGCGCCCCAGAACCATAAGGATATAACGGTTCTTTCCCTGATGACCTACCCAGTCTTCATACTCGTCATCGCTGATAGGCGAGAATCCGATGTTTACTCCTAGCTCTGTGGCCTTGAAGAGCAGTTCCTTCATCACCTGACCAGAGTGTGTCTCGTCCATGCGGATGAGTATTCCCAGTGATAGGGTAGAGTGGATGTCTGCCTGGCCGATGTCGAGAATCTGGGCATCGTATCTTGCCAGAATTCCCATTACGGATGCTGTCAGTCCTGGACGGTCTTGGCCTGTTATTCTTACGAGGATTTGTTCCTCTCGGCTAGCGTTTTCCTTCATAAATGTCACTTTTTGGGCACAAAGATACGAAAAAAAGGTAAATGATAAATGATAAATGATAAATAATTTGTAAATTTGCAGCGCAAACTAATAATAATTAATAATTATTAAATTGAAATTAGGTATGAAAAAGATTTTAGTATCAATTGTAGCTGCTCTGATGGCAGTGCCTTCATTCGCTCAGTTCTCGAGCGGTGGTTTCGAACTTGACAAACAGAGTTTATATTATGGTGTTCGCTTTGGAGGAACAGTTGCTTCTATCAATGGTGATATTTCTGTAGGTTCTAAGGTAGGTATGACTCTGGCTGGCGTTATCGGCATTCGTGTATCAAGCACAACACCTCTCTTCCTTGAGTCAGGTGTTTACTATACCCAGCGTGGTGCGAAGAACAGTGATTACAATGTCACCCACAACAATCTGGAGATACCTCTCGTAATCAAGTATGGTATCCAGACTTCAAATGATATCGCTCTCCTGCCATTCTTCGGTCCTTATTTCGCTTATGGCCTGAGCACAAAGGTAGAAGTGAAGACTCCTACTGCAGGTAATTTCCGTGTAAACCGCAATAACATGGGATTCAAGATCGGATGTGGTGCTGAGTACAACAAGCTCTATGCCGAGGTTGGCTATCAGTTTGGTGTTACCAATATCGTCGATGATGATTTTGAAACAGGCAAGGGAAAGAGCTCTCGTAACAACGCCCTCTTCCTTAACGTTGGTGTGAACTTCTAAAGGAATCCCTGTTTTTTCAGAGCCGCAAGGAGACCTTCTGACATCGCTTCGTTATCCTTCTTCGTATAGCGGATGTCTGTGAATATTTGAGCAAGGGTTTCCTTGCGGTTTATTTCTACAAAATGCCTGTTCTCAGGCAACTGCTCCTTATACTCATAATATCTGTCGATATCGTTGGCTGAATAGTCGCGATAGGTCTCATTGTGCACAAATGATTCTGTTGGCAGACGATCTGACAAAGCAGGTTCTTCTGCCGGCCATCCTAATGTGAGAGTGGCAACGGGCATCACTAACTGAGGAAGTTGAAGAACGTCGATGATCATCTGTGGCATATATACCGTTGTGCCCAGATAACAGTATCCCAATCCCTCCTCATCAGCAAGGTTACAGAATGTCTGGGTGAAAAGCAGTGCGTCGGTGGCGGCATTGATGAATGAGAGGAAGTTATCGTAGCCCGGCTCTGCCTTGCGACATTCTGCCCATCTGCTGGTTCTACGGAAATCGGCACAGATGGTAAGAACCACAGGTGCCTCAGTCACCATCGGCTGGTTGAAATGTGCCGGAGAAAGTTTTTCTTTCATCTCGCTGCTACGGGTTACTACTACGCTGTAAAGCTGAAGGTTACCCATCGTCTGGGTACGTGATGCCTCTGTAAAAAGTCGGTTTAATAACGCCTCGTCAACGTCACGTGACGAGTACTTTCGGATAGTTTTACGGGTGAGAATATTCTTCATTTTTGTTGTTTTTGCGACAAAGATACGAAAAAAGACAGATATTACACCAATTTTCAAGGAATATTTTGTAATTTTGCAGCCGTAAAAGGTTTCAAGATATGGAAAAGGAAACAAAGCAAGATACACTGCAACATATTGTTGACGAGTTGGCATCAGTAGGTGCCAAGGGTGGACAGGATGTCACAAAGGACAAAGTGGCCGACTTGATGGCAAAGGCCCTGAAGGGTATGAACGTTAGTGATAAGGATACCCTGCTGTCGCTTCTGTCGCTGGCACTTCTGCAGAACCGTCGCCCAGAGGTTACTGAGATACGTCCCCAGGCTCTCGAGTGTGATGTAGTGAGATTCCAGAACAATAAAGAGAAATGGGTGGCTCTTGTAGGACTGCTCGACGGTTATCCATATGAGATATTCACAGGTCTTCAGGACGATGACGAGGGAATCATACTGCCCAAGACTGTTACAAAGGGAAAGATCATCAAACAGGTGACCCCTGATGGAACAAAGCGTTATGACTTCCAGTTTGAGAATAAACGTGGGTATAAGACTACTGTTGAGGGGCTCTCTGAGAAGTTTAACCCTGAATACTGGAACTATGCTAAGCTTATCAGTGGTGTGCTGCGCTACAGAATGCCACTTGAGCATGTTATAAGACTTGTTAGCTCTCTGTCGCTGAAAGACGAGAGTATTAATACCTGGAAGGTGGGTGTTGAGCGTGCGCTGAAGAAGTATATTCCTGGAGGGCACGATGATAATGATAATGAAGAATAATTAAATTGCCTGCATGCAACTTACGGAGAGCTATATTTGTCTGCATGATGTGAGGTTTTACGCCTTTCATGGGGTGATGCCTCAGGAACGTAAGGTTGGAGGCGAATTCCTTGTCAGCGTAAAGGTGGGCTATCCTCTGGAACAGGCAATGAGGAGCGATGATGTTGCCAATACCCTCAACTATGCAGAGTTGTATGAGCTTGTAAAGAAAGAGATGATGCAGCCGTCCTGTCTTTTGGAACATGTGATGGGCAGAATCGTTGAGGCTATAGAGAAGGCTTTTCCGGAGGTCACATCTGTAGAAGTGAAAATAAATAAGGTTAATCCTCCCATGGGCTCTGACAGCAAAGGGGCAGAAGTGATGGGCAGATTTGAGAAATGAAGAGTATTAGAATTATAATAGGTATATTATTGTTGGGTGTGGCAATGTCGATGTCTGCTGCCAAGAAATTCACACTGGTGATAGATGCAGGACATGGCGGATCAGATGCTGGAGCTATAGGCAATGCAAAGGTGAAGGAAAAGAACCTCACCTTGAAGTTCGCCCTTGCCTTCGGACGACTGGTGGAGAACAACTGCCCTGACGTAAAGGTGGTATATACCCGTAAGACGGATAAGTTTGTAGAGCTGTATAAGAGAGCAGATATAGCCAACAACAACAAGGCTGATCTCTTTATCTCAGTACATATCAACGCAGTGCCTAAGAGGCATATAGTACGAGGATTCCAGACATATACTCTGGGAAAGAGCCGTCGTACCGGTAAGAACACTGGCATCCAGGAGAATCTTGAGGTAGCAAAACGAGAGAATGCCGTTATCTTCCAGGAGAAGAACTATAAGGAGACATATCAGGGTTTCGACCCTAATTCGCCTGAGAGTATGATTATGTTCGAGTTCGTGCAGGACAAGAATATGGACCGGAGTATCGAACTGGCGAAATACATGCAGCGATATGTGTGTCAGGCTACGGGCCGTAAGGACATGGGAGCCCATCAGGATAATCTCGCAGTGCTGAGACTCACCTCGATGCCTGGATGTCTTATAGAACTGGGATTTATCTCCACTCCTGATGAGGAGCAGTATATGAACTCCTCAATTGCTACAGAACAGTATGCCAGAGGTATATATAATGCCTTCATCGCATATAAGAAAAGGTATAATGGTGGCAGCAATACTCCTATAATGGCAGAGCCAGAAAAGAAAGAGGAAAAAGTAAATATCCCTCAGGTGGTGCCTCAGAAGCCAAAGGCAGAGGAGAAACAGCAGCCCGTAGAGGAACCCCAACCAGCACTTGTAGAAGAACCCAAACCAGCGCCTGTAGAAGAGCCAATGCCGGAAAAGGCTGATAGTGCAGAAGTGGCACCTCAGGTAACACCAGTAGCTCAGGAAAATCCTGAAGAACCAGAGGCTCCAGTATTCAAGGTGCAGTTCCTGGTTTCATCTAAGAAAATAAGCACTTCTGATGCCCGTATGAAGAGACTGAAGGATGTTGACAGTTATCAGGAGAATGGCTTGTACAAATATACTGTAGGCAGTTCTGCTGACTATAATGAGATATACCGTCTCCGCAAGGAGATTCTCGATAAGTTCCCTGAGGCATTTATCATCGCTTTTAAGGGAGGTACGAGAATGAATGTCCAGGAGGCTATAAGGGAGTTTAAGAATAACAAGAATAAGAAATAGGTAAGATGAAGTACTTTACTAAGGAAGTGCAGATAGCACTGGTGGCAATAGCAGGTATCGTGGTGTTGTTCTTTGGAATGAAGTTCCTTAAAGGACTAACAGTGTTCTCCTCTGACGACAGTTACTATGTTGAGTTCACTGATGTCAGTGGTCTCTCTGTGTCAAGTCCCGTCTATGCCAACGGTTTCCGTGTAGGTGTAGTTGAGGATGTTATCTACAATTTTGATAGTCAGGAACAGATAGTTGCGAAGGTAGGTCTCAACCAACAGCTCCGTCTGCCAAAGGGCTCTACTGCAGAGATATCCAGTGACCTCCTTGGTAATGTGAAACTCGAACTTGTGTTTGGCCCTAATCCTGTCGACGTGCTTGAGCCTGGCGATACCATCTCAGGAGGTCAGCAGCAGGGTGTGATGGGTAAGGCAGAGAAAATTCTTCCTAATATAGAGAAGATGCTGCCTAAGCTCGATTCTATCCTTGCTAATGTCAACATGCTGTTGTCAGACCCTTCTTTAGCCAACTCTCTTCACAACGTGGACCACATCACTGCCAATCTTACAACCACTACTCATGAGTTGAATCGTCTTACTGCCAGTCTTAACAAGCAGATGCCGTCAA
Source organism: uncultured Prevotellaceae bacterium (assembly GCA_902776935.1). Taxonomy (GTDB): domain Bacteria; phylum Bacteroidota; class Bacteroidia; order Bacteroidales; family Bacteroidaceae; genus Prevotella. Next base: position 4,727 of record CACYRS010000011.1, on the reverse strand, counting down.
TGTTGGAAAAGGCCGACGGTGTGCTTGGTAATACAGAAACCCTTACAAAGAATCTCAGCGATCTGGATATAGCTATGACGATGGCGAAGGTGAACACTACATTGCAGAATGTAGAGCAGTTGACAGCCAAACTGAACAGCGGTGAGGGTACTATAGGACTTCTCATGACCGATCCCGGACTGTATCGTAACCTGACCTCTACAATGAGCCATACCGACTCTCTAATCATGGATCTTAAGGCTCATCCGATGAGGTATGTACATTTCTCACTTTTTGGTAGAAAAGACCGTTAATTTTGATTTTGTCTAAATAGGACTGTTGCACATTGTGTGTCGACACAGTCTCTGAAATGCCCCATAACAAAGCGGTTCTGAGAACGGTGATAGTTAGGGGGCTTTTTTGACAAAAAAATCCTACGATAATTTCGCAACTAACTGAAATATAGATGTTTCGAAAGTAAAAAATGGGTAAAAAAGGACTTATGTTGTGAAACACCTAAAACTCTCACTTTTATAGTAAGTTACGTTGTTTGTACACACATCCTCGGGTTTTTTGACATTTGCATATTTCAAAAAAAATTGCGAACTTTGCATTCGAAATCAGCGATGAACTATAAAGTCGTTGCAATTAACGAAACAAAAACGAAATTATTAAAAATTGAATTAGTCGCCAATGTTGAAAAGTCATAAGGCGCTGTGGGACGAATGCCTCACGATAATAAAGGCAAACGTTACAGAGCAGCAGTTTAAAACGTGGTTTGCACCAATCGTCTTTGAGTCTTACTCTGAGGATGATCACACTCTTCTGGTGCAGGTTCCCAGCTCGTACGTCTACGAGTTCCTGGAGCAGTACTACGTTGGCCTTATGAGCAAGGTTTTCCAGCGCGTATTTAATAATAATGTAGTACTTCGCTATCATATCGTTACAGATAAGACGAATAAGATCTCTCAGGAAGTGGAGAGCGACGGACCTTCGTCTGTGGACAACCCTCAGCCAATGACTCGTGGCAACAAGGCTCCTACGGCTCTCGATGCTGCAGTGCCTCAGGCTCTGAACCCACAGCTCGATCCGAAGAAGACCTTTGCTACCTTCGTTGAGGGCGACTCCAACAAGCTGCCTCGCACCGTGGGAATGTCTATTGGTGAGCATCCGGGAAAGTCCACCTTCAATCCTTTCTTCCTCTACGGTCCGTCAGGATGTGGTAAGACTCATCTTATCAATGCCATCGGAGTACGTTGTAAGGAGCTTTATCCTCAGAAGAGAGTGCTTTACGTAAGTGCCCGTCTCTTCCAGGTGCAGTTTACTGATGCTGTACGCCAGAACCGCAGTAACGACTTCATCAACTTCTATCAGTCCATCGATGTTCTTATTGTAGATGATATCCAGGAGTGGGCTACATCACCAAAGACTCTCGACACATTCTTCCATATCTTCGATCACTTGTTCCGTATCGGTAAACAGATAATCCTTGCCAGCGACCGTCCTCCAGTGGATCTTCAGGGTGTGAAGGACCGTCTGCTGACACGATTCTCCTGCGGCCTTATCGCAGAGCTCGAGAAGCCGAATGTAAAGCTTTGTGTTGATATCCTTAACGCCAAGTGTCGTCGTGACGGTCTGAATATCCCTGCGGATGTTATCCGTTATGTGGCAGAGACAGCCAATGGCAGCGTTCGTGACCTTGAGGGTGTTGTCAACTCGCTGATGGCTTATTCCATTGTTTACAATTCGAATATCGACATGCGCCCGTGAAGGTTGACAATCATCCGCTCACTGTCGATGATATCCTTGAGAAGGTATGCAAACACTTCAATGTGGAGCAGCATCATGTGTTCAGCAAGAGCCGTCGTCGCGATTATGTTCAGGTACGTCAGGTATCGATGTATCTCGCCACGAAGTACACGAAGATGCCTGCAGGTCGTATCGGACAGCTTATAGGCAATCGTGATCACTCTACTGTGATTCACAGCTGCAACACTATCGAGAAACGTCTGAAGATCGACAAGGCCTTCTCAGCAGAGATAAGCAGCATCGAGAATTCATTCAAACTTAAGAAATGATATAGTAATGGGCACTGGCACCTATGTATCATGAGCCGCACTCAAGTGCCTGTCCCAAACACTATATCACAAAACTAAAATAATGTATTAATCCCAATATTATTTCAATTTATGAAACAAAAACTATTTGCATTCTTTGCAATCGCGGCTCTCCTGCTGGGCATGAGCGCCTGCACCAACGACGACAATCCATCATCAGGAGAGGAAGGCAAGTCCGTAATCCCCGCCCAGCTGAAACAGGGCATCTGGACGGAGTACGACGAAGCGCTTTTAACCTCAGGCAAGTACACCGAAGAGCAGCTGGCCGCCATGCCCAGCGTCGGCATGAAGATTGAAGGCGACAAGGGCTACTTCTTCACCTATACAGCTGATGACGCCAGCGAACCCGTCGAAGGAAAGATCAGCTACAATAAGAGCACGGGCGAAGGCACCATCACCTTCCCTGCCATCAAAGACAATCCGCTCTCAGGCCAGAAGGTCAACTTCACCGCGACCTCCGACGAGACGATGCAGTTCGAGCTGACCTACGAAGGCCAGAAGACGACCGCCACCTTCGCATGGCTCTGCGAGAACCTGGACAACTGGAGCTCGGATATCACTGATGAAGACTGGAAGGAGCTGATGGCCTACTATGAGCTCATAGCAGAAGATGCTGGCCCCGACGCAAGCATCGACTGGAGTGGCTCTGAAGTCGTAACAGTGGAAGATGTGGACGATGAGGGCAATATAGTGAAAAAAGTAGTGACGGTGACGGACCTCGACAAGCCGCTGGTGTGGGACGAAGACGCTATGGAACCGGCCAAGACCAGGGCTATCGGCATTGGCACAGTCATCAGCATGGGCTTGAAAGTGTTTAGCTCCCTCTTTTCGGAAGACCCCTATGAGAAGATTAACGCCAAGCTCGATGCCGCTCTCGGGAAACTTGACCAGGCGCTGGCAAACCAGAAGCAGATGATGGCGCAGCTCGGCGAGATAAACGCCCGCCTCATCGCCATCGCCCAAATGATGAAACAGCAGGAGACCGTGAACATCTTCAACAACCGCACCCAGACTTACTACAACCCGCTGAAGGTGCGCAACACCGCCTACTTCGACCCTGCCTTCAAGCTCTATAACGACAACAAGAGCGACCTGAGCCAGGTGCAGTCGAAGTTAGGCGAATATGCCAAGACGTGGGTGGGCAACAACGAGGAGTACATCACCCTGACATGGAATTATATTGAGTACCTCAAATCAGTGCAGCATTCCTCTTACGGCACGGGCATGGACCGCATCTACGACGGGCTGACCTTCGACAAGTATCCCTGGGAGCACCTTGGCACAGGCGACCGTCAGGACTACCGCGCCTATGATATGATCATGATTGCCAAGAGTCTCTTCATGATTAACCTCTATGCCGCATACGGCGGTCTGAGTGACATCAAGAAGGAAGGACTCTACAACAACTACAACAGCTGCAAGCCGACGCTCAAGGAATTCTGCGAGTTTACGGTCGCTAACCCCGATGAGTTCCGTGTCTGCCAGATTCCGGGTGCCCACTTCGTGATGCACAAGGAGTTGCAGAAATATAACTACTGTGGAAAGGACAATAAGGCCCCTGATATGAGAGATAATGATGCCGCTTATAGACCTGAGTGGCATGAGGCTGGTTCCATTAAGATAGACAATCCCAAGTCATTGAAGGAGAAACTCATACGCCATGCCGAGTCTGAAGCTATCATTAAGTATTATGAATCTCTCTATAACAAGAAGTATATCTGGTGGTATGAAATGTTGGTAAAAGGTGGCGAGAAGGCAGCCGGTGCAGTCTATTCCAAGGAACCGTCAGGAGTAAGGGATAATAAGCCAGGCCTGCTGTTGTATTTTCATGATCAACCACAGAATAATGGAATTCATGATTTTGCCGGTATTCTAGAAATACGATGGGTATGGCTGGACGGGAAAATTGGTGAAGTAGGAAGAATGGGGCATATACGGGGTGGAGTGCTTGCAGACTATCACTGGGATGACTATTATTCCGAGAATGAGTATTACGCAGCGATTGTAGAGAAGCGCTACTAAGTCGCTCCCTGCAGTAGTCGCTGGGACAGGTACTTGGGTATAACGGCTCCTATGACTCAGGTACCTGTCCCCACGGCTATTGAGCTCCTCGCGATATTCGCTCAGTTTCTTAAACTCTATCCCCTCCGGATGTGCCAGGAACAACAGATACACAGCCTTATGCACCGGCTGCAGCTCTACTTCCTGGTTATAGTCTACAAGAACAAACCTGTAATCCTCTGTGATTAGCAGCTTCGACAGTTTGCCTTTTGCTGCCTCTATCCTCAGCTCCTCCAGCAGCGGCACACTGATAGCCTTCAGCAACAGATCCTTCCGTCCCTCTGCCATCAGCTGCTCCGTCAGTCTCTTCACTTCCAGAGCCAATTCCTCTGCACTTTTCTGCTGTTCCGTCATTCGCTTGCAAAGTTACCAAACTTTTTCCAATCCTCCAAACGTTCACAAGCCTTGCGAACATGTTTAAACCCTAAAAAACAAAAATGCTAATATGCTAATAAGCTAATTTCATGCATCTGGATATAAATACCTTAATAGATATCATCAGGCAATATGCAATGTCATTAAGTGATAACTTTCGGCCTGGGTTTGTGCCGAGGATTTCTCTCAATCGTT
>CACYRS010000010.1 GCA_902776935.1 uncultured Prevotellaceae bacterium | reverse complement strand
GCACAGCCTACAGGCGATACACCTACGGCCTTGTCTTCCATACCCATCTCTTCGATGACTTCGGCAATGAGCTTATGCACCACACCGTGACTACATCCCGGGCAATAGTGCATATTGTTGTCGTTCATCAGCGTCGGCTTCTTGCAGACGATGTTCTCTGGTTGAACTATTTGATTTCTATCCATAGCCTTACATTACCTTTTTAAGTGCATTAACAATTTCTTCGGGATCGGGAACGATACCACCCAGACGTCCGAACTGCTCTACGGGCACAGCACCATTCACAGCAAGGCGAACATCCTGTACCATCTGTCCGGCATTGATCTCGGCAACGAGGATACCCTTTACCTTCTTAGAGAGTGCAGCAATCTGCTTCTCTGGGAATGGGAACAGAGTGATAGGACGGAACAGACCAACCTTGATACCCTGCTCACGAGCAATCTCTACACTCTTCTCAGCGATACGGGCTGCAGAACCGAATGCAACGATAGCATACTCAGCATCGTCCATCTGCTGCTCCTCGAAACGAACCTCATTCTCCTGGATCCTAGCATATTTCTCCTGGAGGGCGATGTTACGCTGCTCCATGATCTCTGGCTTCAGCTCAAGTGATGTGATAACCACACGCTCACGGTTCTTTGGCTTACCAGTAGAAGCCCAAGGACACTGGGCAATAACCTCCTCGTCAGTACGACGGGGCTTGAATGGAGGCAGAACAACCTTCTCCATCATCTGACCAATGACACCATCGCTCAGAATCATAGCAGGATTGCGATACTTGAATGCCAACTCGAAGGCAAGATCAACAAAGTCGGCCATCTCCTGAACAGAAGAAGGAGCCAGCACAATCACCTTGTAGTCACCATTACCACCACCACGGGTAGCCTGGAAATAGTCACCCTGCGAAGGCTGGATAGTTCCCAGACCAGGACCTCCACGCTGAACGTTCACAAACACACCCGGCACCTCGGCACCAGCCATATAAGTGATACCCTCCTGCATCAGGGCGATACCAGGAGAACTTGAAGAGGTCATCGCACGCTTACCTGCACCGGCAGCGCCATAGACCATATAAATAGAGGCCAGCTCGCTCTCAGCCTGAACCACCTGCATACCGGTAGTCTCCCAAGGCTTCAGTTCTGCCAAAGTTCACTCTGCGGAGTAATAGGATAGCCGAAATAGCCGTCGCATCCGCAACGAATAGCAGCATGGGCGATAGCCTCATTGCCTTTCATCAATACAACTTCTTTTTTCTCTTCAGCCATAGTTTAGTCCTCCACTTTTTTACGATACACGGTGATACATCCGTCTGGGCAGACGATGCCGCACGAAGCACAGCCTACACAGGCCTCTTCGTTGACTGCCTCCACATAGGGATATCCGTGCAGATTCACTTTGTTGGCCAGGGCGATAACCTTCTGGGGACAAGCGATGATGCACAACTGACATCCCTTGCACCTCTCGGTATCAACCACAATAGCGCCTTTCAATTTTGCCATAATATAGTCGTTTAATGCATTATTACTAACTAAATTGGCTGCAAAGGTACAAATAAGAAAGCAAAGTGCCAAAGAAAAACCTTTTTTTCTTTTCTTTTTTTCTTATTCCTTATTATATTTAGCGCTCAAAGTCTATGCTTACGTAGTTGAATCCCATAGCTTTCAGCATCTTACGGAACTGCTGGTCAGCATTATCCTGAGCACAGCGCAGATTCTCGGGAGTCAGGCAATGGGCTCTCATCTGTCGATTTGCCTTCCGATAGAGAGCCTCCCGATCAGCTGCTGTCCATCTCCCGGATTCATAGAATGCCTTCGTACGGGCCTCATCGATGAAGTCTTTGTCAAGCAGCCCTATCTTGGGGAGTGTCACCATCACAGAATCGCCTTGGGTCTTTATCCATCCTTTCTTTGCCTTGTTCAGATCGATACCCAGACGTAGTGTACCATAATATATACGTACCAGATGGTCGTCAGAAAAGAGACCTTTCCTTACTGTATCTACCAGCTCCTCATTACTGACAGAGAGAAACTCCCATTCTCCGATGTCTTTGATCAGCTGAATCTGCTGAGGGGTAATGTTGATGTCGCTGTTAACGCCTAATTCCAAGTGATTATCCTTTTCAGCAAAGGCCAACCACCAGAAAACCAAGATGAAAGCCACAAGCGCTAACAACTTGACCATCAGCTTTATACGTGATTCCTTATTATTCCTATCCCTGCTCATCGTCCAACATTCAATAGTTTTTTAAGGTCATTCCGATTGTAGTCCTTACGGAATGCGATGGTGATATTGTGCTCTTCAAACCCCATCTGTTCTATAAGTGGTATCAGAGTCTTGGCAGCACTCTGCTGGGCCCTTTCCAGAATACCAAGATTAGGAATACTGTTGATGATTGCCTGACGTCCCTGTTGTTCATAGCTGCTCATCTCAGCATCGCTGAAATGTGATCGCGCTATTCCGACATATTCTCGGATGGCCTTCTGGTTGATCTTCGAACTGGTCATTTCTACCTTCGGATCAGGAAGCACAATAGTTATCTTATCCCCTTGACGCTCGATGTTCGAAGGGCCGAAATTGCTGAAGTCAATATATGCCTTCAGCGTGGCGTCCATAGGGATAGCAATCTTACGATCACCCAACGGGAGTTTTATATCGATATCCTGTTTCAGCAAAGTACCCTTAAGACTCACAACATCATCGTGGGTCACTATCTTATGAACGTGAATCTCTGTAGCGTACAATCGAGAACACTGCTGTATCTGCATTATCAGCATCGGCACCGTGTCGATGCTCTGATATTGGGCGACAGGTTCCCCGCCCTCTTTGTCTCCGCTGCACGAACATCCTGTCAGAACTGCCAGCAGCACTACTATTATCCATGCCTTCTTTAGCATCATGATTTTTCTTTTGAGGGCAAAATTAAACAAAAAAGTCGAAAACTCCAAATTATATACAAATTTTTTAGTATCTTTGCGCTGTCGATAAAAGAATATAACATGCAGCAACGAGAGATATACAATAGTGCCCAGATGATAGAACTGATCCTGGAGATCGGTTTCCTGCCGCTTTTGGATAGTGGTATTCGTGGATATTCTGCTGAGGAGATGGTATCTGATGACTGCCGTTACGTGATGCTACCTGATGGAGGGTGGGACTGGCCGCTATGGAAGTGGAAAGGCCCGATCATTACGGAAAGCGACTGCGTCTATGGAAAATTCTTTGCAGGCAAAGCTGGATTTATTAGTCGCGAGTGGTGGCCTGATTTCTGCAACTATCGTCGCCATCAGCATCCAGCACCATCAGAGGGTTCTATCGAAGAGGCAATTTTATTTACCTTACAGGAGCAAGGCCCTCTGATTACTCGCGAACTTCGTGCTGCCTGTGGATTTAATGGGCCTAAGATGCGGAGCCGCTTCGACAGCTACGTCACCCGTCTCCAGATGGCTTGCAGAATAATAACTGAGGATTTCGTATATCCCACAGATAAGCATGGTCGAGAATACGGCTGGGGCTGGTCTCTGCTCACAACACCTGAGCAACTTCATGGCCTAACATCATTTGAATGCCCTCGCACTCCAAAAGAATCCTTCGATCGTATCCTCGTCCATTTTAAGTCTCTCCTCCCCCATGCCTCAGAGAAGCAGATCCTGAAGCTTATCAAATGAAATACTTGGCATCTGCCTCTGTGAAGCAGCAGATGATAATCTCTCCATCATAGCCGTTCTTCAGATGCTCATTCAGCACACGTTGGGCGATTTTTGCCGCCTCAGCCTTGGGGAAGCCATAGACACCAGTACTGATACAAGAAAAAGCGATGCTCTTCAGATTATTCTCCTCTGCCAGACGCATGGCTGTGTCGTAACAAGAAGCAAGTAGTTCCCGTTCGTGGTTATTACCCCCAAACCATACAGGTCCAACGGTATGAATCACCTTCTTACAGGGCAGGTTATAAGCATCCGTCATTTTGCTCTGTCCAGTCTCGCAACCACCAAGTGTACGACATTCATTCAACAACCCAATACCAGCAGCCCTATGGATAGCACCATCCACACCGCCGCCACCCAGCAACGACCTGTTTGCCGCATTCACAATCGCATCAACTTCCAATGTCGTGATATCACCTACTACTATCTTAATTTTGTTCATATCCTACATATTTAATTATATCGTCGGCAAATTTAGGAAAAAATATTCAAACATAAACGAAGAAATTTGTTTTTTTATATGATTATTCGTATCTTTGAACCAGAAATGGACAAGAACTTGTCAATGAATCATTATTTAAAACTATAGAGAGTTATGTCAAATAAGGAGATAATGGGTTTCCACACTGACGGAACATCCGCAGTTGTGATTTGCTAAAAAATTAGTATCTTTGCAGAAGCATAAACATCCTCGTTGAGCCTGCAAGCAACAGCGACATGTTGTGATTTGCTTAAAAATTAGTATCTTTGCAGAAGCATAAACATCGGCATTAAGCACCATAAAGGAATTATGTAGTTGTGATTTGCTAAAAAATTAGTATCTTTGCAGAAGCATAAACATCAATATAGATGAAGCAGTTATCTGCATAGAGGTTGTGATTTGCTAAAAAATTAGTATCTTTGCAGAAGCATAAACATCTAACAGCTTAATATATTTCGCTGTCTTTACGTTGTGATTTGCTTAAAAATTAGTATCTTTGCAGAAGCATAAACATCGATTGCCTTGGTCACCACCTCTGCGCTCAAGTTGTGATTTGCTAAAAAATTAGTATCTTTGCAGAAGCATAAACATCCGAAAAGACCATAGCCAATATTAGCAACACGTTGTGATTTGCTAAAAAAATAGTATCTTTGCAGAAGCATAAACATCAGTATTTTTTAATCTTACCAGCCAACACAGTTGTGATTTGCTTAAAAATTAGTATCTTTGCAGAAGCATAAACATCGAGCAAAGGCAGGATGCGAATAAATTTCAGGTTGTGATTTGCTAAAAAATTAGTATCTTTGCAGAAGCATAAACATCTCCCGTCACGGCTACATCATTACTTAATTTGTTGTGATTTGCTAAAAAATTAGTATCTTTGCAGAAGCATAAACATCCACCAACAGCGGGATTAGCACTAGGAGCAGGTTGTGATTTGCTAAAAAATTAGTATCTTTGCAGAAGCATAAACATCAAGGAGAGGTAACCATAGGTTTAGCACGAAGTTGTGATTTGCTAAAAAATTAGTATCTTTGCAGAAGCATAAACATCGGCGCGACGTGCAGCGATGGCAGGGGTCTTGTTGTGATTTGCTTAAAAATTAGTATCTTTGCAGAAGCATAAACATCCAGCTGCTGTGCCTGTGGTTGTGCCGATAGGTTGTGATTTGCTAAAAAATTAGTATCTTTGCAGAAGCATAAACATCTTCCACCAATTAGACTCATAATCACGCGTCGTTGTGATTTGCTAAAAAATTAGTATCTTTGCAGAAGCATAAACATCTGATGTTCAGAATGATGTCTGAACGTGAGAGTTGTGATTTGCTAAAAAATTAGTATCTTTGCAGAAGCATAAACATCAAGTATTTTTTAATCTTACCAGCCAACACAGTTGTGATTTGCTAAAAAATTAGTATCTTTGCAGAAGCATAAACATCTAGAGACTCCGACAAACGGAGCGACGAGATGTTGTGATTTGCTAAAAAATTAGTATCTTTGCAGAAGCATAAACATCAATTAATTATGGATATGAGCAATCTACCAAGTTGTGATTTGCTAAAAAATTAGTATCTTTGCAGAAGCATAAACATCATAAGAAGTACAAAAGAAATGTGATCTTTCGTTGTGATTTGCTAAAAAATTAGTATCTTTGCAGAAGCATAAACATCCCAAAAAGAAGTCTAACATGTTGAAAAACGTTGTGATTTGCTAAAAAATTAGTATCTTTGCAGAAGCATAAACATCCAGGAAGTAATCTACGATGACCGCGTATAGTTGTGATTTGCTAAAAAATTAGTATCTTTGCAGAAGCATAAACATCAATCTTCTGCTGCATAGTCTGCTGCCACAGCTGTTTTCTCAACGGCAATGAAGAATCAAGCTGATTGCGAAAACGTTCGTTCTGAGTCGTGTTGCCAGCCAAGGGCAGAAGTAGCCCAACTGGCATGTGACTAGAGTCGCAGGTTATAACAGCACTATTGTTCTCAAGCAAGGCTTCAAGTGCCCCTTGCGTGATAGTAATCTGCTTATGGTCAAGTACCACTACGCCAATATCCTCTATAGGACGTGTTACCTCTGCCGTTTTCTTGAAGTCCTCTGTAAGGTTATCCGCCTTTTCCACTTCAGGCAGTTTAATGACCAACTGAGCATCTCGCAACGAGAGATAAGCAGGGTTACTGAAACAAAGGGTCTTTTTTATCATTTCAAATTTATTTCACCTATACGGTTAATGAACAATGGTAAACATATTTCTTTAATCATCTCATGAGTCCAAGCACGTTCTGACTTGTTATTACTGCCTAATTCAGTCGTTTGAATAATTGGATTTGCGATATTGTAAGGAACAAAAAAAGCTTGATATCCAGAACTACTTATAAATTTGTATATCCTATTGTTAGCAATAGTATCAATATTGAATTTGCTTTCTTCTACCGTCGGAATATAGACCAAATCTCCTGGTGAAAGATAAAAAAGTAGATTATTTCCTTTATCGTTACGCTCTGGTACGGGAGATAAGTGCTGCTTTAATCTTTCAATTACAATATTGAGTGGAATAGATGTATATATACGAGAACCTTCCTCGTTCTGATAAACTGCGAAATAAAGGTTCGTTCCTTTTGCAGCTTCTACATATTTTGCAGCTTTGTTACCAGTTATTCCTATTTGGTATTTTTGTCCCAAAGTCTCAGTTAGCCTTACTTTATAGATAGGCTTATGCTGCTTGCCATTATTATATTTAGCAATATTCTCGTTCATCAGCTCCAATCCTTCTGCGGAAAATGCATACTCTATCTTATCAAGGTTCTCGTTCAGATAATTGGTGAGAATCTTCTGGATGCCCGTATCTGTAATTTGGGCAATGACTTTTTCCACATCTTGTTTTTTTGTTTTACCACTAAATATGCTAACGAGGTCGTTGCAGAATCGAGTAGCAACCATTGGTTCTTTTTCGTCAGTAAAATAGAATACCTCTACTTTGTTGAAATCATATCCTTTCCATTCGTAGGCATAGTCTTTGAAGTAGACAAGCAGTTGTTTGTCATTGTAGTGCTTTGACCGCAGCTCTTTAATCTTTCGCTTGAGGCGTTTGTCTACAATGCGATTGACATCCTTCAGTGCATCCTTTAACTTGATGGTGGTCTTACGTTGAAGGTTAACATGTCCAAACACAGTGTCCTTGTGCAATGATTTACGAATAGCAAAGTGGTCTGAACTATGTTGGGCAGATAGCGTCTTCTGTCCATTCACATACTTTGTATATAGGTTCGTGGCCTGATTCAGAACACGAAGATTCTGCTTGAAACTTACCACAATTTGCTGGAGTGATAAAAGGGTGTCATTCTTGAATGATGCCCAAGGCATGATAAATTCTTTGAATATCCTGCGCTTCTTTCCATTGATAACGATTTCTTCACATCTGCGTAGTTTATGAGAAAGTGCATGTTTCATTTCCTGATGCTCAGGAAGTGCAGATTCGTTGTTTAGCAGATTAACATGCTCTCTTGTCGTACATGCTATAACGATAGCGTCCAATGCATGATGGCGATGGTCTATACGCTTAAAGCTAAATCCTTTCTGTAATTCAAGAGGCATAGCAGGAATCTCATTTCCATGAGTGTTGAAAGTGGTGAAGCAATTTCGGCCAGTCAATTCGTTGAGGCGTTGGAAGCGTGGAAGGATTATGAAATTCCAAACCTCGCCAAGTCCCCAATCGCGCTTTAGTCTTGTGGTAACAGAACCGTTACAGGTAATGACGTTCTTTGAAATTGCTTCCCGTTCGAGATTGCCATCCTCATCAGTAGTCCTTACAATATTTGATAGCAGGCCTTTTATGACCTTACTTATATAACGACTATCATTGAGTTGGCGTTGGATGAATTCTGCTGGAATGTCATCCATTAACAACTTCCTTCTCTTGGTTTGAGCGAAATTATCTTTTACCAATTGTTCATAATGTTCGACTTCCAGAACTCTGACCATTTTCCCTGAAGCCAATTGAACTGTTTGACCATGATGCTGTTTGATAAACTCATAGCCCAGCTGATTGTCTTTCAGCTTGTTAACTTCCGATTCACAAATAACCTTGTTTGAGAAAGAGTCATCAAAATATCTTGATTGAGGAATGATATGCTCAATCTCATAATCAGAAGTAAACAGGCGTGATAGAGGTATTGGCTGCCCAGTATAAGGTGAGCAATATTTCTGGTCGAGCCAACATTTGTATCGAAGCACTTGAGTGCGCGTTGGCTGTTTGGTGGGATTCGACAAACTATTAATGATGTCTTTTAGCTCATCATCAGGCTCGTTATGCGCCAAAACATCTTCTTCATAGATGCGAAGCAGATCTTGCTGACTGGGTGAATGAGGTTTTACATTCTCTATTTTGTACTCTTCAGCCAAGAATTCTGCAAGTAGAGCTTTAATTCTTACATTAGTGTTCTCATTTTCGAGAACACGCTTAGTAATTTGTGCTCTTTTGTCACTTGGATTCTTTAATTCACGCCCCATCTCAATGTGGATTTCGTCAATATTTCCATATCGCTTCCACAAATCTCTTACAACTCGTAAGGTTTCCAAAATCACACTCTCAACTATAGGATTACGAAGTGAGTGCTGTTTGAAGTTGTTGAGATAGATATTGATATCATCAGGCGATTTCCATTTCACTATATCATTGGCTTCACTATGTTTTCCATAAACTACATAGCAAGCTAACCATTCAGGCAATCTTTGGAAAGAATCGATTACGCTCATTGAGGACAACCGCTGATTCACGTTCTCTGAAAAATCATCCATGCCTTCTCCTTTCGAGAAAGCATCAATCCGTTGTAAGGTAGAGGGATGAATGCCTTTTTCATCCCATAGCTTACCACAGCGCATCAGTGGCAATAATTTCTTGATTGCCTTTTCTGAATAGGCACCATAACCTTCGTCTGGTAGTTTTATAGTCTTTATTTTCTCAATAGATTCCTCAGAAAAACCAGCTTCGATAAGTTTTGTGTATATACAACTAGGGGTATCAGATGGCGAAAGCGATTTATCAATCTCTGCTTTTGATGTTGTAGAATAAAGTAGGTGCCAAATGGCTTGTTCCAGTTCTCTGCTCAAAAGTTCATCATCTTTCATTCTGTTCAAGATGGCATGTCGTGTCGCATTCATTGGATAATGCTTGTCTGCTACAAAATTCCATCTGTACTTGCTTTGTTCCTTCTTCTTAATTCCCAAATAAGCCAACATGTCGCTTTGAGTAATGTGTCCTTTGTCATTTAGCCAAATAAACATCTTACTCCAGCTTTCATTATCTGGTATGAACTCACTTGTGACATCGACGTCAGTATGAATGTGCCCATTAATCTCCTTTGTATTAGCAATAATGCGCAGATCGGACATAAATTTCCAAACGCGATATTCCTGAAAATATGGATTTGATTTAGCAATACACTTTAAGGGGTAAGTACAGATTTCTCCTGTTTCTTTGTCAATACCCTGATGGCTTTCATAAGGACAGTCATCAATAAGTGATTTCTTGCTTTTCAGTGGGCGCTGATAGAATAAGACATCCTCTAAGATTAAGAAGACGAAATCATTCTTGGCAATATTATTACGATGAGACTCGTTATTGCGATAAAGTTCATTTATACATTTTTCATATAGACTGCGATCTTTTAGCTCAGCGTGGAATTGACTTTGTTTCTTCAAAATCGTTTCCAGTTCTTCTTTGTAGAAGTCACGTTCTATGGTTCTGACTATTCCGCCTCTTATTTTTTCTGATGGGTTTGCCAACAATGCAGCATATATAAACTGGCCGACAGTTTGATGAGAATCTTTAAGGTCTTGTTCTGTCTTAATCTTCTGCAATGTCCAGTCATCATCATTTGGCGATTTAACACTGTAATCAATGCTGCCGTCTTTCTTTAATTTCGGATTACCATCTTCATCAAGTTTGGTGGTAACGATAATGTTGCGCTTCTTTCCGACCCAATTCAATGGATACTTACTTTTTCTTCGATAGACAATGTCGCTATTCTCAAAACGGATATTGTACCAAATATCTTTGCCCTTAGCATCTTCATCTGGAGTTACGCTGAGTACAGTAAGACACTTGTATTCCTCTTTTTTATCGTCAGAAGCTTCAAGTACTTCATCTCGTTGTTGGTTGTAGCCTCGCTTCTGATTGAAATTAAGAATAATCCAAGCAAGTTCTTCCTTGCTGATTGGCTGACTCAACGCCTTTTGGCGAAGGTAATACAGTGTCCAGTCGTATGGAATCTTTTTGCCGTCAGAAAGAATGTCCGGGTGATATTTCTTGAAATCTTCAAGCATTTCATGGAATGAAGATTGAAACATGAATTCATATTTCTTTTCCTCGTTTCTAATCCATGCAACTTTGGGTTCTTCATTTTCGATGAAAGAGCCATAATGCTTTCTGTCATTATCCAAATCCCAACCGATTTTCTCTTCATAATGTTTAGGCAGAAAGCCTAGAATGTGTAAAAGCCGATGCAGTCTTTCTCTACGAAGGAGAAAGCGCTCTCTCATTCTCCTAGCAGAACGTTTTGAGGTTCGTTCTGCAGTTTGCGACTTGGTATTGCCACTAGCGAAATCGCCAAGAGTAGCAGCATCCATAGGGATAATTCTGCTACCAGATTTAATGATACGGCCATTATCGTTATCTCTTTCAACAACTGCCCATCCTATACTATTTGTACCTAAATCCAAACCAAGAATCTTCTTCATATTTATCGTTTATTTAGTTTTTATGCTACAAAAGTACAAATTTCTTTTGAAATATTTGGTACTTTCATAGAAAAACTTTATCTTTGCAGCACTAATTTTTAGCAAATCACAATAAGGATTATTCCGTTGTGAAAACATTAGGTCCTGGTCCATCGTCCTCAACGGTGGACTTTTTTACTTGATTGACAGTTATCAATCTGAGCGTGTTCATAGTAAGCAAGATTTAAGTATCAAATTGTGCTGTTTTTTATTTTGAGAACAAATTTAGTGCATCTAGACTAATCTTTGATACGTTCAAAGGTAATGTCCTTGTATAACTCTGGTGAGCCTTTGTAGCTCTCTGGGATGAAGTGAAGACGGACACCTCGGATGTGTTTTTGGGCACGGAAATCCTTGAGATTGTCGACTTTCTCGCTTTCGATCTCAAGTTTGAAGAGGCCAAACTCCTTGAGTCGTACCTTGTCGCCCATGCGGAGATGGCGATAAACGGTTTCTGCAACACTCATCATAAGACCTTCGAGAACACCAGCACTCAAAGATGTTCCTCGACAGGCCTCTTCATAGAGCTGGCGGCTCTCGATTACCTGATTGTGAACTGCTACAGCCTTATATTTGCCGTATGTCTGTAGGGTTGGCTTTGTCTCTTTCTTAATCTTGTATCTCATAAGCAATCATATTTTGAGGCAATGATACGATATTTTCTAGAGAATCGGTAACAAACTATGGAAAAACAATATTATTTAAGATTTTGTGCTATCATCATAATAAAAATATTAAGAAAAATATTAGAAAATCGTAAAATCATCCGATATCCGACATAAATCGCTATTATTTAATTGTTTATTAGATAGTTATAAAATTAGTTACCGACATAAAACCGACATATATCCGACATACTTCCGACATACTTCCGACATAAATATAGCATATTTCCGTCATTTATCATGTATGATGCTACCTGATGGCTTTTATATTGTCTGGTAGTATAGCAGTCATTACGATGTTACTGTTTAGCAAAGGTAACATCAGATATCGCAAGTATATTCTCTAGAGAATTTAGAGGTTAGATGCCTATATAGCAATTGTTAGTAGGCGTATTAGCTTTAGATTCTCTAGAGAATTTAAAAGCAAGTATTATGTATAGGATTTGCGAGCGGCAATAAGCAGTTTTGTGAGGTAGTATATTGGCAATTATGTCGATATTATGTCAGAAGTATGTCGGATATATGTCGGTTTTATGTCGGATAAACAAAAATATTTCTTAATATAAATAATTGATATTAAAGCATTTAATATAAAAGTTATGTCGGATGTCGGATGATTTTTAAAATTTCTCAAAAATAATTTTGAAAAATGCTATTTATTTTGTATCTTTGCAACCAAATTACAACAAAAAACAAATATATAATGAAGATTTCTCTAATTAAAAACAGAAACAACAAGGAAGTTATCACCCGTTTCAGCCTCGAAGAGATTGCCTATGCCATAAAAAGCGGCTGGAGAAAGAAAAACGTCACTCATATAAGAGAGGTGTACCATATTATGCAGCCAGAGCGTCAGGAAGACGGAGAGATACTGACAGGTTTTGAGGGGGGAATAAAGATAGAGCGGATATGTTTTGCCCAGGAGATGGACAGGTATAAGGATGAGCGAAGGATACTGGCCTATAATGGACTGGTAGTAGTGGAGCTGAATAACCTGCCGACTTATGAAAAGGCCGTTGCGGTAAGAGACGAGGCTAAGAAAATGCCGGAGACGATGATGTGTTTCTTGGGGGCATCGGGAAAGAGTGTGAAGATTGTGTGTAGGGGGGAGTTGTTTCCAGAGAAGAATGTGGAGGGGAACAGATTACCAAGTGATGAAGAGGAAATAAGGCAGTTCCACAAGAATCTGTATCAGACAGCGAGAAGGGCATATATGAACCAGTTCGGGTTTGATATCGAGTATATGGAACCCCGTCTTGACAGGGTCGTTTATGTAAGTGCCGACCCTGAGATGGCGTTCAATCCTGATGCCCGTCCTTTCTATGCAGATACGAAGAAACACGATGTGCCTCAGCCTGTTAACATCTCATGGGAGAGTGACCGGCTCATGCCTGGACGTACAGTTAAGCGAACATATCGATTGGAGTGGGAGTTTATCGTCGGGGTAGTCCTGGGCCATTATTTCGAGCTGCCCGACGAGGATCGCCTGGAGACATTGCTGATGCAGATAGCGACACTCTGTCTTAATCAGGGCATCCCTTTGGCCTATGCTCAGGGCATGACGATGGAGCATCCTGTGCTGAATACAGACAAACTGCTGGTAAAAAAGACCTTCGAAATAGTTTATGCAGTCACTCTTCAGGAAGAATATTTGAAGAAACACAAGATCAAGCCCCTTGAGGCGGCTATCCCAAAGGACACAATACAGATGATGAAGACAGAAATCTTCCTCAACGAGAACTTCGAGATGCGCAAGAATCTGATGACTGGTGTGGCCGAGTATCGTGAGAAATACTCTGACGATCAGAGTTTTAAGCCTCTGACAGAGGAGGTGCGCAACGATATGACGATGAGGGCCACAGAACTGGGGCTCAAATCTTGGGACAGAGACGTGAACCGTTTCATCGACTCCACCCGCATTGAACAGTACGACCCTGTTAACGCATGGCTCGACAGACTCCCCAAATGGAATGGAGAGGACCATATCAAGGAGCTCGCAGCGCGAGTGCCTACAAATCAACCTCATTGGGAGAAATATCTAAGAATGTGGCTCATAGGAATGGTTGCCCAATGGCGCGAGAGTGATAAACAGCTGACCGGCAACGCCTTAACGCCACTCCTGATTGGTCGCCAGGGATGTGGCAAGACCCGTTTCTGCAAGATTATCCTGCCTCCAGAACTGCGAGAATATTACAACGACAAGATAAACTTCATGAATGAGTTCGATCTGAATATCGCCCTCACGATGTTTGCGATGATCAATATCGACGAGTTTGATAAGACCACCAATTCGCAGCAGATAGTGCTGAAATATCTCTTGTCATCTGCAGAGGTGAAATTCCGTCCGCCTTACGGCAAGACCATCAAGCAGTTCAGGAGATATACCTCATTCATCGGCACCACCAACCAGCAAAAGCCTCTTGTCGACCCAACAGGTTCGCGCCGTTTTGTCTGTGTGGAGATTAAGAGTGGCGAGAACATCGATTTCGAGGACAATCTCAATCATAGCCAGCTCTTCGCCCAGGCCCTGTACCTATTTAATAACGGAGAGCGATTCTGGCTGGATAATGACGAGATAGCAACTCTGATTAAGGAGAACGAGCCTTATCAGAGGCTCAACGACCTTGTGGAGATGATCAGCGAGACCTTCCGTAAGCCAAAGGCTGGCGAGGGACGATGGTGGAGTCTGCCAGAGATTCACGAGTTCCTGAAAAACCGCTATGTCAACTTCGATCCCAAGACGGCCTATGCCAAGTTAGGCAGGGCTCTCAGCGACCAGCAGTTTGGTTTCGAGACAGACCGCAAGACCTCAGGTCATATTTACAAACTAATAGAAAGGTAAAAAAATGAAGAAGACAAGGATACTTTTTGTATGTCACGGAAATATCTGTCGCAGTCCGATGGCAGAGTTCGTGATGAAAGATCTCGTTAGGAAAGCGGGATTAGAGGATGAGTTTTATATCGAGTCGGCAGCGACATCGACAGAGGAGATAGGCAATGAGGTATATCCGCCAGCAAAACGGAAATTAGCGGAGCACGGCATTGGCTGTAAAGGTAAGACAGCGCGCCAGATGACTCGTAGTGACTACGACCGTTTTGACCTGCTGATAGGTATGGACGAGTGGAACATCCGTAATATGAACCGCATCTGTGGAGGCGATCCTGAGGGAAAAATCCACATGCTTCTCGACTATTCCGACAGGCCTGGCGATGTTGCAGACCCCTGGTATACAGGCGATTTCGAAGCCACCTGGCGCGATGTGCTCGAAGGCTGCGAGGGCCTCTTAGAAGAAAGAGGTTCCATATGTAGTGTTACGTGAGTCTTGACACCAAAGCGCTCCTTCAGTTTGTGCTCAATGGTGGTAGCACGTTCGTGGACAGTATTCAGCGGAAGCTGGCCGTCCATACGGACATGAGCCTCTATGGCTATGTGATCGCCAATGCGACGAGTACGTAGGTTGTGAGGCTCCTGGACATCGGCAAACGACTGGATAATCTGTTCTATCTCCTGTTCTGTTTCTGCTGGCAGCGATTGCTCTGTCAACTCGCCAATACTCACCTTAAGCAATTCATAAGCTACCTTTACCAACATCAGACCCACAACAATCGAAGCCAAGGGATCGAGCACCGTCCATCGCCGTCCAAGCCAGATGGCCAGTCCGATGCCTAAGGCAGCACCAATAGATGATAAAGCATCACTACGATGATGCCAGGCGTTGGCAATCATCACCTGAGAATCAATCTTACGTCCCTGACGGGCGGTATATTGATATAGCATTTCCTTGATGAGAATCGACAAGAGTGCCGCCCAGAGAGCTATCCAGCCAGGTGCCTCAAGCTGCTCGCCACTCCACCAGTCGATGAGTTTCAAGGCTCCAGATATCACGATACCGGTAGCAGCAGCTACTAATGCCATACCAATCAGAAATGAGGCAATGGTTTCAAATTTCCCATGTCCGTAATCATGCGACTTATCCTGTGGTTTGGCACTTATACTCACGAACACCAACACCAGGAGGTCGGTTACGAAGTCAGACAACGAGTGGACAGCATCGGCAATCATCGCCGAGCTATGTCCCATAATGCCAGCAATGAACTTAAAGGTAAGCAGCGCCGCATTACCTGCACTACCTATCAGCGTCACCTTATATATTTCTTTCTCTCTACTCATGAGATATGATACACTCTTAAAATCGGCTGCAAAGATAACAAAAATCTTATAATAATTTGGAACTTTGAGAAATAATGTGTATATTTGCCATCGAAAAGTTTAACTTAAAACCGTAAGCATATGAAAGTAGGAATTCCAAAAGAGATTAAGAACAATGAGAACCGCGTTGGTATGACGCCAGCGGGAGTGGCAGAACTGGTACGTCGTGGACACGAGGTGAGTGTTCAGCATACTGCTGGTGAGGGCAGCGGATTCGCAGACGACGAATATGTGGCTGCTGGTGCGAGGATTCTGCCTACCATCGAGGCCGTGTATCGTGAGTGCGACATGATTGTGAAGGTGAAGGAGCCCATCGAGCCTGAGTATGAACTGGTTCGCAAAGGGCAATTGCTCTTTACCTATTTCCATTTCGCATGCGAGAAGGAGCTCACAGACGCGATGCTGAAGAGCGGAGCCGTTTGTCTGGCATACGAGACTGTGCAGTTGCCTAATGGCTATCTGCCTCTGTTGCAGCCCATGAGTGAGGTGGCAGGTCGTATGGCAACTCTCAATGGAGCCTATTATCTGCAGAAGACCAAGGGCGGAAAGGGCAAGCTGATAAGTGGTGTGCCTGGAGTGAGCCCTGCAAAGGTACTGGTTCTTGGCGGTGGTGTCGTTGGTGAGGCAGCAGCGATGATGGCTGCCGGACTTGGAGCCGACGTTACGATAGCTGATATCTCTCTGCCAAGACTGCGCCAACTCGACATCGAGACGCCAGCCAATGTGCATACCCTCTATTCGTCAGAGCATAATATCCGTCAGATGCTGCCAACGGTAGATATCGTTGTGGGAAGTGTGCTGGTGCCTGGCGACAAGACTCCACACCTTATAACTAAGGAGATGCTGAAACTGATGGAGCCAGGAACGGTGCTCGTGGATGTGGCTATCGATCAGGGAGGCTGTTTCGAGACCTCAAGACCTACTACACACAGCGATCCTGTATATATCGAAGACGGTATCGTGCATTATTGCGTGGCAAATATTCCTGGAGCTGTGCCCAACACATCGACATTGGCTCTGACGAATGCCACACTTCGCTATGCCATAGCACTTGCAGATAAGGGTTGGCAGAAAGCCTGCAAGGATGATGCTGCTCTGGCCAAGGGTCTGAATATCGTAGATGGAAAGGTGGTATTCAAGGCTGTTGCCGATGTCTTCAACCTGCCTTACGAGCCAATTTAGGGGTTATACATATCTTTGCAGTAGAAGGCCATGATGTCGTCGAGCATTCGCTTGGCCTCAACAGCCGGGCTATCAGGGTCGAGCTCTATGGCCTGGATATAGCAGTTGATGGCCTCATGCCACTTCGACTCTTTTCGAAAGGCGTTACCCCTTTCATACCACTCCTCAGCGGTAGCAAGCTCTACACTCTCCACTCTACACTCTAAACTACTTATAATACTCCTTCTTGCCAGCAGCGAGGGTATTCTTCATCAGCGAGCAGATAGTCATCGGCCCTACCCCACCAGGAACGGGAGTGATGAATGAGCACTTTGGTGCTACCTCATCAAACTTCACATCGCCATTCAGACGGAAACCGCTCTTCTTTGATGCATCAGGCACACGAGTAGTACCTACATCTACTATCACAGCACCATCTTTCACCATATCAGCCGTTACGAAGTCAGGCTGTCCGATGGCAGCGATGATGATATCAGCCTCACGGCACTCCTCCTTCAAAGTCTTTGAACGAGAGTGACATACGGTAACAGTCGCGTCACCGTACTGCTTCTGCATCATCAGCTGAGCCATTGGCTTACCAACGATATTCGAGCGGCCTAAGATGACGCATTTCTTACCTGAGGTCTCGATGTTATATCGCTTGAGCAAAGTGATGATTCCCAGAGGAGTAGCCGAGATGAAGCAAGGCAGACCGATAGCCATACGACCCACGTTGATAGGATGGAATCCGTCCACATCCTTACGATAGTCGATAGCCTCGATAATCTTCTGCTCATCGATATGCTTTGGCAATGGGAGCTGAACGATAAATCCGTCGACATCCTCATCCTTGTTCAGCTTATCGACACACTCCAGAAGCTCAGCCTCTGTGATGTCGGCCTCAAAGCGGATGAGTGTGCTCTTGAAGCCACAGGCCTCACAAGCCAGCACCTTGTTCTTCACATAAGTCTCTGAGCCACCATCGTGACCTACGAGTACTGCTGCCAGATGGGGCTGTTTGCCACCTTTGGCGATTATCTCCTTTACCTCTTCTGCAATCTCAGCCTTTATGGCTGCTGCTGTTGCCTTTCCGTCAATTAACTGCATATATCTTACATTTTTGGCATTCCGCCCTTCATTTTCATTGCTGCGGCCATCTGGGCCATACGGCTGTTGCCCATGCCAGATACCATCTTCATCATCTTACGAGTCTGATCGAACTGTTTCATCAGACGGTTCACATCCTCAATCTTCGTACCAGAACCCTTTGCTATACGCAGACGACGGCTCTGGTTGATGATATCAGGATTAGCACGCTCCTTTGGAGTCATCGAGTTGATGATTGCCTCGATACCCTTGAAAGCATTATCGTCGATGTCGAGATCCTTGATCTGCTTGCCTACACCAGGAATCATAGAAGCGAGGTCCTTCAGGTTACCCATCTTCTTGATCTGCTGGATCTGACCCATAAAGTCGTCGAAATCGAACTTGTTCTTACGGATCTTCTTCTCCAGACGTCTGGCCTCTTCCTCATCAAACTGCTGCTGGGCACGCTCTACGAGAGAGACAACGTCACCCATGCCGAGGATACGGTCAGCCATACGTTCAGGATGGAACACGTCGATAGCCTCCATCTTCTCGCCTGTACCAACAAACTTGATTGGTTTGGTGACAACAGAACGGATAGAGAGGGCAGCACCACCACGGGTATCACCATCGAGCTTGGTGAGAACGACACCATCGAAATCCAGACGATCGTTGAACTCCTTAGCCGTATTCACAGCATCCTGACCAGTCATCGAGTCAACCACGAAGAGGGTCTCATCAGGGTTGATAGCCTGCTTCAGGTTGGAGATCTCGTTCATCATCTCCTCATCGACAGCCAGACGACCTGCAGTATCGACGATGACAACTGTGTAGCTCTCCTGCTTAGCCTTACGGATAGCGTTCTGAGCAATCTCAACGACATTCTTATTGCCTTCCTCTGTATAGACATCCACGCCAACTGTCTGGGCTACAACCTTCAACTGCTCGATAGCAGCAGGACGATAAACGTCGCAAGCCACCAACAGAGGCTTCTTGTGCTGACGCTCCTTGAGCATCTTGGCGAGTTTTCCAGTGAAGGTGGTCTTACCAGAACCCTGAAGACCAGACATCAGGATGATGGCAGGACGAGAATCGAGTTTCAGCTCTACGGCCTTACCTCCCATCAGTTCTGTCAGCTCATCATGGACAATCTTCACCATCAACTGGCTTGGCTTCACAGCTGTGAGCACATTCATACCCATCGCCTTCTGCTTCACAGTGTCTGTGAACGTCTTGGCTACCTTATAGTTTACGTCGGCATCCAACAGGGCACGACGAACATCCTTTAGTGTCTCAGCAACGTTGATTTCAGTGATTTTTCCCTCACCTTTAAGTATCTTAAACGATCTTTCTAACCTATCTGATAAATTCTCAAACATAATACCTTAATTATTTTGGGGTGCAAAATTACAATAAAAAAACGAGACCCACAAACTTTGAGCCTCGTTTTTCACCTTATTTAATGAGAAGATGATTCAGATTTTAGCCTTTCGAACTCTTCCCGTTGGCGCTTGGAAAATTCGCAACCGCAATACTGCTGATTATAGAAGTTAAATTCTTTCAGCAGTTGATTGCGACGTTCATAGAGTCCTCCCTTACGCCAGTTCTGGGCCCAAAAGGTGACACCACTAACCATTTGTTCGGCGATGTGGCCTGCACGCTCGATTTGTTCAAGGCTTTTCCAACGAGAAGAGGCGAGTGTCGTGGTGAAGTATTTAATTCCTAATTCCTTGGCTTTCTGAGCTGTAGCTGTAAGGCGAAGGGTAAAGCACAGTTCGCATCTTTTGCCTCTTTCGGGTTCTCCTTCGAGTCCACAGACATCCTTTTGCCATTGCTCGTGATCATAATCGCCATCAATCCAGGTCAGTCCCAGACTCTCCGCATGACGCTTGCTTTCATTCTTACGGATCTCATATTCCTCACGAGGAAAGATATTCGGATTGTAATAGAATATCGTAGGCTTTATCTCATGTTGAACAAGCCACTCGACAATTGCCGACGAGCAAGGCGCACAACAAGCATGCAACAGCACCTCGTTACAGTCCTCTGGCCTTCCAAATTCTATCCTTCGCCGCATTTATCTCCTGGAATTTCTTCTCTGCAGCCTTGCGCACATCCTCACCGAGAGCAGCCACCTTATCAGGATGATGCTCTAGAGCCAGTTTACGATAGGCTTTCTTGAGTTCATCGTCAGAGGCATCAGGACTGACACCAAGTACCTTATAAGCATCCTCGAGTGTTCCACCTGAGAGATGGAGCATGGAGTCGACCTCCTTTTGAGACAGTCCCATCCACTGAGCACACTCCTTAAGGGCGTTTATCTCACTCTGAGGCACATTGCCATCAGCCTTTGCCACCATCACGAGGTAGTTAAGGAGCTGTAGGCGCTGCGAATAGTCCATCTGCTGGTTTATCTGTCCACAACACTGACGAACAGTCTGTTTAAACTGAGTCCAGCCCTCACGTTTCTGTTCGTCGAAGAGCTTGTTCAGTATCTCATTTCCCTGAGACACAGCACTTTCGCCAAAATTCTGACGAAGCATCTGTCGCACCAGTTCCATCTCTGAGTGCATCGCCTTACCATCGGCCTTGATGATATACGACGAGAGCACAAGCAATGAGAAAAGGAAACTGTTTCTCTGTCCCTGAGCCTGACGCTGTCGATATGCCTGCTGATAAGCCTGGTTATAGTCCTGATAAGAACCATGTTGCCAACTGCCCGTATCGCGTTCTGAGCCAGAGCCCCAGGTGCCTGAGTTGCTTGGATTATTCACCCCATCGAGCATAGAGTCGAACATCGACCCGAAAAGATATCCTGCAAGAGCACCCAAAGGTCCTCCTGCCATCCATCCTATAACTCCTCCTATCCACTTTCCTGCTGCCATAGCCTATTGCTTGATTTCTATGTCGCGCTTAACGTTGTTACGTATCTTAGTGAGATAACCCTTCATATCTTCGGCATCCTTATTATCAATAATCTCGAGCAGCTCCTTCAGCTCAGTACGTATCTGGGCCACCTGATCGTGGGTATATGGGTTGAAGAGAATTTCCTGAAGCAGATAGTCGTCCTCGTTGAGCACACCCTTGGCGATTCGCATGTGGCGTTTGAAGGTGGTACCAGGAGCATCCTGATGCTTCATCACAGCAGCAAACACGAAGGTAGACACGAATGGGATACTAAGAGAGTAAGCCACAGTCTTATCGTGCTCCTCGAAAGTATACTCGTAGATATTGAGTCCAAGCTTCTGATAGAGATCCTTGAAGAAGATGCGTCCCATATAGTCGCCCTCGCTGATGATGATAGCATTCTCCTCAGATAACTGTTGCAGATTTGCGAATGTAGGGCCAAACATCGGGTGGGTAGACACATATCGCATGCCTGTGCTCTCATAAAACTCCTTCATATCCGTCTTAACAGAAGCGATATCGCTGATGATACACTCCTTGGGAAGATAAGGGATCACCTCCTTGAATACGGGAATGGTATACTTGAGGGTTACTGCATTTATCAGCAACTCTGGCTTAAACTCCTTAATCTCCTCGAACGATGTGAAGCGCTGACAATTGTATGTAAAACGCATCCTCTTAGGGTCGCGTTCAAAAACAGCCACCTCGTGTTCGAAACTCAGCAGGTCGATGAAGAAACTTCCCATCTTTCCTGCACCCATCACAAGAATTCTCATTACTTATTAATTATTTCTATCTGTTGTCTTACTGATTCCTCGTGGATATTCTCGAAGACGTGAGCTACGAACTCTGGATCCATACCACAGAGCGAACCCTGAGCACCACGTTTGTTCAGGATCTCGTTGTAACGATTAGCCTGAAGCACAGTCATGTTATGCTCTTTCTTATACTGACCAATCTCACGACAGACTCTCATGCGCTTTGCAAGAAGGTCCATCAGCTGGTTGTCGAGCTCATCAATCTGCTTACGCAACTGAGTTATTCCCTCTGTAGTTGTCTTCTCATCACGGATAACGAGCAGAGAGAGAATATAGTCGAGCACATCAGGAGTTACCTGTTGCTTAGCATCGCTCCATGCCTTATCAGGATCACAGTGACTCTCAACAATCAGACCATCGAAACCAAGGTCCATTGCCTGCTGACAGAGAGGTGCAATCAGTTCACGACGGCCTCCGATATGAGACGGGTCGCAGATGATAGGCAATTCAGGAATACGACGACGCAGCTCGATAGGAATCTGCCACATCGGAGAATTACGATAGATCTTCTGCTCATAGCTTGAGAAACCACGATGAATGGCCCCTAAGCGCTTGATACCTGCCTGATTCAGACGCTCCAAGGCACCAATCCAGAGTTCAAGGTCAGGATTAACAGGGTTCTTTACAAACACTGGGATATCTACCCCCTTCAGAGCATCAGCAATAGCCTGCATGGCGAAGGGGTTAGCTGATGTACGGGCACCTATCCACAGGATGTCTACACCGTATTTAAGACACAGTTCTACATGCTCTGGTGTAGCCACCTCAGTAGAAACAAGCATCTTGGTATCTTTCTTCACTTCAGCGAGCCAAACGAGAGCTGGTTCACCATGACCCTCAAAACCTCCTGGCTTGGTACGGGGTTTCCATACACCAGCACGGAAGTTATGACAGCCTTTCATGGCCAGTTCACGGGCTGTAGTCATCACTTGTTCCTCTGTCTCTGCAGAGCAAGGGCCTGCAATAACGAAGGGACGTTCATTGTCACTCGGTAAATTCAATGGGGATAATTCCAATTCCATATTATATAGCTTTTTTTATTCTTTCTAATGCTTCTTTGATTTTCTCTTCTTTCGCACAAAGGGATATTCTTATGTATCTTTCACCGTTGGAGCCAAAGATAAAGCCTGGGGTGATGAAGACACGAGCCTCGTGGAGAACCTTTTCAGTCAGGTCTTCTACATTCTTGATGTCTGCAGGGATCTTTCCCCAGAGGAACATACCCACCTGATTCTTATCATAGGTACATCCTAATACATCCATTATCTTCTCAGCCCACTCACGACGACGGGCATAAGTATTGATATTGTACTCACGATGCCAAGACTCATCATTCTTATATGCCTCAGCAGCAGCTAGTTGGATACCACGGAAGGTTCCGCTCTCGATATTCGACTGTACCTTAAGTATCCATGAGATAAACTCAGCATTCGTAGCGCAGAGTCCCACACGCCATCCTGGCATATTGTGACTCTTCGACATCGAGTTGAACTCGATACAGCAGTCCTTTGCACCAGGAATCTGGAGAATGCTCAGATGCTCCTCGCTCAGAATAAAGCTGTATGGGTTATCATTTACCACAACGATGCCATGCTCTTGGGCAAACTTCACCAGACGCTCGTAAGTTGCGCGCTGAGCACGTCCTCCTGTAGGCATATTAGGATAGTTGGTCCACATGAGCTTCACACGTGACAAATCCATCTTCTCAAGTTCCTCAAAATCAGGCTGCCAGCCATTATCCTCACGAAGATTGTAATTCACTATCTTCGCACCAAGAATCTTAGATAAAGATGTATATGTGGGATATCCAGGATTAGGTACCAACACCTCATCGCCAGGATTGACAAAGGCGAGAGTCACATGCAGGATACCTTCTTTGGAACCAATCAGAGGCAGTACCTCCGTCTTGGCATCGAGATCAACATCATACCAGCGCTTATAGAATCCTGCCATCGCCTCACGCAACTCTGGTGTTCCCATCGTGGGCTGATAACCATGTGCGTTTGGTTGACGGGCCACCTCACAAAGCTTCTCAATCGTCTGCTCTGACGGGGGCATATCAGGACTACCAATGGCAAGGCTGATGATATCCTTACCCTCGGCATTTAGTTGTGCCACTTCCTTCAGTTTCCTGCTGAAGTAGTATTCGCTCACGAGCGACAAACGCTCGGCAGGTTTAATTGGTCTGTTTGCCATCTTTATATTCTCCTAAAATCGTTAAATCCTTTGTTAATGGGGTGATTGCGTCAATAGCCTGACGATAACGGGTGAGGTCATTATACATCACATCGACATAGAACAGATACTCCCACTCATGTCCGATGATGGGCAGCGACTGAATCTTCGTGAGGTTGATCTTGTAGAAAGAAAGTATCGCGAGGACATGACTAAGACTACCCTCCTCATGTGGTAACGAGAAAACTATACTCGCCTTGTTGGCCTCCATCAGAGGACGCAGCATATCTGCCTTGTTTGGATTAGACACTACGAGGAATCGGGTGAAGTTATGCTTATTATCCTCAATATGATTCTCGAGCACCTTCAGTCCGTAGAGCTTTGCAGCCTCAGCATGACAGATAGCTGCCCAGCCCTTCTTCTGCCCCTCGGCAATCATCTTGGCAGAGCCAGCAGTATCCTCACCTTCCACATTCTTCATGTGAGGATGGTGGGCAAGAAACTGTCGGCACTGCATCAGAGCTACAGGGTGAGAATGAACCTCAGTAATAGTGTCCCAGTCATCTTCTGGCAGACAACAGATGCAATGAGAGATATGAAGCTTATGTTCACCTACAATGGTAGTGCCGGATTCGCGAAGAAGTTCGTAGTTGTGTAACAGACTTCCTGCGATAGTGTTTTCTATGGCAAGCATACCTATCATGGTGGGATCTTTCTTCATATTTGCAAAGACCTCTTCGAAGGTAGCGCAGCATATCAGCTGTATCTGTTCACCCTCGAAATACAGGTGTGCCGCGATATCGTGGAACGACCCTATCAGTCCTTGTATTGCAATCCTCTTCATACTTTTTATTATCCTTTATTATTTATTCTATCATTTAAATAAAAACCCCACTTTCACTATGTGAAGCGGGGTTGTATATTTTCTATTTCTATCTTCGTTGAACTTTATACGCAACGACCCGCTTCACAGCATCCTGCAAAGTAATAATAAAAGCCGTAAAAATATGCATTCAACATTGACATATTCTCTCTATTTTGTTGTTATCGGCTGCAAAATTATCACTTTTCTGCGAAACAAACAAATATTTTGCAAAAAAAATTGCGTTAAAGCTTACATTTTTCTATATTTGTTTCCATTCACGACTGATTTCTTCACGTTCAAGGTCGCTGATGAGAATCTCAGCAAGGGCCTCGATCATCTCACCAGGAACGAAGAATCGAATGTCTGTGCTGTGAGGATTGATAGAGGCAAGGAAATGATGCATCTCGTTCTTATACACCTTCTTCATTCTGTTTTCCTCATCATTATCGTCCGAACATGAATACGACACATTAGCCATACGATCGCAGAGTTTCACAAATGGTGCATAGGGAGTCTCACGTATTCCCTGATAATACTTCTCCCCTGCCCTTTCTGAACGAGTACGACCTTTGTCATTGGTCAGAGCATAGACAATCTCCGTAGCCATAAGAGCCTGGTCGTCAGTGAGAATCTTCTTTGCCCGTTTCATCACATCGTTATACGACAAACGGGCATCCTCTATACTATCGTGGAAGAATCCTCCGAAGAAGAGTGGCAGCAGATCATTCTCGCAAGCACAAACATGATGACCGTATTTACTGATCATCTCCACAACCATGTCGAGATGGAATCCGTAAGGCAGATTGTCACCATATATCTGGTTTACACTCTGATGGAGCTCATGAGCCTCATGGCGGATGAACTCTATCGTCAGCCCATACTTCTCTTCGAAGGATTTGAATTCGTCTCTTGTCATAACTATACCTTACAGTCCTCTGGCTTTAAGCAAGCTCGATGCATCGGGCTGTGCCATACCTGTGAAATCAGTAAACATCTGCATGAGGTCGCCAGTATTACCACGACTAAGAATCTTGTCGCGCATATCCTGACCTGTCTCTGGCTTCAAGGCTCCACGCTTAGCAAAGACATCAGCGATATTCACAGCCAACACCTCAGTCCAGAGATAGCTGTAATATCCTGCGGCATAACCACCACCAAACACATGATTGAAATAGCTAGTACTATAACGTGGAGGTATCTGTGGATTGAGCAGACCTATCTGTCGCAGAGCCTCTGTCTCGAATTCTGCAGCCTTATCAGCTGTGGGGACATCCTTAGAAGGAAGCATATGCCAAGCGAGATCAAGACATGTGGCAGCAAGGTTCTCACCAAGGGCATAAGCCGTCTGGAAATTGATGCTCTTAAGCATACGCTCTTTTAGGTCGGCTGGCATTGGCTCACCAGTGTCACAATGAAGAGCGTAGTGGTCGAAGATCTCTGGAATAGAGGCAAACGACTCATTAAACTGCGATGGCATCTCAACAAAGTCACGAGCCACACTTGTGCCGCTCAGACGATTGTACTGACAGTCAGAGAGGATACCATGAAGAGCATGTCCGAACTCATGGAACATGGTAGTCACCTCATCCCACGTAATCAGCGAAGGCTTTCCTTCCGGGGCCTTGGCATTGTTGCATACATTAAATATAATAGGTATCTGATCCCACTGACGACTCTGTTTCTGGAAACCATCCATCCAGGCTCCACCTCGTTTGGTGGGACGACGGAAATAGTCACAATAGAAAAGAGCCTTGGTCTTACCATCCTTGTCGATCACCTCGAAGGCCTTCATGTCAGGATGATAGAGAGGAATATCCTTACGCTCCTTGAAAGTAAGGCCATAAACACGGTTTGCAGCATAGAACACACCATTAATAAGGACGCTGTCTACGGTGAAGTATGGTTTTATCTCGTCATCAGACACATTAAGGAGTTCCTTCTTCATCTTTGCAGAGTAATAGAAACGGTCGTAAGGCTGGAGCTGGAAATCCGGTCCCTGGGTCTTACGGGCGAAATCCTCGATAGCCTTTGTCTCAGCATCGGCCTTTGGAGAATACTGACTGATGAGATTTCTCAGGAAAGCATATACATTCTCTGGTGTCTTGGCCATAGTGTTATCCAATGAGTATGAGGCATAGTTGGGATAGCCCATGATCTCAGCCTGTTCTGCACGCAACTTTGCAATCTCACTGGCAATGGCGAAAGTATTAAACTTACCTGTACCATCAGCACGATGAACAGATGCCTCAAACACCTTCTTACGCAACTCACGATTATCGAGACTGGCAAGGATAGCCTGCTGGGTGGTATTTACGATAACAATAGCGTATGGTGCCTTCTTACCTCTACTTTCAGCATCCTTTGCACACTGAGCGATATCAGCCTCACTTAGTCCTGCAAGGTCTTCCTTCTTATCCACCCAAACCACTGCATTATTTGTAGCTTCAGGCAACATATCGCCCCACTTCTGCTGAAGGTCGGAGATCTTGAGGTTTATCTCCTTCATACGCGCCATCTTGTCGTCAGGTAAGAGAGCACCTTTGCGAACAAACATCTTATAAGTCTCCTCTAAGAGTTTCTGGTCTTCGCCCTGCATGATATCGTGCTCCTTGTCGTAAACCTGACGGATACGATCGAAGAGCTGCTTATTGAACATGATTTCATTATCGAGATCAGTAAGCATTGGCTGGACCTTTTTCTCAATCTCACCCAGTTCCGGGGTCTTGTCTGCCTCTACCAATGCAAAGAACACACGACTTACACGATCGAGCATCCTTCCACTCTCTTCATAAGCAAGTATGGTGTTCTCAAAAGAAGCAGAATCCTGATTCTCAACAATCTTCTTTATATTATCACGTCTCTCCTGAATAGCAGCCTCGAAAGCTGGCATATAGTCAGAAGTCTGAATCTTTGTAAAATCGGGTGCACCGAATGGTAATGTACTTTCCTGCATAAGCGGATTCTCACGCTGAGCCTGTTGACAGGCGCCGAACAACATCGTTGCAGATGCTACGATTGCTGTATTTACAATCGACCTAACTATTTTCATAACTTCAATTTTTCAATTCTTCAACTCTTCACTCATCCGGCAAGAAAAGAGGATCGTCGTATGTCAGCATGACAGGTGCTGTATCGAAAGCCTTGAGGATAGTCTCAGAGGCATATTTCTTATTCACAACCAAACGGAACATATACTCACGGAACCAGTCGGCTGTCATGATAAGATATCCTCTCTGGCCACTGTCAGCACCCCAGGAATTCTCTACCTTCCACTTCACGGGATTGCCTTGAGCATCGAGGTCAACGGCAGTAAGAGTCATTGCATGTGTAGAACCGCTGTCAAACGTATAGATACGCTGAGCCTTATTCATGCCAAAGGTGGTATCGAAGATTGAACCGTAGTCGAAGTTGTCGAGGGCAGCATAGCCACGCTTACGATCCAGCAGCTTGCCTACATCATAAGAACTGTACATCTTACGTCCGTCTTTCAGAGAAGCAATAGCGAGTTTCTCTATCTCTTCCATAGGCAGGTTCAGGTATTTCCAGTTGGTGCCGTCGTAGGTATGACGATCATACTCTACCTCGTAGGTCTTGAAATATTCCCTGCGTGGATCGTTCATCACCATAATAAAAGAACCTTTAAGCGGTGCGCCAACAACTTCCTGATAGAATGACAGAGGAGTATACTCCTTAGGCTCTCCAAGAGGTTTGCCGTTCTTGTCCTTAAATGAATATGTGAACTTCTGAACGGGTGAGCCCAGAGTCATCTCAAGCATGCGATAGATCTGGGAGAGCATCTTTGTCTTTGCCTTGTTGATGGCAGCAGCACTCTGTTTCTTAGCCACCATATCACGCAGTTCGAGACCAAACTCACGCAATTTAGATGAGATAAGACTACGAGCCCTTGAGGTACTATTACTGGTAAATGTCTCAGGCTGAACATCAGAAGGCACTATACCATATTTTGGTGCCAAATCGGCTACTCCACAGAACGTACCACCATCGTTGATAGGATGATGGAAAAAGAACTGAACCAATGGATCATCTATAGGTTTCTTTCCCGTATCAATCACACCTTGAAGCATCAGGTTTGACTTCTCAAGCTGATCCCAGAAGAAGAGATAAGCCTGTGAGAACTCGATGCTGACAGAGTCGTGCTGCTGCATATAATTAGAACGAAGCACATTCAAGCCACTGAACATCCAACAGCGTCCAGAGGATCTCTGGTTAGTTATGCTCTGCTTACGGGTCTCGATACTGAAATTGTTGTCTATAGGACGGGCAGCTGTCTGATAGTTCTTTGCCAGATCATCGATACTTAAACCACTGATGGCATTAAGAAGCGCTTTGTTTGTGGGTTTAGATAACTGCTCTTTCTGAATGTCCTGCAACATCTGCTGTGAGATGCCGCCATTCTTTGTCTGGGCAGAGACTGTCATGAGTCCACCAGCAAGACATAGAGTTAAAATGAGATTTTTCTTCATACGATTATTGTTTATTTGCTATTATGGGCACAAAGTTACGAAAAATTTCTCAAAAACAATGTATCAATTGATGATTTTGATTTTTTTTATGTACTTTTGCAGACAATATGGCAAAAGAACAATCAGTAACGAGAGAAAGGCGACGTGTCGACCTCGATGAACCGCGCAGATGGAAAGTCACCATCTACAACGACGACTTTACCACGATGGAGTTTGTCGTAAAGATACTGCGAGTAGTGTTTTTCAAGAGTGAGGCCGAGGCCGAGGCTCTGATGCTCAAGGTACATCACTCTGACAAAGCGGTAGTTGGGATCTACAGCTATGACATCGCTGTGTCTAAAGTAGACAAGGCCACAAATATGGCCCAAAGCGAAGGTTTCCCTCTCAGACTGACATACGAACCAGAAGAATAAGAACGAAATGGAAATATACTATACACAAAAAGTTAACGAGGCCTTCCATAAGATGCATGAGGTGGCGCAGAAATACAGGCATGAATTCACCACGCCTGAACATTTCATTTATGCCCTTACCCAGCAGTATGAGTTTAATATGGCGCTGATAGACTGTAATGTAGACATTAATATCGTTTGTAATAGCCTGCGTGACTATTTCGAGAAGATGGAAAAGGTGCCAGAGAATTTTGGCAATTACAATGCCGGCACCAGCATTCAGTTACGTGAGGCTTTGGGAACAGCTGTGCGCATCGTACAGAATTCCAGTGCGGACCTCATTTATGTGCCACATATCGTAAAAGGAATAATAGAACTCAATGAATCGTTTGTGGCCCATCTGCTGAAAAACCTTCTTGGCGACTGGCAGCAAGATTTCCTTAGGATGCTTGTGGCCCGTTATGAAGACGATCATGATACAATCAGTCTCGAGGATAATGAGGAGAATGCCTCAAATAATAATAATGAGAAAGAACCTTGGCGAAGACTTGTTACATGTCTCAACGAATCATATCAGAACCATAACCCTTTGATAGGAAGAAAAGAAGAGTTGCAGCGTACGATACAGGTACTTTGTCGTAAGGAAAAGAATAACCCCCTGCATATCGGAGAACCTGGTGTGGGCAAGACAGCACTCGTATATGGTCTGGCAGAGTTTATCGCATCCAACCGTTGGGACGTGCCCAAACGTCTGAAAGGAAGCAAGATATACCAATTGGATCTGGGTACTCTGTTAGCAGGAACCCAGTTTCGTGGTGACTTCGAGAAACGTATCAAGGAGGTGATGGATGGTATTACCAGCGAGGCAGACAATAATATCGTATATATCGATGAGATACATAATCTTGTTGGTGCAGGAGGCAACAGCGAGGGTACTATGGATGCCTCGAATATGTTAAAGCCATATCTCGAAGCAGGCAATATCCGTTTTATCGGTTCCACAACTTACGAAGAATACAATCGTCATTTCTCGAAGTCCAAAGGCCTGGTGCGCAGATTCCAGCAGATAGATATTGCAGAGCCTTCTCAGGAAGAAGCGCTGGAGATTCTGAAACAACTGAAAAAGAATTATGAGCAGTATCATGGCGTGTATTATGCTGATAAAGCCCTTGATTTTGCTGTTACAGCCAGTGCAAAATATATCAACGAGCGATTCCTTCCCGACAAAGCCATCGACCTTATAGATGAAGCAGGAGCCTATCGTGAGATGCATCCCATATATAGTCAGAAAAGGCAGACTGTAGACAAGGCTCTTATTGCCGACATCCTCTCAAAGACCTGCAAGGTTGACGCTCTTGCAATGAAAGAAGATGACAATGCCGCTCTTGAGACTCTTTATGAGCGTATCAGTAATAAGATATATGGCCAGGACGAGGCTGTGCGCCAGGTTGTGGAGGCTGTACAGATGTCGAAAGCAGGACTTCTCGATGACAACAAACCTTTGGCATCATTATTATTCGTCGGGCCTACTGGCGTTGGAAAGACAGAAGTGGCCAGGGTATTGGCAAAGGAACTGGGTATCGAACTGTTGCGCTTCGACATGAGCGAATATACAGAGAAGCATACTGTAGCAAAACTTATCGGATCACCTGCAGGATATGTGGGGTATGAAGACGGAGGCCTTTTGACAGATGCTATCCGTAAGACTCCCAACTGTGTCCTACTACTTGACGAGATAGAAAAAGCCCATCAGGATATCTACAATATTCTTTTACAAGTTATGGACTATGCTAAGCTCACCGACAATAAAGGTCGTAAGGCAGATTTCCGTAATGTGATACTCATCATGACGTCAAATGCCGGAGCCCAGTTTGCAGCACAGGCGAATATTGGATTCTCTGGTAATGTGTCACGGGGTGAGGCTATGTTGAAACAGGTAAAGAAAACATTCAAGCCAGAGTTTATCAATCGTCTATCAGGCACAGTAGTATTCAATGATATGGACAAGACGATGGCAACACTCATACTCCGCAAGAAACTAGGTGAGCTCCAAGAGAAACTGACAGCAAAGAAAGTGGAGATGACACTCTCTGACGATGCATTTGAATATCTTCTGAATGAGGGATTTACGAAAGAATATGGAGCCCGAGAGATGGATCGAGTTATCACAGGAAAACTAAAACCGCTACTTATGCGAGAGATACTCTTCGGTTCGTTGAAGAAGGGTGGAAAGATACAGATAAAGATTACCGATTCTCAATTGTCTATAGGCTGATGGTTGTACAGTTAGACGATAAGCTTTGGTTCCCTGATCCTCATTTTGGCGATAAAGACGGATGTATCGCTGTAGGAGGTGATCTGAGTGTAGACCGATTGATACTCGCCTACTCTTACGGAATCTTCCCTTGGTATGCCTTCAGACATCAGGATATATACTGGTATTGCCCATTGCAGCGTTTTGTCATTTTTCCTGACGAGATACATATCTCCCACTCCATGCGTACATTAATGAATAAAGGAAAATATCGAGTTGCCATCGGAGAGGCTTTTGGTAGTGTGATAAACGCCTGCGGACAACTGCGCATTCATGAAGACTATGCATGGTTGGGACCTGAGATGACTGAGGCATATAAAGAGATGTACAGACAAGGGTTTGCTACGAGTGTGGCCGTTTTTGAGAAACTCGACAGACCACTCCCATTACGCGACGGACAATATATCACGGAGAGATTCGTTGGAGGACTCTATGGAGTTACTCTTGGCAATTCCTTCTTTGGTGAGAGTATGTGTTCTTTAGTGCCAAGTGCATCGAAACTTGCACTTATCCATCTGGCTCAGGTGATGCAGGAGAACGGAGGTAAACTTATTGATTGCCAGTTCGAAACCCCACACTTGAAAACAATGGGAGGACGATATATACCTTACGATGAATACATTAAAATAATAAGGGGCTAAGTTCTTCACTTAACCCCTTTAGTTTTTATTATTTCTTTGTGGTCTTCTTCGTTGTAGTCTTCTTCGTTGTGGTTGCCTTCTTTGTTGATACTGTTGTTGTCTTCGGCTTGTAGTACTTTAATGCCTCTGGCATCCAACCCTGAATATTATTAATTCTAGTAGCATCGCTTGGGTGATCGCTAAGGAACTCAGCTGTCTGGTTATTTGACTGTGCAGCCATACGTTTCCAGAAGTCTGTAGCTACCTTAGGATCATATCCTGCCATTGCTGCAAAGATAAGTCCCATGTGGTCAGCCTCGTTCTCGTGATCACGTGAAAATTTCAGATTCTTAAAGTTAAAACCCTGAGCCACAATAGCTTGCACAATAGACTGAGTGTTGGTACCCATTCCCAGAGCACCAGCAACCATCGAACCTAACTGTATGCCATATTGTTGTTTCATCTGCGTACTCATCTGTTCTGCTGAGTGACGAGCCACAGCATGGGCAATCTCATGACCAAGAACTATTGCCAGTGATGCTTCATTCTGGGTTACAGGCAGCAATCCCTCATATACACAAATCAAACCTCCAGGCATACACCACGCGTTAACCTGATTGTCCTGAACGAGATTAAATGTCCAATTGTAATACTGCAAGTCATTCGACATTCCATTCTGTGCCAGATAACTATTTACTGCAGTTGCAAGATTCTGCCCTACTCTCTTTACCATCGCAGTATTAACCTGATTTGTTGAGAGTTTAGCTGTTTTCATAAACTCCTGATACTGCTGGGTGGAGAGACTAAGTACCTCACCGTCTGTCACCATCAGATTCTGTTTTCTGCCTGTAATGGGCACTGTGTTGGTGGTTCCGCAACTAACGAGAACTGCAGTAACCATCGTCATCAAAACATACTTTATAACTTTCATATTTTTAAAGATTTTACGATTTATGCTGCAAAATAAACAAAAAAATCCGATATATGCAAGTTTTTGGCATAAAAATAGAGGCATTCCCTAAGGAATGCCCCTTCTTTAATGGTTAATAACTTGTCTTTTCTTACTTATTAAGCCCACGATTGTTAATTGTTGCGTTCAGCAGAACGAGATAAGTACGCATCTGCTTGTCGTTAAGAACATAACGCATCCACTTAACATCCTTCTCAATGGCGTCGTTAACACGAGTCTTGCGAACATCGTTGTTGTACTGAGCAGCGAACATCATCTCAGCTGCGAAGGTGTGGTGAATCTCAGCCACTGCTTCTACCTGATCAACTGTAAGAGCCAAGGCATCTGAGAGTTTGTTCATATTTACGCTCATGTCGTAAGCCTCGACATTGTTTACACTTGCTGCGGTCTCGTTCTCTGCGAATGCCATTGTCATACTAAGCATTGCAACCATTGTCAAAATCATCTTTTTCATCTTTTTACCCTTTCTTAATTTTTACTCGGGGCGTTTTAATTGTTATCCTGATGCCCCTACTTTAAACTTAAATTTGTTATCCTAATGTCTTTTGACGTTGCAAAGGTACGACGATTTTTCGGTTTACGCAAGCGTTTACGGAAAATTGTGTGCGCAAACAGTCTTATTTTTGACCCAAATCAACAATATCTCGTTTTTTATTAGTATCTTTGCAGCCGATTACATTATTATATATAATATGGATAAGAAAAACAGGTTTATTACAGTCAACTACCAACTCTATACTGTGGTAGAAGGCAAGAAAGAACTCGAGGAACAGACCTCAGAGGACCGTCCTTTTCAGTTTATCACCGGCTTTGGTGTCGCTCTCGATTCCTTTGAGAAGAATCTTATAGCTCTCGAGACTGGCAGTGATTTCGACTTCACGCTCCAGCCATCAGAAGCTTTTGGCGAATACGAGCCACAAGGTGTACATAAGATTGCTCGTGAGACATTCACTATCAACGGACATTTCGACCACGACAATATCTACGAGGGTGCAGTAATCACTCTGATGGATAATGAGGAGAACCATTTTATGGCAAAGGTTGTCAAGATTGAAGAAGATGGTGTTACCGTAGATACCAACCACCCTCTCGCAGGTAGAACACTCAACTTCACTGGAAAGGTGATAGAAAATCGTGAGGCTACAGAAGATGAGGTACAACATCTGATAAAACTTCTCACCGGAGGTTGCAGCGGATGCGGACATCATCATGGTGAAGGCGAAAGTTGCGAGGGATGTGCTGACGGATGCGGCCACGACCACCATGACGGAGGATGCGGCTGCGGACATTGTCATTAAGAGATAAGAAGATATAAGAAAGAGGTGAATACGTTTGGGCATATATTCAGGCTGACAACCTTTGGCGAGAGCCATGGGGAGGCAATTGGTGGCGTCATAGACGGAATGCCTGCCGGGATAGATATCGATATGGAGTTTATCCAAGAGGAACTAAATCGTAGACGTCCAGGACAGAGCAAGATTACCACTTCCAGAAACGAGCCAGATAAGGTAGAACTGCTTAGTGGGGTCTTTGAAGGCAAATCTACTGGTTGCCCTATAGGGTTTATTGTTCGCAATACCAACCAGCACTCACATGATTATGATAACATGAGAGACCTTTTCCGTCCCTCCCACGCAGATTTCACCTATTATTATAAATATGGTACGCGCGACCATCGTGGTGGAGGCCGTTCTTCTGCAAGAATCACGATAAGCCGTTGTGTGGGTGGTGCTCTTGCAAAACTTGTACTCAGACAACTGGGCATAATCATTCAGGCATATACGTCACAGGTGGGAGATATTTCACTTGACAGAGACTATCATCTCTATGACCTCTCAAAGACAGAGAGCAATGCCGTA
This sequence comes from uncultured Prevotellaceae bacterium, assembly GCA_902776935.1. Classification (GTDB taxonomy): domain Bacteria; phylum Bacteroidota; class Bacteroidia; order Bacteroidales; family Bacteroidaceae; genus Prevotella. The sequence goes on along the minus strand of CACYRS010000010.1, from coordinate 41,968 downwards.
CGCTGTCCTGATACAGAAAAGGCAAACCAGATGGAAGAGCTCATCTCCCAGGTAAAGGCAGAGGGGGATACTATTGGAGGCATAATCACCTGTGTGATAAAGGGATGTCCGGCAGGTCTTGGAGAACCAGAATTCGGAAAACTACATGCAGACCTTGGTGCTGCAATGCTTGGCATCAATGCCGTAAAAGGATTTGAATATGGTGAGGGGTTTGACGGAGTAACGGCAAGAGGATCAGAGCAGAATGACATCTTTATCCCCATCTCAGAGGAGTCCTCTCAGCACTCTACAAAGACCAATCACAGCGGAGGAATACAAGGAGGTATCTCCAATGGACAGGACATATATTTCCGTGTGGCATTCAAACCTGTTGCGACGATTCTCACCCAACAGGATACCATTGATATTGATGGAAATCCCACCACTCTGAAGGCTCAGGGGCGACATGATCCATGTGTCTTACCAAGAGCTGTTCCTATCGTAGAAGCAATGGCTGCAATGACCATTTTGGACCATTTCCTGCTTAATAAGACCATAAAATTGTGAAAATTGCACCTTATTTGCAAAATATTTCGCAGAAAACTTGGAAGATTAGAAATTTTGCACTATATTTGCAAAAGCAATTGAGGGGTTTGTGATAAATCCCATATTGTTTTAGTTAAGTCTAGTTTAGTTTTTGTGTTGGTTGAGGGCTACCGATTGGTAGCCCTCAGTTTCTTTTTATCAGTCAATCACACCTATTATCTCATGAACTGACTTACATCCATGACTATCGAGCCACTCATTTATGCCATCACGCACTTTTATGCTCACTGCAGGATCGAGGAAATTTGCTGTACCAATCTCTATCGCCGTAGCGCCAGCCATAAGGAACTCTATTGCATCCTTAGAATTACATATACCACCAAGTCCCACAACAGGTATCTTAACAGCCTTAGCCACTTGCCAAACCATACGCAGGGCAACAGGTTTTACCGCAGGACCACTGAGACCACCTGTGTTAATGCTAAGCAGTGTCTTACGCCGCTCTATATCTATCGCCATACCCATAAGAGTATTTATTAGCGACACGCTGTCGGCTCCCTCCGCCTCTACTGCACGGGCTATCTCTGAGATATCAGTAACATTGGGCGATAGTTTCACAATAAGAGTCTTACGATATCTCTCACGAACGGCCTTAACCACACTCGAAGCACCAGCACAAGTTACGCCGAAAGCCATTCCCCCATCCTTAACATTTGGACATGAGATATTCAGTTCGATGGCAGGAATATTCTCCAAGGCATCAATACGTGCTGCACACTCAGCATAATCCTCTGGTGAAGAACCGCTAACGTTCACAATCATATTTGTGTTGATATCCTTTATTTGAGGATAGATATGCTCGCAGAAATAATCCACGCCCTTATTCTGGAGTCCTACGCAGTTAAGCATTCCACTTGCCGTTTCTGCCATACGGGGATAGTCATTTCCCTCGCGAGGCTTAAGAGTAGTACCCTTCACAATAATACCTCCTATGCCATCAAGGGGCATAAGGTCAGCAAATTCCAGTCCATAACCAAAGGTTCCTGAAGCTGTCATTACAGGATTCTTCAGTTCAAGATCTTTTATCTTTACATCTAGTCTTGCCATAATAATTTCCGAATATTAAACACTGGTCCATCCTTACAAACACACAGATTACCCTCTGTGGTCTTTTCCACACAACAGAGACAGGCTCCAAGTCCACATGCCATCAGATTCTCCAGCGATGCCTCACATTCTGTCTGAGCCTTACGGGAATAACGGGCTACAGCCTTCATCATGGGAGTTGGGCCACAGGTGGCAATACGGTCGAATCTCTCATTCTGCAGCAAAGAGTGATTGGTAACAAAACCCTTCTCGCCTTCAGAACCATCCTCTGTAGTCACACACACACGCCCATAACTTTTAAATATATCCAACATAAGCAGATCCTTGGCAGTTCTGGCACCTAAGAGAAATGTAGGTATACAGCCCATTTTCGCCATCTGGGCACCCATATACAACAATGGAGCCACGCCAACACCACCGCCAACCAGCAATATACGTTCTTCTGAAGATTGTGGCATAGTAAAGCCATTACCCAAAGGCAACAAACAATTAAGCATATCACCAGGCTTCAAAAGAGCCAGTTTCTTTGTTCCTTCACCCACGGCAGCAACAAGAAGCCACAATTCATTGGCTTCTATATCTACAAAATTGATAGAGATAGGACGTCTAAGAAACGTATTTGGAGATCCATCAACACGTATTTCTACAAATTGTCCAGGCAACATCTCAGGCAGAGGCTTGTCATCAGTGAGTTTTATAAGAACATAACGCTGATGAATCTGCTCCACAGACTTGACACGGAGGTCGAGCAAATACTTCTTCATAAAAATAGTACCTTTATAACTTTCGGATGCAAAGGTACTACTTTTATTTGAAACAACAAAATCTTATTTCTTCTTGGGTTCAAAAGTATCGAAGGTCTGATCATCATAAAAGACCCTTATTTCTACTATCTTTCGTTGAGGTTTGTCAATGAATTTTACTTCAGCTCGATCTATTTCGGATCGTGTACTTTTTACACTATTAATATTCTGTTGCTGAGGATAGCCATTTGGGAGGGTAGGAGCAGGAGATTCATTAAAATCGAACATTGGTGAGTATCCCTGGCGATTCTCCGAACCCTGTGGATCACTATCTTGACTACCTGCTGGTGCATTATTATCTTGAAGATACATGTCACCAGAGCCAAACATCAACCAATCTGTACTGATGTTGGGAATTTTCTTTTTAATAGCCTCTACGATGTTTAGGGTTGGCCTGGTACGATCATTAAATATACTACTGAGGGTAGCAGCACCCACTCCAATAAACTCAGCAAACACCTGTTGAGTCATATGCTGAGACTCCATAATTTGACGAATTCGATCTTTCATTTTCTTATCGTAAGTGATTAAAGGGCATTTTGCCTTATTTTCTTTCAGTTTACAAAGGTAAAACAAAAAAATGGAATAACCAACAAACGTAGAGAGGATTTAAGATTTTATAATTTTAATTTGCAATTTCATATTTGTAAACACAAAGAGACTCATAAGCGAAAAATGATTTAGAATTACAAATCAAAAATCAAAAGACAAATTCATTACAAAGAAAAATTGCAATTGTTTTTCACAAATAACTGGGTATGAATCAGGTATTTATTCTAAATCAACCTATATTTGTCCCAATATGCAGAATTCATTCTGTATATTGCTTTATATTATGTAGTAAATTAGAATAAATTACTATAAAGCACTGATATTCTGCAACTTATAGTAAAGAAATGCAGTTTACATAATAATGAATATGCAAATTCGAATCACAAAATTTAATTATTTGTTTTTAAACTTTTAAATTCCAAATCTATGCATCAATCCTAAATATCGGTTTTCAAAACAACAATGATGTTGTATTTGGTTTTAAAATTAATACCCGATATTAGAAATTCTAAATCTTAATGAATGTGAAGACAAAATCTCCTCTCCCCGATTTTTCGAAAAATCGTCATTTCTCGCGTATTCCTGAACAACTGGACGAAAGCCAGAAATACGCAAATTTTGAAGGGGTATAAATCTTCCGAACCCCCTGATTATAGGGCATTTGGGCATAAAAAAAGCGTTCACGAAGAACGCCATTTTAAGAAATTCTAGCTCAAGAAATCCCCTCTTTTTAGTGCAAAATGTAAAAAATCAATTCTTTCATTAGCTCTCCTGAAGGGGTATTTGGGTTATCCAAACCCTTACTTTTGGCATCAATCTCACGTATCTTACCGATTATCTGCATCACTTTCATTCCAGAGTAGTTTCTCATACCGGTCATGTAGTCTTTCGCAGCCCACGAATTTCTCAATTCCAACCACTCTGCTACACCCTCTTGACTCTTATTATTTGGCGCATAAAAAGCAATCATAAGATTTTGGAAGTAATTAAAGAGCATTGGGAGAAACGAATAGATACTTCCCGCCTTTGGATTATCGTCAAAATATTTTATTATCAGATTTGCTTTGTAAACATTTCTGTTGACAATCGCATCACGAAGCTCAAAACCATTAAACTCCTTACTTACCCCAATCTGATCCTCCACCACCTGAGGGGTCACTCTCCTATCCTCTTCCGGCAACGACAGTACCACTTTATCAAGTTCACTTGTAAGACGACTTAAGTCTGCACCAATAGAGTCGGCAATAATCTGAGTAGATTTATAGTCTATGCCAACATTCCGGTTCTTCAGATACTTCTCAATAAACGCAGGAAGTTCTTTGTCTTTCAGTTTTTTGCTCTCAAAAAGCACTCCACACCCCTGAATAGACTTCACATATTCACGTTTACGTCCGTCTATACTGCCGTTTTTGTGACACATCACGAGTATTGTAGAAGGCATAGGCTGCTTGAAATACTTCTCCAGAGCCTCTGTATTCTTGATATTCTGAGCCTCTTTCACTATCACCACCTGATATTCCGCCATCATAGGATATCTGCGTGCAGCATCGGCTATCTGCGGGGCATTGACATCACTGCCGAAGAGTATAGTTTGGTTAAAATCACGCTCCTCTGGCAGCAAGACATGCTCTGCAATATAGTCAGAAATAAGGTCGATATAGTAGGGTTCATCACCCATAAGATAATAGACTGGAGAGAACTTTCGTTCCCTCAAGTCGCTCATAATACTGTCGAAACTGACATTTTTTGGTTCCGCCATGCTTGATTTACAATTATTATTTGTACTTTTGCAGGTGCAAAGATAATAAAATGTTTCGATTAAACCTACCACAATACGAAATAAAAATCAGCGAGAAGTGTGGAAAGCGTATGATTTTCGACTTTTTGCGTCGCAAATATGTTGCTTTGACACCAGAGGAATGGGTACGGCAACACTTCGTTCACTATCTTGTTGAGCATAAGGGATATCCCAAAGGGCTTATCGGCAACGAGATCGAACTACAGATTGGAGCAAAGCGTCTTCGCTGCGACACCATATTATATAATAGGATGGCGCGCCCCCAAATGATCATCGAATACAAAGCCCCTACTATACCAATTCAACAAAAGGTCTTCCAACAGATATCCATATATAACCTTCTATTAAAGGTTGACTATCTGATTGTCAGCAACGGTATACAACACTACTGTTGCAAGATGGATTATGAAAATCAAAAATGTTTATTTCTCGAAGATATACCTGATTACGAAAAATTATGACCTACCACTCATAAAAGAATGACAGGTCATAATTATTATTAACTTTAAACAAAGTATTATTCCATATCGCTGGCATCATCAACTTTCTTAGACGAAGCAGTCTTACGAATCGCACGCTTACGAGTCTTTTTCTTCTCCTCAAGCCCCATCTTATCGAGCTTAACACCTGCAAGTTCTGGATCAATCATAATACGTCCGCAGTACTCGCAAACGATAATCTTCTTATGCATCTTAATGTCGAGCTGACGCTGGGGAGGAATCTTGTTAAAACAACCGCCACAAGCATCACGCTGCACGTAGACAACACCCAGGCCATTACGCGCATTTTTACGAATTCGCTTGAAAGAAGTGAGCAGACGAGTCTCAATTTTAGACTCGAGATCCTTAACCTTCTCCTTCAGTTTATCTTCCTCTGCACGAGTCTCTTCCACGATCTCCTCAAGTTCATTCTTCTTCACCTCAAGATCTTCCTTGCGCTCAGCGATAGTCTGCTGGTTCAACGCCAGTTCCTCTTTCTTCTCAGCAATACGTATTGATGCCTCACGGATCTTCTTGTTGCAAAGCTCGATTTCGAGCGTCTGGAACTCAATCTCCTTAGAGAGCGTGTCATACTCACGATTGTTCTTCACCTCATCGAGCTGACTCTTATAACGAGCTACACTCTGTTCTGCATCAGCGATCTCACCCTTCTTCTGAACAACGGCACGCTCAAACTCGTTGATGTCGTTCTGAATCTTCTCCACACGAGTGGTAAGACCTTCAATCTCATCTTCCAGGTCCTGTACCTCCAAAGGCAGCTCACCTCTCAAAGCACGCTTCTCATCAATAGATGACAGTGCTGTCTGCAGCTGATAGAGAGTCTTCAATTTCTCTTCAACCGACAAGTCTGTAGGATCTTTCTTTGCCATAATTATATTTACGATTTATTGTTTATAATAATAACCTTTTTGTTTACAAATACAAGATAGGATTCGTACATGTCTCAGCGATAAAAGTCCTCACATCAGGACATTCCTCATTTATGATATCCCTGAAAATCTCACTTGTGTACTGCTCACTCTGATAGTGACCTATCACACATATCTGAATTCTCTGTTCGTATCCGAAGTACTGATGATAATGCATCTCTCCTGTGATAAACGCATCGGCACCAGCCTTGATAGCATCATCGAGAAGGAAATCCCCTGCTCCACCGCAGATAGCCACCTTATGTATTGGTCTGTGAAGCAACTCGTTGCACATAGCGCACTCCACATCGAAAGCCTTCTTTACTGCTATCACGAAGTCGTCTGCCGCCATAGACTCCGAAAAATTTCCGATAACACCACTCCCCGCCTCTATTCCATCAACAGTCTTAGATGCAAAGAATGTAATATCCTTCAACCCCAGTTTTTCAGCAATTCTGAAATTCACGCCACCAGAAGCATTGTCCATATTGGTATGCATCGAGATTACACATACCCTATTCTCAATAGCCTTCATCACGGTGCGCTGCACGTCTGTAAGGTCACTGATAGTCTTCAGACCTCGAAACAGCAGAGGATGATGGCTCACAATGAGGTTGCAACCCTTATGCAATGCCTCGTCTACGATTTTCTCGTTGACATCCAGACACAATAATGCCCCTGAAACCTCCGTCTCTGTCAATCCAACTTGCAAGCCAGCATTGTCCCAACTTTCCTGCAAGGGCAGAGGCGCGAATCGTTCAAGGGCGCTCAATACTTCCTTTATTTTCACGCTTTATGCTTATTTCAGTCTGCAAAGGTACAAAGAAAAGACGGGATTTAAGCCCGTCCTAACTATTTATTAAGCGTTTTTAACCTTTCTATCGCAGTTTTCCGAAGGAATCAAAGAGTTTTCTGTCAGCAAACCACAATGCAGTCACTAACGAAACTACCGATGCAGACACACATCCGACAACCAACATTACCATTACCACAAAAGCATTCATTGGTTGTACTCCTGCAATAAAGAATCCACATAATAGCAAAGGCATTGAATATAAAGCTGTGGACTGAAGATTTGCCACTGTAGGCGACATTACTGCCAAGAAAGCTCTACGTACAAAAGGCATCACGGCCTTCAGATGGCTCGCCCCATTACCCCTCTGAAACTCATATTGTTCTGCGTCAGTCTTCAGAGCCGAGAGATAAGTATTCATCCCTCGCATCGTCGTTGTTAGCGAATGTCCTAAAAGCAGCATCATAACTGGGATGAACCACCTTGACTCAAAAGCCTTTTCCGCAGGCAAAGCGAACAGCAACAGATAGAGTCCTACCGATAATATTCCAGCCAACAGTCCAAGTCCTATAGGCATTATCATACCGCTCTTGACACTCTTAATCTTTTGCTTCGCTATAAATGCCGCATATCCTGTCATCGCCACTACCCAAAGAAGGCTCATCCACCATCTGTCATACTTCATAAGTCCCCACACCATCAGACAAAGCACTAACAACTGCACCACCATCCTTGCGGTAGCGATAAAGAAACTTCCGAGCATTTTCCTGTCTAACAGATACAGTATTCCTCCAGGAATCGCCAACAATAGGGCCGCCAAAACAATATGTAAAACCATACTACTATTCACTTTTCACTTCTATCACTTTTTCCGCACTTGCGATGATATTCGGTATTCTGCTTGCGATAACAACAGTCTTCCCTGCCCTCGCCTGTTCCTGAAGCAGCAACAGAATCCTCTCGGCAAATTCCGGAGTCAGCATCGCTGCAGGCTCATCGGCTATCACGAAAGGTTTATCCTTTCCTTCTATAAGCGTCTTCTCTGCCAGAGAAAAGATTTCCTCATGAGACAACACCTCAGCCGACTTTTCATCCTCCACATCAGGCAGTTGAGTATCCCATACGCCATATTCCGGATCATCGGCGACAGTAAAAACCGGCTCATAAAGCTGATGTCTCAACGTCTGCATATTCTGTGGAAGATAAATCATCATCTGTCTGAAAGCACTGGCAGAGCGAACGGTGAGCAACTCACCGTCAACACTAACGAAGCCTTCACCTACTGGCAGAAAACCCATCAACGTACGTATAAGAGCCGTCTTTCCCGAGCCTGAAGGACCGGTTATACACGTTATCTGTCCATCTTGCGCAATGAATGAGAGTCCTCTCATCAGAGTCTGCTCACCCATCTTTATCGTCGCATCTTTTACCTCCAACATCGCAAAATATCAAAATCTTTGTGCAAAAATACAAATAATTCTCAATTCTCAACACTCAATTCTTAATTATTTTGTATCTTTGCGGCAAAAATATGACTATAGACAAGAAAAATGCCCTTCATCAGTGGCGACTACCTGCAGAATGGGAGCCACAGGAAGGTGTGCAGCTCACATGGCCGCATGCCGATACCGACTGGGCTCCGATACTCAACGATATCATCGTTGTCTATCAGTCTATGGCCCGTGAGATAGCCCGTCGCGAACGTCTTATCGTAGTAGCACCCGAAGATACTGCTCCGGATTGCCTTAAAATTATTTGTCCCACGAACGACACCTGGGCTCGTGATCACGGGTTTATTTCTCTCGTTGATGATAACGGGCACCGGCGTCTGCTCGACTATAAGTTCAATGGCTGGGGCGAGAAGTTCGAATCGACTCTTGACAATGCCATAAACCGCCATATATACAATTTAGGCGAGATTGCGGGCGAATATACCGACTGCCTTGATTTTGTGCTTGAAGGCGGTTCTATAGAGAGCGACGGACAAGGTACCATATTAACCACAAGCCAATGTCTCCTTGCCCCTCATCGTAACCAACCGATGACAAAGGCGGAGATAGAGGCACGTCTCAAGCGAGATCTATGTGCAGAGCGTGTCTTATGGATAGACCATGGTAATCTCATAGGCGACGATACCGACGGACATATCGATACCATCGTACGTATCTGTCCTGACGATACATTATTATATATGGGCTGTGATGACCCGGAGGATGAGCAATACGACGATCTCAAGAAGATGGAGGCTCAACTACAGAGTTTCCGCACTCTTGAAGATAAGCCATATCGTCTTATGAAGCTCCCGATGCCACGTCCAATCTACGATGGTGAAGACCGCCTTCCTGCGACATACGCTAATTTCCTCATCATCAACGATGCCGTGCTCTGTCCCACATACAACCAGCCAGACCTCGATAACGAGGCCTTGAGGATTATTGGCGAAGCTTTCCCCAATAGGGAGATAATAGGCATTGACTGTTGTCCAGTCATCCGTCAGCACGGCTCATTACATTGTTGTACTATGCAATTTCCGAAAATATGAAAGAACTGAAGATAGGATTCCTACAGCAGCACAATACTGCCGACACTAAAGACAACCTTCTCCGTCTGTGTGAAGGTATCAGCGACCTCGCAAAACGGGGTGCCCAACTTATTGTGTTGCAAGAACTGCATAACTCACTTTATTTCTGCCAGGAGGAGAACGTCACCAACTTCGACCTCGCAGAGCCCATCCCAGGTCCCTCAACGAGACTTTTCGGGGAACTGGCAAAGCAGTTCGGTGTGGTCATCGTAACCTCACTCTTCGAGAAACGTGCTCCGGGACTGTATCACAACACAGCAGTTGTTCTCGATAGCAATGGCTCTATAGCAGGCAAATACCGTAAGATGCACATCCCCGACGATCCTGCATATTACGAGAAGTTCTATTTCACCCCCGGTGATCTTGGTTTCCACCCAATACAGACATCAGTAGGACGTCTTGGAGTACTTGTATGCTGGGACCAGTGGTATCCTGAGGCAGCCCGTATGATGGCCCTTCAGGGAGCCGAGATGCTTATCTACCCCACAGCGATAGGATATGAGTCGAGCGACACCCTAGAGGAACAGCAACGACAGCGCGGAGCCTGGCAGACAGTACAGCGCGGACATGCTGTTGCCAACGGTCTTCCTGTCATCACCGTCAATCGTGTTGGATATGAGCCCGACCCTAGCGGTCGTACTGGTGGCATACAGTTCTGGGGAACATCCTTCGTTGCCGGACCTCAGGGAGAGCTCATCTACGAAGCCTCTACCGACGATGAGGAGAGCATCATCGTAGAACTCGACATCGACCACTCTGAGCAAGTACGCCGCTGGTGGCCTTTCCTACGCGATCGCCGCATCGATGCATATTCAGACATAACAAAGAGATTTTTAGACTAACAAATACAAATATGAAGAAAATCATTTTATTGGCTCTTATGGCCATAACGCTGTTGCCGGCAACAGTATCAGCAGAAGATAACGACAATCAGGAATTTCATGCTCAGGCCGGGCTCGACCTTGTAAGCAAATATATGTGGCGTGGTACGGATATGGCTGACTTCAGCATTCAGCCGTCATTAGGAATCAGCTGGAAGGGGCTGTCGCTGACAGCAGCTGCAAGTACAGGCTTTAAAGACGACGACATAGAAGACCTCGACGTCACCCTGAGCTACTCACGCTGGGGATTCAATATCGGTGTTATCGACTACTGGACGAAAGACGTGGATGAAAAGAACCGCTATTTCTATTACGACTCCCACGGTCCTCACCAGTTTGAAGCCAACCTCGGCTACACCTGTGATTATTTCTCCCTTCAGGCATATACTATGTTTGCCGGCAATGACTTCAAGATCAATGGCAAAAGAGCCTACTCAACTTACATCGAGCTCTCTGTTCCCTTCAAGGCTGGTGGTCTCGACTGGGATGCAAGAGTGGGCATATCCCCAATGGAGAGTGCAGGTAGTGCAGTCACACGAACGGTTCAGGGCCTGCTTCGTGATATTGATGTAACAGAGAAATTCTATCAATACGGTGAGGGTTTCACCTGCAATATGGCATCTGTCAGGGCAACAAAGAACTTCGAATTCAAATACTTCAAACTGCCCGTCTTTGCAGAGATCAATGTCAATCCCTATCTGCAGAAGGCATATGTCCTTGCAGGCGTAACCATCTCAACATTCTAAAGGTAAAAAGGTAAAGATGTCAAACAACTTAAGATTTCAGGTGGTAGAAGAGGCCTTCAAGAAAAAGGCCTTAGATGTGAAGGCCCCCTCAGAGCGTCCTTCAGAATATTTCGGCAAGTATGTGTTCAACCGTCAGAAGATGTACAAATACCTGCCTGCCGACATATATGCGAAGCTCATCGATGTCATCGACAATGGAGCCCGTCTGGACCGTAGCATAGCCGACGCTGTGGCTGCCGGCATGAAACAGTGGGCCCAGGAGATGGGGGCAACACACTACACCCACTGGTTCCAGCCTCTCACTGAGGGTACTGCTGAGAAACACGATGCCTTCGTAGAACACGATGGCAAGGGTGGTATGGTAGAGAACTTCAGCGGCAAGCTACTCGTACAGCAGGAGCCCGATGCCAGCTCATTCCCCAACGGTGGTATCCGTAACACCTTCGAGGCTCGCGGATATTCTGCCTGGGACCCTACATCGCCTGTGTTCATCATTGATGATACCCTTTGTATCCCCACCATCTTCATCGCATATACCGGTGAGGCTCTCGACTATAAGGCTCCTCTGCTAAGAGCCCTGCATGCCGTTGACAAGGCCGCTACCGACGTGTGCCGCTATTTCTATGACGACGTGCATAAGGTAAAGGTGAATCTCGGATGGGAACAGGAATATTTCCTCGTCGACGAGGGTCTCTATTCTGCACGTCCCGACCTTATGCTCACTGGCCGCACACTCATGGGCCATGAGAGTGCCAAGAACCAGCAGATGGACGACCATTACTTCGGTACTATCCCCGATCGTGTACAGGCCTTCATGAAGGATCTAGAGATTCAGGCTCTGGAGCTCTCCATCCCATGTAAGACCCGTCACAACGAGGTTGCCCCCAATCAATTCGAGCTTGCTCCTATCTTCGAGGAGTGTAACCTCGCCGTTGACCATAACATGCTCCTGATGTCGCTGATGAAACGTGTGGCCCGCAATCACGGCTTCCGTGTGCTGCTTCACGAAAAACCCTTCGATGGCATCAACGGCTCGGGAAAACATAACAACTGGAGTCTTACCGCCGACAACGGTGCCCTGCTCCATGCTCCAGGCAAGACCCCAGAAGAGAACCTGCGTTTCGTGACCTTCATCGTTGAGACTCTGATGGCAGTATATCGTCATAACGGACTGCTCAAGGCCTCTATCGTAAGTGCCACGAATGCACATCGTCTTGGTGGCAACGAGGCTCCTCCAGCCATCATCAGCTCGTTCCTCGGGACACAGCTCAGCGAATTGCTCGACCACATTGAGAACTCCGAGAACAATGAGCTCATCACCCTCAAGGGTAAGAAAGGTATGGAGATTGACATCCCTCAGATTCCTAATCTCGAGGTTGACAATACCGACCGTAACCGTACCTCTCCATTTGCCTTCACAGGAAACCGTTTCGAGTTCCGTGCCCCTGGTTCCAGCGTCAACTGTGCATCAGCGATGATAGCCCTTAACGCGGCAATGGCCGAAGCACTCATCTCATTCAAGAAACGAGTAGACCAGAAGATTGCCGAATACTCAGACCTGCCCGAATATTCCAAAGGCTCCGGCCATACTGCAAAGTTCCATGCTATCGTAGAGGTGCTGCGCGAAGACATCAAGACGTGTAAGCCCATCCGTTTCGATGGCAATGGCTACAGCGAGGAATGGGTAGCAGAGGCAGCCAAGCGCGGTCTCGACGTAGAGAAGTCCGTGCCTGTAATCATCGAGCACTATCTCGACCCAGAGAGCATATCTATGTTTGAGAGCACCAAGGTGATGAACCACAAGGAGCTCGAAGCCCGTAATGAGGTGAAATGGGAGACCTACGTGAAGACCGTTCAGATAGAGGCACGTGTGATGGGTGACCTGTCGATGAATCATATCATCCCCGTCTCTACCCATTACCAGTCGCAGCTCATCAAGAACGTGCAGGGCATGAAGGATGTGTTCCCGGCAGAGAAGGCCGAGCGCCTCTCTTCACGTAACATGAAACTCATTGAGGAGGTTGCCGAACGTACAGAGCGCATAGAGAGTCTTGTAGAGGATCTCACGGAGGCCCGTCGCGTGGCAAACCGCATCACCGACATCCACCAGCGTGCGATATCATATCACGATACTGTATGTCCGAAGATGGAGGACATACGTAAGGAGTGTGACGCCCTGGAGATGATTGTAGAAGACGGTCTGTGGACTCTCCCCAAATATCGCGAACTATTATTCATAAGATAAAAATAAAAAGGTAAAAAAGTAAAATGAAAAGATTAACTGCATTTTTCGCTCTTGGCTGTATTATTGCCTTAAGCTTTACGTCATGTCTTAAGAGTGACGACAACAACAATAACAACAACGGTCTCACCAAAGCACAGATAGGCCAGTGCTTTGATGCCATACATGGTGAATTCTCAGGAAAGATGATCTATCCGGTCCTCATCAATGATCTGAACACTTACGGTACTGACACGATAGATATCGACTGGACTGTTACTGCCGACACCATGCTCATAGTAAAGGAACTCCCTGCAGAGGCCATCGCCGGCACCATCACTGACAATGAGCTCCGCACTGCCTTGGAAGAGCAGAATCCCGTAAGCGACGTAGAGTGCTACATCGGTTTCTATAGCCTCGACTCATACATAAGATTCTATCTCGCTCCGCAGAAGGTCGACTATCCTGTGTTCCTTAATGGCCAGACCCATACGGTATCTGCAGTTTTCTGGGCTGCTACATATTCAAATTATTCCTCTATGGGCTATAAGGAGCTAACCAGCGGTCTTGTTGCCGGCCAGATAGTCATAGGCGCTGTGTATCTCGATAATAATCAGAACAAGAATTATCTTAGTACAAGTACAACCTCCGCGGTTCCTCTTATCTTTGCTACCGACATCACAAAGGCAACAAGTAGTAAGACGAATTAAATAAAAGGATGAAGAAGGTATGTCTCATATTTGCAATCGCTATGCTGTGCTGTCTGCAGATGATGGCACAGAACGACTCTGTATGGACATTCAGCGGCAAGGTTATTGATGCCAAGACGCATAAGGGAATGCCCTATGTGAGTGTTACCGACCGTCAGGTAGGTACTGTCACCAACGAACAAGGTGAGTTTACCCTGAAACTTCAGTCTGAGCCCCAGGCCATAACCTTCTCCTACGTAGGCTACAAGACCCTCCGTCTCAGCGCCAGCGAGTGTAAGGCTCTTATGTCAGACGGCAAACCTGTTAGGATGCAGGCCAGCTCTGTGGTGCTCAGCGATATCATCATCCACGGCTCCGATGCCCGTGATATCGTGCTGAAGGCCATCGACAAGATTGAAGACAACTACCCGCATGAGGCAAACCTCCTGAGAGGATTCTATCGTGAGACAGTACAGAAACGTCATCGTTTCATCAGTGTCTCAGAAGGTGTGGTCGACTTATACAAGACAGCATACAACAGACAGCACTGGCGCGATGGAGTAGCCATCCGCAAAGGCCGTCGTCTGTTAAGCCAGAAACCCTCCGACACTCTTTCCGTTAAACTCCAGGGCGGTCCTGTGCTGCCGGTACATCTCGACCTTGTCAAGGAGCGCGACATCCTGCTCAACGAAGAGGAGCTCTCGAAATACGACCTCAACTTCCTGACCTCCAAGACTACAGGCGACAGACCTCAGTATGTCATCGAGCTCAAACCCCGTGTGGTTACGGATTATGCCCTCTATCGCGGACGTCTCTATATCGACCAGGAGACGCTTACCTTCACTAAGATCGACCTCCAGCTCGATATGACTGATGTGGATAAGGTCACCCGGATGATACTTCGCAAGAAACCCTTCGGCCTGCGGTTCACACCCCGTGAGCTCACCCTGAGCATTGACTACAAGACCGATAACGGAGTAACACGTATCAACTATATCCGTAATGTGATACGGTTCCGTTGCGACTGGAAACGACGTGTGTTCAAGTCCAACTTCACCATTGTGTCAGAGATGGTTGTTACCGACCGAAAGGAGGGCGAAGGTGTAAAACCGATAAAAATCCGCGATTCATTCAACCGCAGCGATAACTTCTACGATAAAGTTATCTATTTCAACGACCCCCATTTCTGGGGCTCAGAGAATATCATCGAACCTACCGAGGACCTGCTTGAGGGCATCGACAAGATCAAGCGCAAACTCCTCAAACGATAGAAAAAGGTAAAAAGGTAAAAAAGTAAAAAGGTAATTATGGATCAGAAGAAAATAAACGAGACGCTCAGGAACAATGTAGCCATCCTTTCCAAGCATACCGACGATGAATTGAGGATGATGCCTACCGCCACACTGACACAGCTGCCGTCGGTAGAGGACGTGAAACGTATCGTAAGCCTCATCAAGAGCATCGTGTTCAGCGACTATTTCCATAAGCGCCAGCCCGACGAGGAGCTGAGAGCCTATCAGATAGGTGTGTCGATGGAAGAGTTGTACCGTCTGTTGCGCCAGCAGATAGCCCGCGGACTGCAGTTCTGCGAGGATTGTGCTGAGAGTGATGTGCTCTGCGCTGGCGAGGAACTGGCCCTGCAGTTTATCGATGCCCTGCCAGAGATAAAGCGCCTGCTCTATACCGACATCCAGGCGATGTTCGATAACGACCCCGCTGCCGAGACCTACGGTGAGGTAATCTTCTGTTATCCTGTAGTTAACACGATGACCCATTACCGTGTGGCACATAAGCTCCACGAGATGCAGGTTCCCGTGATACCACGTATCATCACCGAACAGGCTCACTCCAAGACGGGTATCGACATCCATCCAGGAGCACAGATAGGCGAGTATTTCTCTATCGATCACGGCACGGGTGTGGTAATCGGCGAGACCAGCATCATCGGCAATCACGTTACCCTGTATCAGGGTGTTACCCTTGGAGCGAAAAGTTTCAAATACGACGAACAGGGCAACATGCTCAACGTGCCCCGTCACCCGATAATTGAGGATAATGTCACCATCTATTCCAATGCCTCTATCCTTGGACGTATCACCATTGGTCACGATTCCGTCATCGGTGGTAACATCTGGCTCACTCACAGCGTACCGCCATATTCAAGGATTCTGCAGTCAAAGGCTGTGGATGTAAGTTTCCAGGACGGACTTGGGATTTAATACACGATTTTAGGAAATATGATATACAGAAAAATGATTTATGCTGCTATCGCGGTGGCAATAACCATTGTTGCTACCGGATGCAGACAGGATAAGCCGGCACAGGGATTCCTTAATCCTACGTCAGCCCAAGCCGCAACGACCAGGGTCTCAACAGCCGATGCCGCAAGGGCAAAGAAGGCTCCCCTACTCTATGAAATCCCCGCCAAGCTCACCGACAGGCCGGAACAGATTATCAAGCGCAAGGGCTATACCACATCTTATAACAGTAAGACAAAGACCCCCAACTGGGTGGCCTGGCACCTCACCAAACAGCGCACCTACGGCTCTGCTATGCGCTCGGGGATGCTCTTTACCGAAGATACTGCCGTAGAGGTTCCCAGAGCCACCGACAAGGACTATTACAACTCACGCTACGACAGAGGCCACATGTGTCCCGCAGGCGACTGCAAATGGGATAGTGAGGCCATGAAGGAGTCGTTTCTCTTTACAAATATCTGTCCTCAGAATCACAGACTTAACAAATACGAGTGGAACGACCTCGAGATTCTCTGTCGTGACTGGGCACGCAAATACGGCTCTATAGATATCGTCTGCGGACCTCTCTTTGACGGTATTGGCGAACAGAAGATGATAGGCCGCAACCGCGTATGGGTGCCAGAGAAGTTCTTCAAGGTGGTGCTCTGCCGTCAGGGTAATCCAAAGGCCATCGGATTCATCTACAATAACGAAGGCAAGAAACAGCCGATGAAAGACGCTGTCAGTAGCGTCGACGAGATAGAAACCTTCACAGGCATCGACTTCTTCCCCGCCCTCGACGACAAGATTGAGAACCGCATTGAGGCGCAGTCAGATCTTGCAGACTGGTGACCGTTATATCTGATATTTCCACTTGCGCTTGCGATAGCGATAGTAGATAAGTAGCAGGATGCCTATGGCAAGCGGAACCAGCATCGCTAAGGCAAAGACCGCAAAAAAGGCAGCACCGATGTTAACACCGATGACTCCGCGCGGAGTCCATTCTGGTTCGCTATAACATTTCAGACTGTCCTTTAAAGCTGCTACTGCCGTTGAGTCATTACGTGCCCGGGCAGCATCAATCTCAGCCTGAATACGCTGATACTCTACTTTCAGATTCGCAGAATCAGCTTCGTAAGCCCTCATAGCCTCTTCATACTCCTGATGAGAGGCGGCGTATTCTGCTCGTTTACGATCCAACTCTTCTTCTGACTCGATAATCAGATACACACAAAACACAATCAGCAACGTGCTGACTATAGTAAGCAGACAACCAGCATAATGCCAACACCCGTTTGGCTTCTTAACCGTATAAATCTCTCTATCCATATACAATCATTACTTTCCTGGCATAAACAGTTCTATTGCCTGCTGGGTAAGATAGGGTCTGACAATATCATAAGATATGGTAAACTCCGGCTTCCCTGCAGCATAATAGGATATCTCATAGGGCTGGTAGATAAACGTCACACCCTTCTCAGTCATATACGGCTCGTTGTCTGGGAGAGGAATCTCGTCGGCACTGCCGCTATAGGATACCAACTCTTGCAACAGGTCATTGTCGCTGATAAGCTCCTTTGCGTCTTCACTGGTGAAAAATCTCTTCAAGCCTTCCTTGATAAGCTGTTTGAACGCAGGGGTATCAAGGTTCCTCATCATCTCGTAGCCGAAACACTGTCCGTTTACCTTGCTGAAGGTATGACCTTCCTCGAAACCGATGCCGTGTAACCCACCTGTGTACTGGCTCACCCATACATTGAAGGTGACAAACTTGCCGGTCTCGTAGCCCTTATTCACACTCTTATACTGAAACAGCTCATTGACCTCCTCCAGATCGGCATCGCCACAAAGTTCCAAGAAGTTGCCGAATGACATCTCTCCATTCCTGGCAATCATTCCATTGCCATCCGCCAAAGACCCTTCGTATGCTCCGCCGAAGAAGTCATTGATAAACTCACGAATCTTCTTCACCACACTGTCAGGACCTGCCACGGGATAGTCGGCTACAAGACCAAACTTGTAGATGCCATCCTCCTTTGAGAACGACACCGTATCGGTCTTAATGGAGTCTATACAAACCTCTTCATCCACCTCTGTGGCAACAGAATCCACAGACAGAGAATCTACGCTGCCAGATGATGACACCTGGCCTTTATTACCGCAACTGAGCATGAGCACCATCAGACAGATGGCTGACAAGGAAGTCATCAAGCAGCCTGAAAGCATATTTCCCCAGGCTTATTATCGCCACAAGGTTACATGCGGTAAGCAGAGCCATACACAGGTCTCCTAAATTCCATACTATCTCGAGACTTGCCATTGCTCCAAACATCACCAGTACACCACCGGAGAACAGCCGATACACCGTAAGGACAACATTACTTGAGGTCATAAAACGGATGTTCGCCTCACCGTAATAGTAGTTGCCGATGATACTCGAAAAGGCAAAGAGCAATATCGCTATGGCAATAAACGTAGGTCCGATGGCCCCTATCTCTGAGTTAAGAGCCGCCTGAGTGAGTGCTATACCGTTGAGTTCCGGTGTGCTGTACAGGCCACTGATGAGTATCATGAATGCTGTGCAAGAGCATACCAGCAGCGTATCCGTGAAAACGCCCAACGCCTGTATAAGGCCCTGTTTCACCGGATGGCTTACGGTGGCAGTAGCAGCCACATTAGGTGCACTACCCTCACCCGCCTCATTGCTGAACAATCCGCGCTTTACTCCGTTCATTATCGTTGCTCCTATAGCTCCTCCTACCCCCTGCTCCAGCCCGAAGGCGCTCGTAAATATCACCTTCATCACATGGGGAATCAGTTGGATGTTCATTATAATAATCACAACCACCAGGATAAAATATCCTATTGCCATCAGAGGAACCAATACCGCGCTGACGTTGGCAATACGATGAAGACCTCCGAAGATGATAATCAAGGCCACAACCGACAGGATGCCGCCCACAATCAGCGGATTCCACCCGAAGGCCTTCTGCATAGCCCCACAGATGGTATTGCTCTGGATGGAATTATATGAGAGTCCGAAGGTGATGGTTATCAGCACGGCAAAGAGATAGGCCATCCACTTGCAATGCAGACCTTTTTCAATATAATATGCCGGACCGCCAACAAACGAATCCTTATGACGCTGCTTATACAGCTGTCCGAGAGTCGACTCTATGAATGCCGTTGCCGACCCTATCAGAGCGATAACCCACATCCAGAACACTGCCCCCGGCCCTCCGATGGCTATCGCCGTTGCCACTCCCGCCAGGTTTCCCGTGCCCACACGTGTAGCCACAGATACTGCAAAGGCCTGGAATGAGGATATGTGCTTATGATTCTTGTCCTTGTCTGAAAGACTATCAGTCCCCGAAGTGGCCGAATCAGTGAGAAGCCGAATCATCTCACCAACCATCCGAAACTGAACGCCTCTGGTTTTCCATGTAAACCAGATGCCACATATTATCAGGGCAGCTATCAGGACATAGCCCCATATAGCATCGTTTATTTGAGTTATCAGCTCGTTCATCTGCAATTATCTTATTGATTGTGCAAAGGTAGTAAATAATTAACAAAAAACAACTCAAAAATTTCCGAGATTGCAAAAAAAGTATTAAATTTGTCACCGAATTGAAACGTTTATCTACAAACTAATCAAGTAAGAACTATGAAAGAATTGAAAGGAACAAAAACCGAGAAGAACCTGCAGGAAGCTTTTGCAGGTGAGTCGATGGCTCGTAACAAGTACAACTACTGGGCCTCAAAAGCCAAGAAGGACGGATTCGTACAGATTGCCGCTATCTTCGAGGAAACAGCAGCTAATGAGAAAGAGCATGCAAAAATGTGGTTCAAGCTGTTAGAGGGTGGTGCTATCAAGGACACAGCCGCTAACCTGGAAGCTGCTGCCGGTGGCGAGAACTTCGAGTGGACCGACATGTATGCCCGTATGGCTCGTGAGGCTCGCGAAGAAGGTTTCGACGAGATTGCTGAGAAGTTTGAGGGTGTAGCTGCTATCGAGAAGGCTCACGAGGAGCGCTATCGCAAGTTGCTGGACAATGTGCAGAAGGAGCGCGTGTTCTCCAAGGACGACGACGTCATCTGGCAATGCTCCAATTGTGGTCATATCGTCATTGGTAAGAAAGCTCCCGATGAGTGTCCAGTCTGCAACCATCCGCAATCTTACTTCCAAGTGAAGGCAGAAAACTATTAAACGATTAAGGGCTTCTCAATAGTGGAAGCCCTTAGTTTCTTTGAAATCCGGACACACCGTTCGCGGATGGGGCATGGCACTACTGTTGCTTCATAGTTTATGCATTTTAGCCTTTCATTGGAATAGAAACGATTGAAACCCAATGCCCTTTAAATTTCTCCATCATTTCCTTTTCATGTTCATTTTTCCTCCTTGCTTTATAAAAAGTCGTAGAACATGTATTCAAATCAGGTTCAGGATGGTACTTTGCAACTCTAGCTTTATTCTCAGCGATTAATTCTTCTTTGTTTTTATTTTTAAGTCTCTCATTCTCTTTTTCAAACGATGTTTTTTTCTTTTTCTTCTTTGATGTTCTATCCTTTTTTTCCTTAACTGTTGGCGCGAGATTGGACTCGCAGGAAGCGACTTTTTTTGCGGAGTTAACAGATCGACGATATTCAACAAGTTTCAATTCATAGTACAGCTGCAGCTTTACCTTTTGTATTGCCATCCTTATATCAAAGTCTAGCTTGTTGTCTATCGGTAATTTCTGTACAGACAACTCATTAAACAATTGGTCAATTTCCTCCTTCGTTCGTATATGGAACGTTGAACTATTATTCTTTAGACATTGTAATAACTCCATTTTTATTTTTTGCTTAGTTTCTTAGTTCTCTTTAATGTTTGTATCGCAGGCACCATGATATACTACCAGGATTCTACTTTGTTATTGTACACTAATGATAACGGGTACAGGCTGCTGCTTTCCTTAACCCCTACAAATAGAATGCTGTCTGCAATCTCACATATATATCTATTACGGACGAGTGCTGTTGCTTTTGACTGGCGGACAGCTTTTGAAACGGAGATGATGAGCAGTCGATTAGCATCGAGTAAAGACTGAAGCTCGGAAGGAATCTGCTTGTACATCTAGCGGGCAAGCACAAAGATGATGGGACATCTGCCTTTCATCAGGAAGTGGAGCACCTGTTGTTCTAAATGGGACGAGAAACCGCTTACGATGCATTCGCTGCCTCGACTTGCCTGCTGCGCCCAGTCATAGCAACTTAACACCATTTCAGGAGGAATGATGCTTGCTGCCAAGAAAGCCTTCTTTGGCAACTTCAGAAATTCTTGATTTCCAAGATAATGAACTGTAATCGTAAAGGGCGATACGGCGCAGATGGTAGTAGGCGAGCCAGTAGTTCTGTAGGGAGGCTATCTAATAACTGTATAGTACGTTTCATATCGTCACTTCTAGTTTACCTGTTCTATTTTTTGTATTTCATTCCAGTAAAAGAATGCCTCAATATTGCTTTTTTTGAATTAGTTTTCTGAGATATGCCGCTTTGGAGACATTGATGATGGCACTGTCAAGACCGTAGTTCTCGCTATGAATATAACTGCACACCCTGTGGCAGCCGAAACGACTGCCACTTTATTTTCACTCTATCAAAACCTCACCCCGAAGAATGACCGTATGCGCCACTTGATATTATGTATCGCGAGGCTTTCCTTATCACCGACATTGGTGAAATTGAACACCATCGACATACCAATAAACTTATTACTCCACTGACGCACCACGGCACCACGTCCCGTGATTATCACCTCAGGGAAATGGTAGTGAAGAGGCACCCGCGCATCGTCGAAGGTCATCGATGCGTTGCTATAGACGATAAACGTGGGCAGGGCCGATATGTGAAGCAACCATCCCTTGCCAGGCACGTAGTTATAACCATAGCCCGCTCCGACACCGATGTTTGTCATCTTAAGCGTCATATCCCGCTCCCAGTCGAGATCAGCGCGCTGACCCATGCCCGATGCTGCCAGAAGGAAACTGCCGGCAGAGCGACGCTGGATATAACTCTGCGAGAAAGCTGCGGGATAAGAGAAACGGCGGCTGTTGAATACGTAGAAGGCATTAACGTTAAGCGTCTTCACCGAGAGCACACCGTCGGGCAGAGTGATACGCTCCATACCCTCATGGTCGTGCCAGCCCTTGAAGTTCTTGGCATTCTGATAGATGATGTCGAAGCCGAAACGACGGCCGTAGCTGTTGAAATTCAACTCGTAGTCATGGTACTTACCCATCAGTTTGGCGGGGTTGAGCGACGCGCTTAGCGACAGACCGAGGTAGCTGACACCCAGGCTGAGCGTAGCCTTCCTGTTGGCATCCATCTCTGCCTTGAAATGCTTTCCCTGATCTATTCCCTCGGCATCGATCTTCGCCCCCGACACATTCATACGCGCCGTGACTGTCCACTTCGTCGAAGGCCGGGTGATATACGCTGTATCGATGTCTCCCTTACGATAGTTACGTGAAAGCATGCTGTCGGCACGGTGAAGTATCGACTGAGCAGATACCTGGGGTGCCGACAGCAGAAGCGCTATGAACGATAATTCCTTAATCATTCAGGGGCATCATCTTTATTAAAGCCGAATAGACATTCAGAGCCGAACCAGCGGCATTGCCGCCAGGGGTAAACGACATGCTGAAGGGCTTGTTGAAATTCTCCATGGTCTGGGCATCAACAATCTCGCTGATGGGGATGAACTTATCGGAATTCAGATCCTTCAGTGCGGGCTCTATGATATACTGCTTGTCTTTCTCCGTCACACAGAACTTCATCACCTCCGCCTTCGTCATCTGCCTGCAGGAAAGCTGAAAATCAGATGACTGGTTGAGCGACTCCACTATTCCTGCCAGGGCATCGGGCGAGCTGACCGGCTGACGGTTCCTGATGGCCGAGGCGAAATTCTGTGAGAAGGTATCACCGTCGCTAATCGTGCCTGAGAGCGTAAGGTCGTTGAGGATACGAATTGCTACAGTCTTTATGTCAGCGACATTCAATGCATCCGCAGATATCTGCCCGATAAAGCCGCCCTGCTGCTTAAGCCGCATCAGCGCCACGCAGTCGACGATACTCGTTCCATCGCATGCATAGCCATAGCCGAGGGTCATATTGCCATTGTTGCTGTTGAGGCGGAAATCGAGGGTGCTCTCCTTGCCGCTGGCGGAGTAGCTGTGCTGCTGGCCGGTAATATTAAATGACTTTGCATCGAGACTGACAAAGGCAGAATTCTCATTCAGAGGCAATTCCAGTCCGATGACGGTCTCGCTCAGCGTCTGCTCCTTATTGTCAATAAACCCTGTCAGAGTCATAGTGAGCGAACGGGGGAACCGGTTGACGCAGGCCACACCTTTCACATTCGGGATGTTTGCCTCAGACACCGTCTGGTAATACTCGCCACCGTCCTTTATGATAACCTTGAAGAGTGTATATCCGATGCCTTTGATATCAGCCGGGAAGATGAACTCCAGATTCTTGGCTGTAGAGAGACGACAGTTTCCCTTGCCATCAAACACTACCTGTATGCCATAGCCGCTGTTGTCGACGGTAATATACATCAGATAGCCCATCTTGGCCAACTCAGAACCGGAGGTTACAGGACTAATGCCGGCTACGGCCTTTCTCATGGAACCGGTAGAGAGCAGGCTCTTCATTTTGGTCATGAAGTCCTTGCTGCCCTCCATCATTGCCGACAGCTGCTCGTAGGCCTGAGCTGCGACATTGAGGGATTCGACATCGAACATGTCTGCCATCGTCTTGGCATCGCTGTCGATATGCCTTACCAGTTCATTGCGATTATCAATCGCCTCCTGCTCCTCGGGTGAGGGTGCCACAGGGTTGTCGTCAACGCTACACGACGTTGTCAGCCCTGTGCCGCAGAGCAATAATACTGCGGAGAGTGCATAATACTTAATCCTTTTCATCGTGCAATGTACTTTTTACCGTTCTCGATATAGATTCCCTTTTCAGGCTTACCGTTCAGACGACGACCCTGAAGGTCGAAGTAGTTATGGGTGCCGTCATTGTCGATGGTATGGATAGTAGGAGTGATGCCTGTAGTGCCATCGCCGTTGCCAAGCACGTCACCGGAATAGAGCAGGCCGGAGATTTCAGCTACCTCACCGAAGCCTTCACTATTCTCCATGTAGAATCGGGTCACGATGCTTCTTGCCTGATTAGGCTGTGAGTAGTCGTAGGTATCCGGATTCTGTCTGAAATACTTCCCCGAGTTATCGTTGACACGTACATACGAACGGAACGGAGGGATTCCCCAAATGCCCATGAACGGCTCCCATATACCATCATCACGCAAAGCATATTCCTGACCGTTGGCTTTGACAGAATCGAAGGTACCATTCCATGTGCCTACCTCTACCTTCTTGGTATCAAACCACCAGCTGGTAAAGTCATAGACAGGCATGCCCTCGGCCACCTTGCTCGTCATCTTAACGTCTATGGCGTTGAACTGTATATCATCCTTGTTGACTACTATCATGTAGGGCTTTCCTGCCTCCATCAGATTGTCAGCCATCTCACGGAAGATAAACTGATAGTAGACGGTATCCACATATTCCAACTGATATGCCTTTGCCCTACCCTGCTCGTAGTAATCGTCGATGTTGAACTCGTAAGGCAGACAGACGGTTGCCGCCATTGGCGCGAATGTGCCGTCGCCATTGTCACGGGCAGAGATCTTACGCTCGTAGGCCACGTTCCATGTCTGTCCGTCAACATTCTGTAACAGAGAGGTGAAATCGAAGCCGCTGACTACCTCAGGAATCTCGATGGAGTCCTTTGGCAGGCTGAAGCCGTAGAAGTTGTCGAGCGAGGCACCCTCACCCATAAACTTCAGACGATAGAAACCGGAATAAGGTGCCTTGAATACGATGGTGTCACTCTGGAAATAGGTATTGTAGAGGGTCCAGTCCTTATCAGCATCTCTCTTATAATACAGACTCAGATGAGAAGGAGTGCCGCCGCCACCCATGAACATCGACATCATTGCCATCATGCCGCCGCCACCGATATCAGCTGAGAAGCGCAGCAGGTGGCCTTTCTTGGCCTGCAGACGAGGTGTGATGACCTCATACTCCTTGGAATCGGTCTTGACAACCCACGACTTCTCCTCGCCACTGCCACCACCGAACATTGCCATCATATCATCACCACCGCCCTGGGTGATGGTCCATCCGGTAGTGCTCCAACCTTCCGGGAACTGACGCGGATAGGTCTGGTCTTCTATCACGTAGACAGGCTCGAAATCCTCCGACCAGGCATCTGACTTAATGATGTAGGCATTCATGGCGACTGCCTGTGGACTTACACGCTCATCTGTCGGAGTGAGCATCATCAGTTCATTGATCTCACCCTGACGCTCATCATCACGGAGCATGGTTGCATTAAGGAGCAGGGAGTCGCCGGAAGCTATCGAGAGGGTTTTCTCATTGAAGGCAAGGCGTGTCTCGTCTAATGAAGTGACGTTGACACCGAGGGTACCGGTACCGGTATTCATCACCGTGAAGGTTGTGGTGCTGTCACCCCTGAGCATGCCAAGGCTGAGACTCTTCACGACAGCGCTGTCGAGTGTAACATAGAGGTCCGGGGCATTCATGTCGATCTTGAATCCGGCCACTGAGTCGATGGAGATACTGTCGGAAGCCATAAAACGGAAACGGTATTCACCGGGCTCCAGACCTGACAGCCACTGAGTAGTATAAACGGTGTCGAGGGCATTGGAGAAGTCCTTAGCCATCTCCCACTTGCCAGAGCCATATACCGACTTCTCGATGAAGAAAGTAGGACTGCTGCTGCCACCGCCTCCCATCAATGAACTGAAGTCCATGCCACCGCCACCGGGCTTCATAGCTGAGAAGATAAGCACATCGTTGACATCGCTAATGGTAAGCGGCGGGGTCATAAGATAATATGAAGCACTGCTGCCGCCACCAAACATTGACATCATACCGCCGTCGCCACCATGCTTCAGGGTAGCCACGCCTGTGCTGTCAACCTTCCAGCCCTCGGTAAACCAACCCTCGGGTACCTTATTATTATTAAAATCCTCTGTCCACACGCCACTCTGAGAAATGATGGCATCTACAGGCAGAGGAATCTCCTCAACACGGCTGTCGGTGGTCTTGAAGCTGAGCATCGTAGAGTTACGACCTTCATGGGCCTGACTACAGGTAAAAGTGAGTTTCACCTTGGCTGTATCTGCAGCGGCTATACTTACCTTTTTGGTATCGAGTGAGAAAGCCTTTGTATCGCTCGTTGAGAGGTCGACGGTAAGGGTGCCCGTTGCTGTGTTGACAATACTGAAGGTCATCGTAGTATCCTTCTTACAGAGACTCAGGTCGATGGGTTGTATGTTCTTATCCAGATACATTGGGTAGATGTCTGGGGCCTCCTTGTCGATATGATATCCAGCCACTGAGTCGATCTCCACATCTGCGCCGGCACGGAAACGGAAACGGAATTCTCCGGGGTCGGTATTGGAGATGGTGAAGGTCTTAAACACGGAGTCGAGCTCGCTGGTGAAGTCGGCTACCTTTATCCATCTGTGTTCGCCATAGACGGCACGCTCAACCACAAAGGTGGAGTCGCTGTCGCCTCCCATGAAGGAACCGAGGCCACCGCCACCTTTGCCCTTCCTTGCAGAGAATGCCAGCACCTCGCCACTCTGAACACTCAGCGGTGGGGTCATAAGATAGTTGAGAGAACTGCCGCCACCCATCAGGTCTTCCATATTGAAGCCTGGCGTTCCACTACCTGTCTCGCTCTGGCCTTTATCGGGAGAGCCCTTCTTGGCCACGCCGGTACTGTCTACCTTCCAGCCTTCGGCAAACCAGCCGTAAGGCAGCTTGTTGTTGTTGAAACGCTCGTCCATCTGCTCCGTAGAGACCGACTGAGCCTGGGTGTTTACTCCCACAAGTAAGAGCAACATAGTTAAGAACATAGTTCTTTTCATTTTTGGTTGTGTCATATTGATTTGTTTTAAATAATTATTGTCAGATAATGGTGCAAAGATAGGCATTTTGATTAACATTTCCAAATTTTACAGGAAGAAACAGAAAAAGCGAGCCTCAATTTCTGAGACTCGCTTTTATTTATGTGGTTATTAATGTGTTATTTAAATCTCACGTAGCGGACAGGTTTCTCAACATTTGCGCTGTCGGATGCGGCATCTGAGCGAGTGCGTGAATACCAGCCATCATAGCCCCAGTTGTTATAGCTGCCCCAGTTTGGTGAGGAGGTGTGGTAGAGCTCGAAGTCAACCCTATTGTCACCATCGTAGAAGCTGCCACAGAAGCGGTCGTCTCTCAGGCGGTAGTCGTAGATCTTAAGACTGGTGTCCTCCTCGACGAAATAGATGAAGATGTCGCCGAACTCAACCTTCCAGTCGATGTGGTTAGCCACATAGTCCCAAGGGGCATCGCTGTAGTAGTCTACCCAGTAACCGCTACCCTTTGCATACGACATAGGATCTTTGAGGAATGTAATCTCCGTATATGTGGCATTGTAAGAATGGCCGCCGTAATACGAGGATATATACATGTTGCCTCTCCATGTGCCCTCGAGGGTGCTTGCGATTTTCTCGTCTTCACAGGAAGTAAATCCTATTGCTGAAGTGGCGATGAATGCCATCATCAGGATGTTGCGTAATACCTTCTTCATAATCGTAACGTTTTAATTGTTTCACGATGCAAAGGTATGGATAATATCCCCTGTAGGCAAGTTATTTTTCCTATTTTGAAGTAGGGAAATCCCTAATCCTGCTTTTTCTTTCCGAATTCGGGGTCAATCTTCAACAATGCGGTTACGATATACGTCAGCGAACAAGCCGCGATAACGATAAGGAAGAATACCGGATAGCCCACCGACTCCTGCAGAGCTCCGGCAAAGAGTCCGGGAATCATCATCGACAGAGCCATGAAAGCCGTACAGAGGGCGTAATGGGCCGTCTTGTGCTCGCCCTGACTATAATATATAAGGTATAACATATAGGCAGAGAATCCGAAACCATAGCCGAACTGCTCGATAAATACGCACACATTGACAATAATAAGACTCTCCGGCAGAGTGTAAGCCAGATAGACATATACAAGGTCGGGAAGAGTGATAGCCATCACCATAGGCCAGAGCCATCGCTTAAGGCCATCGCGACTGGCAACAATACCACCCAGGATTCCTCCGAGCGTCAGTCCGATGACACCCACAGTGCCCTGAACCAAGCCGTATTCGGCCGGAGAGAGTCCAAGGCCACCATTGTGCTGCGAATCGATAAGGAAGAGAGCACTAACCTTTGCGAGCAGGCCCTCTGGCATGCGATAGAAGAGCATGAAACAGATACCTGCCCACACCTGAGGCTTCTGAACAAAGGTCTTAAGAGTGATCCAGAACTCCTGGATAATCTGCTGGCTTGACATCTTCTCAATGCCCTTATCGTCTGAAGGACGAGGCAGCACGTAATGGTGATAGAGCCAGAAGGCGATAAACAAGCCCGCCATGCCGTAGAACATAAGACTCCATGAGAACTTGATATTCCGAGTGAGCACCTCAAGATTACCTGCGAGCATCACCAGCAGACCCTGGCCTACGATGGTGGCTATACGATAGAACGTGCTTCGTATACCCACGAAATATGCCTGTTTGTGCTGGTCAAGTCCGAGCATATAGAAACCGTCGGCAGCGATGTCATGAGTGGCACTCGAGAAAGCCATCAGCCAGAAGAACGCCAACGAGCCCTGAAGCCAGTAAGGTCCGGGAATGGTGAAGGCCACACCTCCAAGGGCTGCTCCGATAAGCAGCTGCATGGTGACAATCCACCAGCGTTTGGTCTTGATGATATCGATGAAGGGACTCCACAGAGGCTTTATCACCCAAGGCAGATAGAGCCAGGAGGTGTAGAGCGTGATGTCGGTGTTCGACAGTCCCAGACGTTTGTACATGATAAGCGAGATAGTCATCACAGCCACATAAGGCAGACCCTCGGCGAAGTAAAGAGTGGGCACCCATGCCCAAGGGGTACTTTTACTTTGAACTTTGAACATTGAACTTTGATGTTTATGATTACTCATAGAGTTTCTGGATTTCAGCGTTGCGGTAATAGAAGAGGAGTATCTCATCGTAGGTCTTGCCCTGTTCACCCATCACGGCGGCTCCGATCTGACACATTCCTACACCATGACCCCAGCCCTTGCCGTGAAGGATAAAGCGGTCGCCCTGCTTCTCGACATCAAAGGCAGAACTTAAGAGATGAGTCTCACTTAGAGCACGACGTATCTCAAGTTCCTTTCCTATAGAGAAGGTCTTCTTGGTACCTACTATCTTCAGTTTCCAGATACGGCCGCTCTTGCCTCGTTCCACAGGAATGAGGTCGGTGATGGTGCCGAAGTCGTCCTTAAGCTTACGATTGATAAGCTCAGAGAGTTCTTCCTGGGTATACTCGACAGTCCAGCGATAGAAGTCTATCGTCTCCTGATCATAGTCGTTGAGCACCTGAGCGAGGATATTCTTGTCGTTGGTGTTACAATACGGGTCGTGGAAAG
The DNA here is from genome assembly GCA_902776935.1 of uncultured Prevotellaceae bacterium. Classification (GTDB taxonomy): domain Bacteria; phylum Bacteroidota; class Bacteroidia; order Bacteroidales; family Bacteroidaceae; genus Prevotella. Next base: position 12,035 of record CACYRS010000010.1, on the reverse strand, counting down.
ACACCAGATAAGGCTTCGGGGTATCCTCCCAGCAATACTGGAACTCCTCGGTCTCACCTCCACAACATTTCGAGAATCGTGCATCGCAGATCTCATCTCCATAGGCGAGTATCTGTCCGCGAGTCTCACTGATGGCCTGTTCCACGGCAGGACTCGACTGTTTGGTGATGCCCTGATAGCGCTGACAGTGGTCATCGGCACAGACATCAAAGATGGTATGGTCTTCACGGTCGTACCAACGGATAAGTTCATCGTCCTTCTTGATAAACGAGAAGAATGCCCCTCCGCCATTGTCGAGCTGCTTACGTTTCTCCATCTGCGCCAGAAGCCAGGAACGGGATATTACGGCATGAGCCTTAAGGAACTCCTTCGAAGCCGTTGCCGACATCTCGCTGGAGATGACACTCGTGAGGTAACGCTCTACGGGGAGTTCGTTGATGGCAACGATCTTGTCTGCCTCTACCACCAGTCGGAGGGTTCCTGAGAACACCTGTGTCTCCTTACGTTCCCAGTGGAAATTGACACCAATGGTGACATCGTGCAGCGAGAACGAAGCCTCATCACTCTGAGGAGTGAAGGTAAGTTCGCGATACTGATTGCCCCGCCAGAGGATACCACCCTCGCAGAACTCCACCTCCTGATTGCCGGTGAGCGTCTCACCCTTAGCAGTATAAGAAGCGTTGAGGGTGAAGGCAATCTTCTCGGCAGAAACGATGCCGACAGAGACGTTAGGCTCCTTTTGAGTGGAGAGTGGAGAGTGGAGAGTGGAGAGTTTGCTACCGCTGCTTGATTTCAGGATGTCTAGGACTTGTTGGAGGGCATCGCCACTGAGGGTTATCTCGTTGAGGATGCTGAGAGCCTTCTCGGGGGTGAGACGATCGAAGTCCTCTTGTCGGGGAGTAATGATGAGTCCCGCCATATCGAGGGCTCCAGGAGAGATGATATACTGCTCGTCGCCCTCTGCGTAATAGCATTCTGGACGGTGCTTGGTTCGTGGGAATACCACAGAGAGGAAATCCTCATCTCGTCGCCAGGCCACGATATTCATCATCGGCTCTGGGTCCATATCAGGAAGAGCATCATAGAGACGACGGAACAGTTGTTCGTCGCCATACTGCGAACGGCTACGGATAAGCAAAGCCGTACAATGATAGTCTTCTATCAGTGATATATCCTCGTGGTCGTTGATACTTACAATCTTGGTGAGGTTGCTCGACAGACGTTTCCACGACATCTGCAACGGCAGCACTCCACAGGTGCCTGCCTGGAAATGAGCGTGGTCAGGGGCAGAGGCTCCACACTGAGGACCGTTGTAGAACACCATCATCTCGGGATACTCCTCAAGCAACTTATGAATCTCGCCATAAGAATTAAGTATCCGTTGCGGCTGATGCTTCAGCGAGGGAATTGTGAAATGCTGGGGGAGTATGGGGAAAGGATTGACGAGCAACTCATACTGACCGTCGATATCCTTCTTTATCTGTTCCTTTGGACGATTCTGTTCACAGAGGAAACAAGGGCGCTCGGCGATGGTCTTCTTATCCATCTTGGCACCGGTGGAAACCATTCGTGCGGGGTTCCACTGCACTTGGATGCTCGAAGAGCCGACAACCAATTCACGGGTCTTTGAGCCTCGCAGATCATGATAACGCTGACGCGCTGCCTCCCACTTCTCCAACTGACGATTGAAGAACCGCTGAAGGGGAGAGTCGGTCATGATGCTCTGTTTTCCCTGATTCATCTGCTGGCGGGCCTGAATCTCGAGAGTGCGCAGACGGTCCTTATACAGATTGTTGACATTCACCTTCTCTACTGAGAGGGCAGCATCGCTGTTGCCTCCCCATCGGCGACAGAGATAGAGCTCTGTATAGATACGTCCTATACGGTAATGACGCGAGAAGATCAGTCCGAGGGCGTAATCCTCACCATAGCTGGTATTAGGGAACTGTATCTGTCGCAGCAGAGGAGTGAAGAAGGCTCGCGGGGCTCCAAGACCGTTTATGCGAAGGGCATTGTTAGGACCGTTCTCGTCTGTCCACTCCTTATGATCGATAAGTCCTGGGGGAAGGGTGTTCAACTCGAAGTCGCACATGCGATACGAACCTACCACCATAGCAGCATTCTGCTTATAGAAGGCATCTACTATCTGCTGAAGGGTCTTTGGTGATGAATAGAGGTCGTCGGAATCGAGCTGTACTGCGAATCGTCCACAGCGGTCATCGTTGATAGCCATATTCCAGCAACCGCCGATACCTAAGTCGGTACGCTCCGGGATGATATGTACCAGACGGTCATCATGAAGGCTGTTAAGCAGTTCTGTAGTCTTGTCTGTAGAATGATTATCCACCACGATGACATTAAACTTAAAGCTCGCCTTCTGTCCAAGGGCACTCTCTACGGCATCCATGATGGTCTTCTCACGGTTATACACGGGGATGACCACCGATGCCTCGATCTCAAACTCCTGTTCGTTGAAGTCAGGACGGCGATAGAATCCGGGGTCTATCTTCGCCCCTATCGCAGCGAGATGAGCCGTCGCCGCATGTTCCATCTCTATCTGAACCTCACGGTTACGGGGATTGACATAGTCGAACTGTTTCACTCCCGAGGCTCTGAGGTCGGTCTCTTCCTCGGTATACAGACACTCGTTGATGTGGAATATCTCTCCCTGGCGACTCAGGAACAGGCGAAGGGCATAAAGTCCGGCATACTGATAGTCGTGTTCTCCTGCCTGCATCGCAAAGGTATGCAACAGCGATGTCTTCACCAGCCAGAGACATCCGAAATCAAAGTCGTCGCGGATGCTTCCTGGGAAATAGTCGATTACGGGGTGAGCTGTACGGTCGGAATATACCATTGCGGCATTGGAATCACTTGCCACACGGAGCATTCTCACCAAGGCCCCCTGACCTAAAGTGATACTCGTTGACTTGGTCATTATCAGGACATAATCAGCCTGGGCATTCTCAGCCATCCGCATCAGGGTGTTGCTGCTGGTAAGATTGTCGACCGTTATCTGACGGGCATCCTTGACATCCTCAAGGGGACTGTTCACCAAAAGGAATATGTTCTGAACCGTTCTGCTATTACGCAACTGATCTATGGTCTGCTGTGCCAGCGACAGGTCGTCACAAGGAAGAAAGCAGTCTATTTTTTCTCTCATTTTAGTCGTTTAATATTAAATTATGTGCAAAGATACGGCATTTTTGTGGGAAAACAAAATTTTTTCAGTAACTTTGCAGCCAAAATAGAAAAAAAATCTGATGGACACAGAAAAGAAGGTACTTATGGGTATGACGCTCGACGATCTGAAGGTTGTCGCTGCAGAACTCGGCATGCCTAAGTTCACGGCCTCGCAGATGGCAAAATGGATATACCAGCAACATGTGCGCGACATCGACGAGATGACGAATATCTCCAAGTCCAACCGTGAGAAGCTGAAGGAGCACTATGAGATAGGCGCTATGGAGCCTATCGACAGTCAGAAGAGCAAAGACGGCACTATAAAGTATCTCTTTCCGGTAAGAGATTCCGGAAAATTCGTTGAGACGGTGTATATCCCTGATAATGATCGCGCTACGTTGTGCGTATCGTGTCAGGTAGGCTGTAAGATGAACTGTCTGTTCTGTCAGACGGGCAAGCAAGGCTTTGAGGGTAACCTCACGGCCGGCGACATCCTCAACCAGATATATGCCCTGCCAGAGAGAGAGACGCTTACAAATATCGTCTTCATGGGACAGGGCGAGCCGATGGACAATCTCGACAATGTGCTCAGAGCCACAGAGATACTTACTGCCGACTACGGCTATGCCTGGAGTCCGAGACGCATCACCGTGAGCAGCGTAGGAGTAAAAAACAAGTTGAAGCGTTTCCTGGACGAGAGCGAGTGTCATGTGGCTATCTCAATGCACTCTCCCCTACCCGAGCAGCGCCAGACGCTGATGCCTGCAGAGAAACAGATGAGTATCGAGGAGACGGTATCACTGCTAAGACAGTATGATTTCTCGCACCAGCGTCGATGTTCGTTTGAGTATATCTGTTTCGGAGGACTCAACGATACTCCAGTCTTCGCACGTGAGATTATCCGTCTGCTGCAGGGTTTGGAGTGCAGGGTAAACCTCATCCGTTTCCACGAGATACCAGGAGTAGACCTTCCCGGCAGCGATGAGAAACGCATGGAGGCTCTTCGCGACTATCTCACTGCCCACGGGGTATTCACTACCATCCGTGCCAGCAGAGGCCAGGACATCTTCGCAGCTTGCGGTCTTCTCTCCACCGCCCGACGCGATAATCTAATGTAATCATAAAGTTCAAAGTTTAAAGTTCAAAGTTGAAAGTAAAAAGATGGAAAACTATAAAGTTCGCGTGGCAATCACGCACGGAGATACCAATGGTATCGGATATGAGATAATCCTCAAGGCTTTTGAGGACCCTACCATGCTTGAACTCTGTACACCTATTATATATGGTAATCCTAAAGTGGCTGCATACCATCGTAATGCGATGGGTATAGAGACTCCCTTCACCAACATCACTAAGGCAGAGGATGCACGTGAGGGAAAGCTGAATATGCTTACCACTTTTGAGGAAGAGGTGAATGTGGAGTTCGGCACTCCTACCCAGGAGTCGGCAAATGCTGCCCGCAAAGCTCTGCAGAAAGCTAAGGAAGACCTTAAGCAGGGACTCTATGACGTGCTCGTTCAGGCTCCTGTGGTAAGTAGTAATACCCCAGACCGCGAGGACCGTTCGCTGTTGGTGATGTTCTCCGACGATCTGCGTATCGCCCTCGTTACCAACCATCTGCCTATCAAGGAGGTGGCACAGAGCATTACTCAGGAGCTCATCGTAAACAAAGCCACTCTCTTCCATACCTCGCTGAAACGCGACTTCCGTGTCAACAATCCACGTATCGCTGTGCTGGCACTCAACCCACAGCCAGGAACTGAGGAAGAAGAGATTCTGAAACCCGCCATCGAGACACTCACTGGTAATGGCATCCAGGCATACGGGCCATACACCTCAGAAGAGTTCTTCGGAGAGTATATGCAGGACCGGTTTGACGGTATCATGGCTATGTACGACGATCAGGGCAATGTGCCTTTCAAGACTCTGGCTACAGAATACGGTGTAAAGATGAAGACCGGATTCCCCTTCATCATCACAACCCCAGATCACGATCCCGCCTTCGACATCGCAGGACAGGGTATCGCCGATGCCTCATCGCTACGTCATGCCATCTATGCGGCAATAGATATCTTCCGTAACCGCAAAGACTACGACGAGCCACTGAAGAACCCTCTGCCAAAACTCTATCACGAGAAGAAGGAAGATGGCGAAAGATCCCGTTTCCCAAGGAAGCCGTTCCCATCAAAGGCAGATCTTGCTCAGGGAGGCAACGAGGAGAAATCAGAGTCAACTCAGGAGGCTGCTACCCCAGAGAATGAATAAATAGTTGTTTTGAGTTAAAAAATCTGCCAAAATTGCAGTTTTCTCAGAAATAATGTGTAATTTTGTCAGCTCAAATGAAGACATCTGAACTTCAAACAATAAAACAGCGTTACAACATCGTAGGTAACTGCGATGGTTTGAACCACGCACTCGACGTTGCCTTACAGGTAGCGCCGACAGATCTGTCTGTGCTTATCGTCGGTGAGAGCGGTGTGGGAAAGGAAATCATCCCGAGGGTGATTCACGACAATTCTCCTCGCCGAAGAGAGAAATATTTCGCCATCAACTGCGGAAGTATCCCAGAGGGAACAATCGACTCAGAGCTCTTCGGACATATAAAGGGTTCGTTTACAGGAGCCATCAACGACTCTCCCGGATATTTCGGTGTAGCCAACAAAGGTACACTCTTCCTCGATGAGGTAGGCGAACTTCCCCTTGCCACCCAGGCCAGACTGCTTCGTGTGCTCGAGACAGGCGAATATATCCCCGTGGGAGCCACAGAGGTGAGAAAGACCGACGTGCGTATCGTGGCAGCGACGAACGTGAATATCCGTCAGGCCATCAGCGAAGGACGTTTCCGTGAGGATCTCTACTATCGTCTGAACTCGATACCCATCCAGATGCCACCTCTCAGAGAGCGAGGCGAGGATATTGTGCTACTGTTCCGACTCTTTGCCCTTCAGATGGCAGAGAAATACAAGATGGATCGCGTGGTACTCACCGAGGATGCCAAGCAGCTGCTGATGAAATATAAGTGGCCGGGCAACGTGCGACAGCTGAAGAATATCACTGAACAGATATCCGTGCTGTCTACAGAGCGCAGCATCACTTCGGAGATTCTCGCGAGATTCATCCCACAGGACCATGAGACTACCGAACTGGCTACCATCCACAGGGAAAACGGTGACCACAGTTTCGAGAACGAGCGTGAGATACTCTATAAGATTCTCTTTGAGCTTCGGGGCAATGTGAACGATATGCGCCGTGAGATGGGAGCGATGAAGAAAAGACTGGAGGAGGTGCAGGGAGGCAAGGCTGTAACGCCTATTGCCACAGAGTCGCTTCCTACCACACAGATTGCTCCTATACAGCCCATCCAACCTATCAGCCCAGCATTGGTAGATGCAGAGGCCGAAGAGTATATCGAGCCGGAACGCGAGCCGGAGAACCTGAACCTCAACGACCTCAGTAAGACTATGCTCGAAAGAGCCCTTGAGCGTAATCACGGCAATCGGAAGAAGGCCGCTCAGGAGTTAGGCATCAGCGACAGAACACTTTATCGCAGACTCAAACAGTATGGACTTGACAAGTAAATATATAAAGGTGATGATGATTTCGGCACTGGCCGTAATCATTACAGCGTGCTCCGTAAGCTATAAGTTCAACGGTGCCAGTATCGACTATTCCAAGACGAAAACCATCCAGATAGCCGAGTTCCCCATCCGCAGCAGCTATGTGTGGGGACCTATGGGACCGATGTTCAACAATCAGCTGAAGGATGAATTTGCAAGTCATACCAAGCTTATTCAGGTAAAGCGTAACGGTGACCTGAAGATCGAGGGTGAGATAACCCGCTACGAACAACGTAACAAATCGGTATCTGCCGAGGGAAGCTCTGCTCAGGTAGAGCTCTCGATGACTGTCAACGTGAGATTCACCAACAACAAGGATCACGAGCAGGACTTCGAACAGCAGTTTACAGCTCAACAGGCTTTCGACAGCCGTCTGCAGCTGAATTCTGTTCAGGAAGGACTTGTTCAGCAGATGGTGAAAGACATCGTTCAACAAATCTTCAATGCAACAGTAGCCAACTGGTAATAGGTGATGATAGATATAAAAGAACTGATACAGCATCCTGAGCAACTGGATCGCGACACTCTCTATGAGTTGCGCTCCATATTAGCCCTATACCCATATTTCCAGACTGCCCGTCTGCTGATGCTGCAGAACCTGTATCTTCTTCACGACCCAACCTTCGATGAGGAACTGCGCCGCTCGGCTATCTATATCACAAACCGCAGAGTGCTCTTTCAGATAATAGAAGGCGCACACTATAAACTGACGGCAACGAATCAGAGTGCACAGAGTAATCAGAATGCTCAGAGTGCTCAGAACACCCCCTCACGAACCCTCACCCTTATCGATTCCTTCCTTGACTCTATTCCCAAGGAGGATGACTCACCCGAAGAAAAGAGTAGAAAGCGTAAGCCTACACCAGCCGATGCTGCTGTCGACTACGTAGCTTATCTCCTCGAGAGCGAAGGTTATAATTCTCAGGAACCAGATATTCCTGAGATGAAAGGTCAGAATCTTATTGATTCATTCATAAATAATGACAAAGGGCGTATTGTTCTCCCGGAAGAGCCAGTAGAAGAGCCTAAGGTGGAAGAAACTGCAGAAAAAGAGGAAAATGTCACCGACGATGGGTATTTTACTGAGACTTTGGCTCGAATTTACATAAAACAGGGCAGATATTCGAAGGCTCTTGAAATTATTCGGCGATTAAGTTTGGTTTATCCGAAAAAAAATGCTTACTTTGCAGACCAAATACGTTTCTTAGAGAAATTGATAATAAATAACAATAAAAAATAATAGTAAAAAAGATGTACACTTTATTTGTCGTTCTTATCGTGATTGCAGCACTGCTTATGATTGGCATTGTGCTCATCCAGGAGTCAAAGGGTGGCGGTCTCGCTTCTCAGTTCTCCGGTTACAACCAGATTGGTGGTGTTCGTAAGACCACTGACTTCATTGAAAAGACCACATGGGGCCTCGCTGCATGCATGGTTATCATCAGTGTTCTTTGCGCTTATGTAGCTCCTCAGGCTGCAGGTTCAGGTTCTGTTATGGAAAACATCGAGGTTCCAGCAACCAATCCAAACAACCTGCCTGGTTTCGGTGCAAGTCAGCAGAAGGAAGCAGCTCCCGCAGCTGAAGCTCCAGCTGCCGAGACTCCAGCAGCTCCTGCAAAGGAGGCTCCAGCACAGCCAGCTAACTAATAAGTGACACTCGTAGAAGTCACTTCTCTGTTGCAATCTGGGGTGGAGGTATTCTCTACCCTAACTGAAGCACAGCTTAGAAACCGTGTAGAGCCCTCGAAGGGCATTTTCATAGCCGAGAGCCCCAAAGTAATAAAGGTGGCTCTCGATGCTGGTTATATGCCCGTATCTCTGCTCTGCGAGCGCAGACATCTCGAAGGGGATGCCAAGGAAATAATAGCCCGCTGCGATGATATCTTGTCGCATGCGGGCATTTATAATGGTATAACCGTGTATACCGGTGAGCGCAGTCTGTTGGCAGAGCTTACGGGATATACGCTGACCAGGGGTGTGCTCTGTGCCATGCGTCGCCCTATGCCTCGCAGTGTGGAGGATGTGTGCCGTGATGCAAAGCGTATCGTGGTGATTCAGGGAGTGGTCGACACAACTAATATCGGAGCTATCTTCCGTAGTGCAGCCGCCTTAGGCATCGATGCGGTGCTGCTTACAACAGACTCATGCGATCCTCTTAACCGCAGGGCTGTAAGGGTGTCTATGGGCTCGGTGTTTCTCGTTCCATGGACTTGGCTCGAGAATCCCATCACATCACTTAATTCCTTAGGCTTCCGGACTGCTGCCATGGCACTCACCCACGATTCTATAAGCATTGACGACCCAATACTTATCGACGAGCCTCGCCTGGCCATCATCATGGGTACTGAGGGTGACGGCCTGCCCCACTCTACTATCGAAGCTGCCGACTACGTGGTACGCATACCGATGTCGCATAACGTCGACAGCCTTAATGTTGCCGCCGCAGCAGCAGTAGCATTCTGGGAACTCAGAAAACGTTAAAAATATACCAACCATTAATATTATCAACAAAATGAACAACAAACTTTATCGCACACTGGCCATTATAGGTGGCAGTTTCGTATTATTTATCATCATCTTTACCGCCTGCTGCTCGGTTGTAGATTCAGGTGAAGTGGGTATCAAGTTCCATAAGTGGTCTGCCTCTGAGCAGGACTACGGTGGCGTAGAAGGGACATGTAAGGGTTGGGTATTCTATAACCCCATCACAACTGATGTGTTCACCTACCCCACCTTCACACAGCGTAAGCAGTATGAGACATTCAGCGTAAACGCCAAAGACGCCTCTATCTTCGAGATGGACCCGACGATTGCCTATCGCATCAATCCGGAGAAGGCTTGTGACATATTCGTAAAGTACCGCGTGGGCGTGAAAGAACTTGAAGAGGGATATATCCGCACATGTATCTACGAGGCTTATCGTACATGTGCCAACCAATATACTTCAGACTCTCTGATGTCAAACCGTGCCAACTTCGAGCGCGATGTAAGAAGCCGTCTTGAGAAGTCGCTGATGGCTGAGGGATTCATCGTTGAGGAGTTTACGAGTAAGATCACTCCTCCAAGCTCTCTGACAGAGATGATTGACGCCAAGAACACCGCGATACAGAGTGCTCTTAAAGCCGAGAATCAGGTGAAAGAGGCAGAGGCAAATGCAAAGATTGAGGTTGCCAAGGCCGAAGGTAGTGCCCGAGCCATGAAAATCAAGGCTGACGCAGAGGCATACTATAACCGCACGATTGCAGCATCGCTCTCACCGATGATTGTCCAGGAGGACATGATTGAGAAATGGGATGGTAAGATGCCTCAGATTGTTGGCGGCAATGGCATGATGCTCGACATATCGAAGGTGATGGGTAGCAAGTAATTGTTCAAAAATCACTTTTTTGCAAAAAAAAGAGTCAAATAGTACCTTTGCACCCGCAAAACCAACATGGTGCCCGTAGTTCAGTTGGTTAGAGCGTCAGATTGTGGTTCTGAATGTCGACGGTTCGAGTCCGTCCGGGCACCCAAGCAAGAAAATACTAGAAATCTTCCGAGAATCCCGTAAACAAAGGGGTTCTCGGAATTTCAATTTAAAGGGGACGAGTTCCAACTTTTTGGTCTGAGACCAACTTTTAGAGTCGAAAATCGACGCAAAATCGACGCAAAATTGAAAAATCGACGCAAAATCGACGCAAAATCGACGCAAAAATTTGCAAGATTCAGTGGTTGATAAATGGCATCCATAATGTAAAATTTAAGTTTAGCATTATGGCAACAATTACAACCGAATTTGGAAAAGTAAGTTCCAAAAAACAAAGAGCAGTTTATCTGCTAGTGAGAGACAAGAAGACGGTAAAGCGCATCATTACCGGGGTCAAGGTAGATGAATCGGAAATATCTCCCAAGACCAAGAAGATTAAGAACTTCGAAAAGGCGCAGATTGTGGAAAAACTGAAGACGGAGCTGGCAGTCAAAATGTCAACTTTGGCTCCTGAAATCCACTACACCGACAATATGGATGCAACGAAGATTGCCTCTAAGATTGTCAAGAAGAAGAATGCAGAGACCGTAGAGTTCTTCGGTTTTGCAAGGATGTGGATGGCTCGACGGGACACGAAAAGCATGAGAAACTACAGCTGCATGCTTAACAAGCTTGAAGAGTTCCTGAAGCGAGATTCTTTGGATTTCTCCGAAATGACCTACACCCTACTTAAGGATTTTGAGGATTATCTCAGCGACTTCACCAGAGCCAAGTCGATGTATCTGGGCGAAATTCGCCACTTGTATCGCGAGGCTATGCTGGAGTATAATACCGACGAAGAGACGGTTATCAAGAACGATCCGTTCCTGCGTTACAAGGCACCAAAGCAGGTGTTGAAACTTGGTGTCCGTTCTTTGACGATGCTGGACTTATTGAAAATCTACCACTACAAGGCAAATCCCGGTAGTCGTGTAGAACTGGCTCGTGACTGTTTCATCCTGTCGTTCTGCCTTATGGGTATGAATTCAGCAGACCTCTACAATGCGACCAAAATTGAAAAGGGAGTCATCAAGTATGAGCGTACAAAGACCAAGGATCGCCGTAGCGATGATGCCTACATTGAGGTCAAGGTTCATCCGTTTATCAAGACTCTGATGAAGAAATATGCAGGCACTACGCGGGTCTTTAGCTTCTACAAGAGATACGTTACTGCTGAGAACTTTAATAACGACATCAACCGTGGTTTGAAGAAGCTTGGAACGGCCATTGGTATTGACAATCTGCAATACTACCAGGCTCGCCACACCTTCGCCACCCTATCCCGCAACATGATGAAGTTCAGCAAGAGCGATGTGGACGAGGCACTGAACCATGTTGGCAAATATGGTATTGCCGATGTATATATTACCAAAGACTTCAATATCATCAACGAGAACAACTTCAAACTGATTGAGGAGGTTTTCAAGGATGAGATCGCTGGCAAGCCAAATTCAATCCTTGCCGCTGAAGCAGAGAAGGCCAAAGCCGCCAAGAATGATGCCAAGACCGAGGCTCCCAAGGCCAAACGTCCCTATCACAGAAAAGCTAAAACCACCACCAATGCGAAGAAGTAACCATTCCCAAATCCCCTGCAGAGCCTTATTCTGCGGGGGATTCGCTGATTCTGGCATGAGTTTTAATCTGTGGGATATGCAGAGTTTTAACTTGTGGGGATTTGGTTTTAAAGTGTGGGTTAATCCTGCTGACTCTTGGTTTTAAGTTGTGGGTTA
>CACYRS010000009.1 GCA_902776935.1 uncultured Prevotellaceae bacterium | reverse complement strand
GTAACTCCTTGATTTTTAAGGCGCTTCAGGATGGGCTTGAACCAACGACCCCCTGATTAACAGTCAGGTGCTCTAACCAACTGAGCTACTGAAGCAGGTATTTCTGTTAAGCGGGTGCAAAGGTACGGCGAAAAAATGAAACCACCAAACTTTTTCGTATTTTTTTTCGAAAAAAGTGATATTTTGCTGCAAAAAAACACAAAATCCGCTATTTCAGACACACTTTCTCGACCACATTCGGGAAATATTCCATCTCCAGCTCGTGCTCCTTTGCAGCAATGTCATCAACGGAATCATCTGAAGAAATGGCACATTTGTACTGGGCTATTATCTCTCCTGAGTCACAGACAGGAGTGACATAATGCACTGTCATGCCCGTTTCTGTCTCTCCTGCAGCCTTCACGGCCTCATGGACATGATGTCCCCACATGCCCTTGCCGCCATATTTTGGCAAAAGAGCCGGATGAAGATTGATTATTCGACGAGGATATGCATCGATAAGGAAAGTAGGAATCAAGGGCAAGAATCCGGCTAGGACAATGAAATTGATGTCATTCTTCTGCAATAGCGGCAGCATAATATCAGGATTGTTGAGTTCTGGCTTTGGAACAACCACCGAAGGTACACCTAATTTTTCTGCACGCACGAGCGCGTATGCGTCAGGCTTGTTGCTGACAACCAACTTAGTAACTATGCGTTCGGAGCCCTCAAAATGACGAATAAGATTCTCACAGTTGCTCCCACTGCCCGATACGAATATGGCAATATTTACTTTTCCCACTATGAAAGAAATATTAGTTTGAAAGAAATTGGAATAATAAGAATAATTTAAATAGTCCCGCACCCCAAAGAGGATGCGGGACCTATCTTTAAAAACTGATTAGAAATCCATGTGATCAAGAGAATCACCCAAGTCCTTAGGCTCGTTGTTCTCCTTTGGAGCCTCCTCCTGACGCTCTGTGCGTGGACGGTGGTCTCCGTGCTTATCACCATGCTTCTCACGACGATCGCCACGATCTGGACGACGGTCACGACGATCTCCACGCTCTGGACGCTCACGGCGCTCACCGCGCTCACGGGCAGGACGCTCTACATAGTCTGCAGGCTTCTCAATCAGTACGCGATGAGAGAGCTTATACTTACCCGTCTTTGGATCGATCTCAAGCAGCTTAACCTGGATATGGTCACCCTCCTTGATACCAGCCTCCTCGACTGTCTCGAGGCGCTTCCAATCAATCTCAGAAATATGCAGTAGGCCATCCTTGCCAGGCATAATCTCTACGAAACAACCATAAGGCATGATTGAGCGAACAACGCCATCATATACCTCGCCTACCTCTGGGATGGCCACGATGGCTTTAATCTTTCCGATAGCGGCATCGATGCTCTCCTTGTTAGGAGCAGAAACCTGAACCTTGCCTACACCGTCAGCCTCATCGATAGTGATGGTAGCACCGGTATCCTCCTGCATCTGCTGGATGATCTTACCACCAGGGCCGATTACAGCACCGATGAACTCCTTAGGAATCTCAAGCTGAACGATACGTGGAACCTGTGGCTTCATCTCTGCACGCGGCTCAGCGATAGTGTCGGTGAGGCACTTCAGGATGTGCTCACGACCAGCCTTTGCCTGCATGAGAGCCTTCTCGAGAATCTCGAATGACAGACCATCGCACTTGATATCCATCTGAGTAGCTGTCAGACCATCCTTTGTTCCAGTGGTCTTGAAGTCCATATCACCCAGATGGTCCTCATCGCCGAGGATATCTGAAAGCACAGCATATTTCTCCTCACCAGGATTCTTAATCAGACCCATAGCGATACCAGAAACAGGCTTCTTCATTGGCACACCAGCATCCATAAGAGCGAGTGTACCGGCACAAACAGTAGCCATAGAAGAAGAACCGTTAGACTCAAGGATCTGAGAAACCAGACGGACTGTGTAAGGGAAATCCTCAGGAATCTGACCCTTCAGACCGCGCCAAGCCAGATGTCCGTGACCAATCTCACGACGGCCTACACCGCGCTGAGCCTTAGCCTCACCTGTACAGAATGGAGGGAAGTTATAGTGCAGCAGGAAACGCATGTAACCATGCTCCAGCACATCGTCTACCATCTTCTCATCGAGCTTAGTACCGAGGGTACATGTACTCAGAGACTGTGTCTCACCACGAGTGAAGATAGCACTTCCGTGAGGCATTGGCAGTGGAGAAACCTCGCACCAGATAGGACGGATATCGGTAGTCTTACGACCATCAAGACGGATACCCTCATCAAGGATGCAACGACGCATAGCATCGCGCTCTACATCGTGATAATAACGATCCATCATTGCATCATACTCATCCTTAGAGATTTCAGAGTCATCGGTAATCTCTGGATGCTCAGCAAAGAACTTCTCCTTGAAGTCTGAGAGGATCTTCTCGAAAGCCTCAGCACGCTGTTGCTTCTCGAGAGCCTGCTTTGTAACATCGTAAGCAGGCTGATAACATTCCTTGTTCATCTGCTCACGGAGAGCCTCATCGTTGACCTCGTGATCATACTCGCGCTTAACATCCTTGCCCAGCTCCTTAGAGAGCTCTGCCTGAAGTTCACACATTGGCTTGATGGCATCCATAGCAGCCTTGAGGGCACCCAGCAAATCCTGCTCAGATACCTCCTTCATCTCACCCTCAACCATCATGATGTTCTCTGCAGATGCACCAACCATGATATCCATGTCGGCCTCCTTCATCTGCTCGAAGGTAGGATCAATAACATACTCGCCATTGATACGGGCAACGCGAACTTCCGAGATAGGGCACTCGAAAGGTATATCCGAGCAAGCCAGAGCTGCAGAGGCAGCAAAACCGGCCAGAGCATCGGGCTGATCAACACCATCGGCACTGAGCAGCATAACGTTTACGAATACTTCTGCGTGATAGTTACTTGGGAACAGTGGACGAAGAACACGGTCCACCAGTCGTGATGTAAGGATTTCATTGTCTGAGGCTTTGCCTTCGCGCTTTGTGAATCCGCCTGGGAAACGACCTGCAGCACTGTACTGCTCACGATAGTCAACCTGCAGAGGCATGAAATCTGTTCCGGGAACTGCATCTTTTGCGGCACAAACAGTGGCCAGCAATACGGTGTTGTTCATCTTCAACATGACAGCACCATCGGTCTGTTTTGCCACTTTCCCGGTTTCAATGGTGATGGTTCTTCCATCAGCCAATTGAAGGGTTTTTGTAATTACATTCATCTTGTTTAAAACATCTAAAAATAATAAAATCGGAGCGACCCAAAAGGGATAGGTCGCTAAAAATCGGGGCAAAGTTACACATTATTAAATAAATAAACGAAGAAAAAGCGAATATTTTTCGTTTTTTTTGGTTTTTTGATTGCTTATTTGTACCTTTGCAGGCGCAAAATAAGAAAAGACAGATAATATGAAACATATCAAACTGATTATCGCTGCGATGGCTGCACTCACTGTTGCATCATGCAGCAACAACAAGTTTAAGGTAGAGGGAGAGATTGCCAACGCAGCCGATTCTGTGCTGTATTTCGAGAATGTTGGTCTCGAGGGTATCAATACTCTCGACTCAGTGAAACTGTCAGACGGTGGTAGTTTCTCATTCAGCCAGGAAGCTCCGAAAGCACCTGAGTTCTATCGTCTGAGAATCGCTGACCAGATTATCAATGTTAGCATTGACTCCACAGAGACAGTAAATGTAAAGGCGAAGTATCCTCAGATGGCTACAGAATATGAGATTAGCGGTTCTGACAACTGTCTAAAGATTAAGGAACTGGCCCTCAAGCAGATAGACCTCCACAAAAAGGCGATGGCTATCCAAGAGAATCAGGCATTAGGAGTTGACGCTGCCAACGACAGTATTCTGAAACTTATTGACGCATACAAGAATGACGTTAAGTCAAATTATATTTTCAAAGAGCCTATGAAGGCCTACAGCTATTTCGCTTTGTTCCAGACTCTTGGCAACTGGCTGCTGTTTAATCCCCGCACCAATAAAGACGACATAAAGGTCTTTGCTGCAGTAGCAACAAGTTGGGACACTTACTATCCTCATGCCGAGAGAGGTCAAAACCTTCATAACATCGCCATCGAGGGTATGAAGAACCAGCGTATCGCAGAGGCTAATAATGCCGATATACAGATTGATGCCAGCAAGGTTAGCGAAGCAGGAGTGCTTGACATCGCACTGAGAGACAATAAGGGTGCAGAGCGTCATCTCACCGACCTCAAGGGAAAGGTGGTGCTTCTCGACTTCCACATCTTCGCAATGGAAGAGAGTCCTGCACGTATCCTGATGCTTCGTGAGCTTTATAATAAGTATCAGGCACAGGGCTTTGAGATCTATCAGGTAAGCCTCGACACCGACGAGCACTTCTGGAAACAGCAGACTGCTGCATTACCTTGGATAAGCGTAAGAGATGCCGACGGCCTGAACTCACAGCGCCTGATGATGTATAATATTCAGGCTGTTCCCGATTTCTTTGTAATCGACAGAGGCAACAACCTCGTTAAGCGTGCAGCGATGATTAAGGATTTAGAGGCAGAAATTAAGAAGCTTCTTTAAGCATATTACAACCATCTAAAATAAGTGGCACTTATCGCTCGATAAATGCCACTTATTTTTTATTAAGAGCCTCTTAATTCCGAATAAATGCCTAGAAACTTTCGAGCCAAGCTTTGAGCTCAAAGACCATCTGATAATGGAAGGCAAAACTCTCGCGGTATCCCCATCCGTGACCTCCTGTGGGATAGATATGTATTGATGCAGGGACATCGTGACGATAACACTCTGAATAATAGTTGAATCCATTCGATGCCGGCACAGCATGATCATCATCACTGAGGGCGAGGAATACACGAGGAGTAGTGCGGTTAACCTGAATATCATTCGAATACTCATGCTCCAGCTTCTTCATCTCTTTCTTAGAGCGGTCCGTGCCCAGGAAATTATCGTGTGAACCTTTATGTGTGAATGCAGGGTCCATCGTGATGACAGGATAGAAAAGAATCTGGAAATTCGGAGCCGCATCAGCCTTAGAATGAGTAGCAATGGTTGACGCAAGATGACCTCCGGCAGAGAATCCCATGATACCCACGTTGTTACGGTCAATATGCCATTCGACGGCATTACGCCTAACAGTCTTCATAGCCTCCTCTGCATCAGAGATGGGAATCTTATAGTTCCCGTGAGGCATACGATACTTCACCACGATGAGGGCGATACCCTGATTATTGAAGAATGTGGCCCACTGATGACCCTCGTGATCCATAGCCAGATGAGAGTATCCACCACCAGGACAGCACACCACTGCCCTACCCGTTGCCTTCTTAGCATCAGGCAGGTAGACTGTGAGCTCAGCCTTGTCCTTCTCATCACCATTGTTGTTGGGTGCGCCTTTCGGCCACAGATCCATTTTCGTTCCCTTTTGAGCAAAACCTGCTACACACATCATAAGTAAGTAGCATTACAGTTAGTATTTTCCGAGTTTTCATAAATTATTTGTTAATTATGGCTGCAAAATTACTAAAAATCTCAGACTTTTTGTAACTTTGCAAGCAAAATATTAAAAAACCGAACCAAAATGAACAAACGAATCATTGCTATCTCAGTCCTTGCAGCACTCTGTATCAGTGTTCAGGCAAAGGTTAAGCTGCCGCATATTATCTGCGACAACATGGTATTGCAACAACAGACAGAAGCCCGCCTCTGGGGATGGGACAAGCCTGGCAAGACCGTTAAGGTAACAACCTCGTGGAGCAATGTGCCTGTAAGCGCTAAGGCCGGTAAGGACGGTAAATGGCTCGTTAAGGTGAAGACCCCGAAAGCATCATACGAACCACTGAGCATCACTTTCGATGATGGCGAGGCAGTAACAATCAATAATGTCGTGTCCGGAGAGGTCTGGGTATGCGCAGGGCAGTCGAATATGGAGATGCCGGTAAAAGGATTCGGAATGTGTCCAGTAAAGGATTACAACCATCATGTCCTTGATGCCGCCAACTCAAAGGGTGTGCGTAGCGTGAAGATTCCAAGCATCATGCGTGCTACCCCACAGGAAGACGCCCTGTGCGAATGGAGAGTATGTTCGCCGAAGACGGTAAGCGATTTCTCTGCCACAGGATATTTCTTCGCACGCCTGCTTAGTCGTACCCTCGATATCCCTGTTGGCATCATTGAAGCTAATAAAGGAGGTTCACGCGTGGAGAGTTGGCTCACAAAAGAGAATCTGCAAAAATACACCAACGACCCCACCGACTCTGTAGAGATATGTAGGAAATGGTCGCAATGGGACTATCACCGTTCACTGCTTTGGGGCAACGGCACATTCAATCCTATCCTGAACTACACCGTTAAGGGAATCATATACTATCAGGGATGCTCGAATGTGGGAGACCCAGGCGACCAATACTCTCAGAGAATGAAACTCTTGGTAGATCAGTGGAGAGCACAGTTCGGTCTTGGTGAGATACCTTTCTACTTTGTTCAGATTGCCCCGTTCCGCTATGATGACAATGATAATGCCACCAGCGGAGCCTTCCTTCGCGAACAACAATACAAAGCGTCTCAGATAATTCCAAACAGCAGTCTTGTATGTATTAACGACCTTGTTTATCCTTATGAGACCACTCAGATCCACCCCACTCAGAAACAACCTGTTGGCGAGCGACTTGCATTCACCGCACTTAATCGTGACTATGGTTTTGAGACTATCCAATATAAGAGTTCATCATATAAGGATATGACCATCAAGGGCGATACCATTTTTATCCATACACAGGATAACTATTGGTGTGATGCTCCATTCGAAGACATGCAGGGATTTGAGGTCGCGGGCGAAGACAAAGTGTTCCATCCGGCAACAGCTAGACACTTCTGGCAACCCGGTGGCGGCTATTGGGATGAAGCAATCATGATTACCTCTCCTGTAGTAAAGAAGCCTGTAGCCGTGAGATACTGTTTTAAGAATTTCCAGATTGGAAATGTGAAGAATGGTGGTAACCAGCCTCTCTTCCCATTCAGAACCGACAATTGGGAGAAATAAGCATGAACCATCCATTAGAACTCTTCAGATTCTGCCCAAAGTGTGGCAGCGAGAATTTTGAGATCAACAATGCTCTTAGCAGACATTGTAGCGACTGTGGTTTTACATACTATCAGAATCCCAGAGCATCAACGGCTGCTTTTATTCTTAACAGTAAAGGTGAGCTGCTCGTTGTCCGCAGAGCAAAAGATCCCCAGAAAGGCACTCTTGACCTTCCTGGTGGCTTTGTGGATAATGAGGAAAGTGCTGAACAGGGAATGACACGTGAGATTAAAGAAGAAACAGGCCTCGATATAAAAGAAGTGAAGTATCTCTTCTCTGTCCCAAACATATATCGTTATTCAGGAATGGACATTCACACCCTCGACCTATTCTTCCTCTGTCACACAGAAGATGACGCTCTCCCTGAGGCTGCTGACGATGCTGCAGAATGCTTTTGGGTTCCTCTGCGGCAGGTATATGTAGAACGTTTCGGATTACGCTCCATCCGTAAGGCTGTACACACCTTCTTGCAGCAAAACTGTTAATAAAACGAAAATTTCTATATATAAATAAGGTGTAAGAGACTTTTTTGCGTACTTTTGCAGCCCAAAGTGAATTAAACGACTCAAAATATGCAGAAAAATCTCGTTATAGTAGAGTCTCCCGCAAAGGCGAAGACGATTGAAAAATTCCTGGGTAGCGATTTCAAGGTGATGTCGAGCTATGGTCATATCCGGGACCTGAAAAAAAGAGAACTGAGTATCGACGATAACACTCTCGTTCCAGAATATGAAATACCTGAAGACAAGAAAAAACTTGTCGGCGAACTGAAACAAAATGCAAAGAAAGCCGAAAAGGTTTGGTTGGCATCCGATGAAGACCGTGAAGGAGAAGCCATATCCTGGCATCTGTGTGAG
Organism: uncultured Prevotellaceae bacterium; assembly: GCA_902776935.1. Taxonomy (GTDB): domain Bacteria; phylum Bacteroidota; class Bacteroidia; order Bacteroidales; family Bacteroidaceae; genus Prevotella. The sequence continues at coordinate 84,140 of CACYRS010000009.1, read as the reverse complement.
GTATTAGGTCTCGACGAAGAAAAGACCAATCGTATAGTCTTCCATGAAATAACCAAGTCGGCAATTTTAGAAGCCATCGAGCATCCTCGCCATCTGGACATGAATCTTGTGAATGCCCAGCAGGCTCGTCGCGTGCTCGACCGTCTCGTTGGTTTCAAGCTCTCACCAGTCCTTTGGCGTAAAGTAAAGCCAGCGCTATCTGCCGGACGTGTACAGAGTGTTGCAGTACGTCTGATTGTTGAACGTGAGCGTGAGATACAGGAGTTCAAGACTGAGGTCTTCTATAATGTATATGGCACCTTTGCCATCACCAATCCTGACGGCTCTGCCACAGAGGTAAAGGCACAGTTGGCTAATAAGCTCAAAACACTGGCAGAGGTAACTGCCTTCCTCGAGAAGTGCAAAGAGGCCGCATTCACCGTTGAGAGCATCAACAAGAAGCCTATGAAGCGAACTCCAGCTCCTCCATTCACCACATCAACACTGCAACAGGAGGCAGCACGTAAGCTTGGTTTTACTGTATCTCAAACCATGATGGTTGCCCAGCGCCTTTATGAGAACGGACAGATCACATACATGCGTACAGACTCTGTAAACCTCTCTGCGCTATGCCTTGGTGCCAGCAAGAAGGAAATAACAAATCTCTATGGCGAGGAATATAGCAAGACTCGTCAGTATCACACAAACTCCAAAGGTGCTCAGGAGGCCCACGAGGCTATCCGTCCTACCTATATGGATAAGACTGAAATTGAGGGTACTGTTCAGGAGAGACGCCTTTACGATCTTATCTGGAAGCGTACAATCGCAAGCCAGATGGCTGACGCTGAAATAGAGAAAACCACAGTAAATATAAATATCTCAACATCTGATGAGCAGTTTGTTGCTCAGGGAGGGGTTGTGAAGTTTGATGGTTTCCTGAAGGTATATCGTGAATCGTCAGACGACGAAGAGCAGCAGGACGAGTTTTCACATATCCTCCCACCACTCAAAAAAGGTCAGGAACTCACTCGTAGGGAGATTCAGGCCATAGAGCGTTTCACACAAGGTCCACAGAGATTCACAGAGGCTAGTCTGGTACACAAACTTGAAGAACTCGGTATCGGACGTCCTTCAACCTACGCCCCAACAATTTCAACCATCCAGCAGCGCGAATATGTTCAGAAGGGTGACAAGAAGGGTGAGGAGCGTCAGTATACCATTGAAATCCTTAAAGGCAAACAGATTGCACAGAAGACTCGCAAGGAACTTGTTGGTTCTGACAAAGGTAAGCTTCTACCAACAGATATAGGTATTGTAGTTAATGACTTCCTGATGAAGAACTTCAAGGAGATAATGGACTATAACTTCACTGCAAAGGTAGAGCAGGACTTCGATAAGATAGCTGAGGGAACCGAGCAGTGGCAGAAGATGCTTAAAGGATTCTACAAGGACTTTGAGCCAACGGTAGAGAATACCATCAATGCCCGTGAGGAACATAAGGCAGGCGAGAGGCAGCTTGGCAATGATCCAAAGAGCGGAAGACCTGTATTCGTGAAGATTGGACGTTTTGGCCCCGTGGTACAGATAGGTACTGCTGAGGACACTGAGAAGCCACAATTTGCCCAGATTCCTAAGGATTTGAGCATGAGCAGCATCACTCTTGAAGAGGCTCTCGAACTATTCAAGCTTCCTCGTAGACTTGGCGAGTACGAGGGTGATACTATCACCATAGGAACTGGTCGCTTTGGTCCTTATATTCTCCATGACCGCAAATACACATCTCTGCCAAAGGGTGAAGACCCGATGACAATCACCATCGAGAGAGCTATCGAACTCATAAACGAGAAGCGTACTCAGGAAACCAAGAAACATCTGAAAATCTTCCTCGAAGATACAAAACTTGAGGTTCTTAACGGCCGTTATGGTCCTTATCTTGCTTACGACGGCAAGAACTACCGTTTGCCGAAGTCAATGCATGAGAAGGCAAAGGATCTCACATACGATGAGTGTATGAAGGTCATTGAAAGTCAGAATAAGAAATAAAATGATCAGAGTTATCCTCATCGGCTATATGGGTGCCGGCAAAACAACTGTAGGCAAAGCTCTCGCCCAGGAGTTAGGTGTTACTTTCTACGACCTCGACTGGTATATCTCTAACCGCATGCGTAAGACGATTGCTCAAATCTTTGAGGAGCGTGGAGAAGAAGGCTTTCGTCAAATAGAGAGAAATATGCTCCACGAAGTAGCTGAGTTTGAGGATGTCATCATCAGTTGCGGAGGCGGTACTCCATGTTTCTTTGACAACATTGACTACATGAACCAGCAGGCTCCGGTAGTATATCTGAAGGCAGAGCCTGAGGTGCTTTACAAGCATCTGGCGATGAGCAAAAATGATCGTCCCCTACTTCGTGGAAAGAGTCAGGAGGAGCTGATCACTTTCATCAAGGAACAGCTTGAAAAGCGTAATCCTTATTATACTAAGGCTGCCTACACTCTCGATGTCAGTCTTATGGACGACTATTCAAAGATAAAAATCAGCGTAGACCAACTACGCAAACTACTGAATATTTAAAATCTTAAAACCCATCTGCCCATTATGAAGAAATGGACTATTGAAGACTCCAGGGAACTCTACAACATCAATGGTTGGGGAACTTCCTATTTCGGCATTAACGAGCAGGGTGATGTGTATGTCACCCCTTGTAAGAACAAGACGCAGATCGATTTGCGCGAGGTGATGGACGAACTGGCACTGCGTGATGTCACACCCCCTGTGCTCCTGCGATTCCCAGATATCCTTGACAACCGTATCGAAAAAACGTGGAGCTGCTTTAAGAAGGCTGCTGAGGAGTATGACTATAAAGGAGAGAACTATGTAGTCTATCCTATCAAGGTCAATCAGATCCAACCTGTGGTAGAGGAAATCATCTCGCACGGAAAAAAGTTCAATCTAGGTGTCGAGGCCGGTTCTAAGCCCGAGCTTCATGCTGTTATTGCCGTTCAGTGTCAGAGTGACTCAATCATTGTCTGCAACGGTTACAAGGACCAGAGTTACATTGAACTGGCCCTATTGGCTCAGAAGATGGGTAAACGGATATTCATCGTTGTTGAGAAACTCAACGAGCTTGACATCATCGCTAAGGTGGCAAAGAAGATGGATATCAAACCAAATATCGGTATCCGAATCAAGCTGGCCTCTTCTGGTTCCGGCAAATGGGAAGAGAGTGGTGGCGATGCCTCTAAGTTCGGACTGACAAGTGCCGAGCTCCTCGAGGCTCTCGACCTTCTTGATAAGAAAGGTATGCGCGACTGCCTAAGGCTGATACATTTCCATATCGGTTCGCAGATCACAAAGATCCGTCGTATACAGACAGCATTAAGAGAGGCTTCGATGTTCTATATCCAACTGCATAAGATGGGATATAATGTCGATTTCGTGGACTGTGGCGGTGGCCTCGGTGTTGACTATGATGGAACACGTTCTCCATCGAGCGAGTCGTCTGTAAACTACTCCATCCAGGAATATGTCAACGACTGTATCTATACCTTCGTTGACGCTGCCAACAAAAATGACCTCCCCCATCCAAACATCATTACCGAGAGTGGTCGTTCGCTTGCAGCCCATCACTCTGTATTGGTTATCGATGTTCTTGAGACAGCCTCACTGCCAGAGATGCCAGAGGAGTTTGAACCCGACGAGAACAGCCATCAGCTAGTTAAGGATCTCTATGATATCTGGGACAACCTATCACCCCGCAACGTGCTTGAAGACTGGCACGATGCCGAACAGATACGTGAGGAGGTGCTCGACCTCTTCTCTCACGGTATCGTAGACCTTAAAACCCGTGCTGAGATCGAGGCTATGTACTGGAGCGTATGTCATGAGATAAACATCTTGACCAAGAGTCTGAAGCATATCCCCGAAGAGCTGATGAACATTGACAAACTCTTAGCCGACAAGTACTTCTGTAACTTCTCGCTCTTCCAGAGCCTGCCCGACTCCTGGGCTATCGACCAGCTCTTCCCCATCATGCCTATTCAACGCCTTGATGAGCGCCCCACTCGCAATGCCACTATTCAGGATATCACCTGTGACTCAGACGGTAAGATAGCATCGTTTGTAACCAACCGCATCAACTCGCACTCGCTGCCTGTTCACTCCCTCCGTAAGAACGAGCCGTATTACCTCGGCGTCTTCCTCGTAGGAGCATATCAGGAGATTCTCGGTGATATGCACAACCTCTTCGGTGACACTAATGCAGTACATATCTCAGAGAAGGACGGCACATATCATATCGACCAGATTATCGATGGTGAGACTGTAGCCGAGGTACTCGACTATGTGCAGTACGACCCGAAGAAACTGGTACGCCAGCTTGAGGTTTGGGTGGCTAAGAGTGTAAAGCAGGGAAAGATTACTCTCGAAGAGGGTAAGGAGTTCCTTTCGAATTATCGTTCGGGACTTTACGGCTATACTTATCTTGAATAAGATGAAAGAGAATATTACGATAGTAAAGGTTGGTGGGGCTGTGGTCGAGGATGAGGCTCAGCTTGCACAGCTGCTGAAAGATTTCAGCGCCATTGAGGGAAAGAAAGTATTGGTTCATGGTGGTGGTCGTAAGGCCACGAAGGTGGCAGAGTCGCTCGGCATCGAGTCGAAGATGGTCAATGGCCGCAGAATCACCGATGCAGAGATGCTCAGCGTGGTAACGATGGTCTATGGCGGTCTCGTAAACAAAAACCTCGTGGCCCGCTTGCAAGCCAATGGTGTCAACGCTCTCGGACTCACAGGTGCCGACATGAATGTCATCCGCAGCCATAAGCGCCCCATCAAGAATGGTGTCGACTTCGGCTTCGTAGGCGATGTAGATACTGCCGATGGCAAGATGCTGAGCAAACTTATCGAGGAAGGCATTACTCCCGTGATGGCCCCTCTCACCCACGATGGTCAGGGAAACATCCTTAACACCAATGCCGACACTATCGCCTCAGAGACAGCGAAAGCCCTCGCTCCGTATTACGACGTGACCCTCATATTCTCGTTCGAGAAGAAAGGTGTGCTCCGTAATCCCGATGATGATGACTCCGTGATTCCCGTCATCACCCACGAGGACTTCGAGAGATATAAGTCAGACGGAACTATCAGCGGAGGAATGCTCCCAAAAATCGAGAATGCCCTCTCAGCCATCGATGCCGGAGTAAGTCGTGTCATCATCACCCTGGCAACCGCCATCGACGGACGTTCAGGCACCATCATCAAACAATAATTATTCTCATTATTCCAATTTCTTTCTAAAAAAATCCATTTCTTTGTAACTTTTCCCCGTTTCAATCGTCATTATTATTAGAGAGGATGAAAAAGATCAGTTTCCGGAACGATGTCCTGCCGCTCAAAAACGAGTTGTACAGACTAGCTCTCCGCATCACTCTCAACCATGCGGAAGCAGAGGATGTGGTACAGGAAACAATGATCAAGGTCTGGAACAGGCGCGACCGCTGGGATGAACTCGAATCCATCGAAGCCTTCTGCCTGACGATATGCCGGAACATCGCGATAGACAAGACGAAGAAGGCAGAAAACCAGAACCAAAGTCTGATGGACGAGCACGATTCTCCCGACAGCAGCTACACATCCAACCCTGAGGAGCAGGCGATGCAGCAAGACCGAATAGCGCTGATACGCAGACTCATCGACACACTACCCGAGAAGCAGCGTAGCTGCATGCAGCTGAGAGATTTTGAAGGAAAGAGCTACAAAGAGATTGCAACAATTCTTGATATCAGCGAGGAACAGGTGAAAATAAACATCTTCAGAGCCCGTCAGACAATAAAACAGAAATATATAGTTACAGAGAAATATGGATTATAAGTACATCGAACAGCTCTTAGAAAACTACTGGCAAGGTGAGACCACCTTGCAAGAAGAGAGCATCCTGCGAAATTTCTTCAGCCAGGAAGATGTGCCTGCCGAGTTCAGTAAGTACAAGCCTCTGTTCATTTACGAACAAGAAAAAGAGGACCTCCTTGACGAAGAATTCGACAGCCGTATTCTCGAAATGATTGGTGAGGAAGAGCCAAAGGCAAAGATTGTCACTCTGACATCTCGCCTAATACCACTCTTTAAAGCTGCTGCAGTTGTAGCCATCATTATCACCTTAGTAAATGCAGCTCAGGCTCCTTGGAACTACGGCTGGGATAATCCCAAAGACGAATACGCAAAGTTCCAACAGCAACAACAGCAAGCCGACTCTGTCAACCTGCTCAAGCCTGTTCAGGCTGAGAATATAAGTGACAGTGCTACAACGGCCAAGCCTGAGTCGCATCTTGTGGAATAGCTAATTTTTCAATGCTTTCTCTATACAATTAATTAAAACAGAAACGTAGAAACTGTGAAGTTTCGATTCTCTCAAATTTTTCATAACATGCTAACGAAGACCCCCTGACTCCTCTTGAAGAGGTATCAGGGTGGTTTTATTTTTTGGGGGGGTAGCGAATCCTGGGGCTAACCTATTTCTTCATTCTAAGATTCAGCTGGAATATGGCGGGCAGGAGGATACACAGCGAGAAAGCCACAGCCAAAAGCACGGTGCGCTCAGAACCTCCAAAAACATCTATTATCTTGATGTTCGGATCGGGATAGAAGGCAAACGTCAGATAAGCTATCGAATTGTTCACACAGTGGTAGATCACTCCGGGAAGGATGCTGTCTGTGCGGTAGTACATCCATCCGAGCAATATCCCTATCAGGAAGGCGTGAGGCATCTGAGCAGGATTCATGTGGATGGCGGTGAAGAGCACTGCGGATATCATGATACCTATCCAGGGATTGCTCTTCCATCGCAGCAGTGCCCTGAGGATAGCCCCACGAAATACGATCTCTTCTACCAGCGGAGCCATCAGTCCGAGGACTACATATCCGAATGGGCTGCTCATTACCAGCTCTAACTGATGCTCAGCCAGATTAGGCAGTTCAGGCATCAGCTCCTGGATATACATCGAAGGGATGATAGCTCCACAGGCCGCAAGTACGCACCAGAAGCACACATCCCAATATCTTTTTCTCAGCCAGTTGGGCGACAGCTCCGCCCATTTCAGCCAAAGGAAACAAACGAGCGTGGCCACATCCGTCAGAACTGTTGTAAGTATCAGTCCTGTAGCATCCAGTTCCGAGCCCTTGCCCTTTATCATCTGGTATGCGAACATCACAATTCCTCCGGCAATCATCTGTATCGCCGCAAATATCACAAAATATAATAACGACTTCTTCATCACGTTTATCCCATTATCACGCTTATCATTAATCATTTATCATTTCCATTGTCCTCCTTCTGTCATCCTCCAATTGCGCCATCAGAGCCTCACGAGTCTCAAATTTCCTTTCAGCTCTCAGTCTCTCTACAAACTCCACTGTCATCGTCTCGCCGTAGATATCCCCTACTTCATTATCCAAAATATGTACTTCGAGAGTCTGATGATGACCATCGAATGTAGGGCGCGTGCCGATATTCATCATCGCAGGCATCTTTCTACCGCCCGTGACTGCCCATACGGCGTATGCACCAGAGGCCGGAATAAGCTTATTTGAATCGCCGAGATCAAGATTTGCTGTGGGGAATCCAAGCTCATGACCGATATGCTCGCCCTTGACAATACTGCCTGTAAGGGAATAATTCCTCGAGAGACCCTCTGCAGCCTTGCTGACATCGCCATCCGAGAGCAACTGCCTGATAGCCGAAGAACTCACCGGTATGTCAGAGCCCTCAAACCTCTCCTCATCGCCTCTGAGCACCTCCAAACCTATCTCCCTGCCATAACGCACATAGTCGTTGAATCCCTCCTCGCGGTTATGCCCGAAACGGTTATCATAGCCTGTAACGAGCACCTCCACATCCAGTTTCTCTTTGAGCACATCGTGCATAAACTGCTGAGCCGAGAGGGCAGCAAGCTCGCGGGTAAAGGGCAGAATCACCACTTTTGCGATGCCGAGAGCCTTCAGTTGTTCGGATTTCTCAGCCGTCGTAGAGAGTAGCTGAGGTCGGAACGAGGGGTCGAAGAGTTCGCGGGGCTGACGGTCGAAGGTGATGACCATTGGGATGAGACCCCGTTTAAGGGTCTCGTCGATTACCTTCCCGAGGAGCAGCTGATGCCCCCGGTGAACGCCATCAAAACAGCCGATAGTAGCCACATATCTCGTTTTCATCGCGTGCAAAGGTACTAAAATCTATACGAAATGCCAAATTTTTGCGCATTTTCCGAAAAAACATTTGGAAATTTGCCAAAAAGGTTGTACCTTTGCAGACGAATCTGCGACCTCTATATCAGAAATAAGCAGAATTCATCGGACTTGTAGCTCAGTTGGTTAGAGCAACAGACTCATAATCTGGAGGTCCCTGGTTCAAGCCCAGGCTGGTCCACAAACCCGAGAATCAAGGAGTTAGAGCAATCTGTCTCCTTGTTTTTTGTCCTTATAATAGGGGAAAGGGAGCTTAGAATTGCTCCCAATTTGACCTTTGCCATATGGAAAATATTGCCCTGGGAATGCATTTTCTTGTGAATATATTCGTGAACCGCAATGAAAATACCGTACCTTTGCAACGTCGATGAATGAAGCGGAAAAGTCGGTCGTTAAGGTTAAAAATTGCGAGGATGAAATCTAAAAATTGCGCGCATTAATGGTAGCAAATTTTTCCTTTAAGACTGTGGACTGAAGCTGATTTCAGAGGTATCGGGAGAATTGATAAAATTATTTAACAAAACGGAAACCAGATCAGATTATGACTTGTACTAACGAAATCGGCTGCCACTCAATGTGACAGCCGACTCTTAAAATTAGAATACCTGACGATCCTCCGGATACTGATACCAATCAAGATAATTCCTGTGGTCCTCGCACCACTCTCCGAAACTGTGTCCATTTGTCATATAGGCTCCGAGCATAATACCCTTCTTCTTAAAACCGATCTCAACGCCTTCAAGCGGGTATTTAAAGTAACGTGTTGGAATCCTCAGGGCCCATGGAACGTCTTTGAAACTAAGAGCGTTGTATTCGTACATCGTCTGAGCAGCAGCAAACTCATCGGTATGTGTCTCAACTACTCCTCCGGTATAATAAGTCATGATAAACGGATCGAGCATATCGAGAGTGATGTTGTTGAGGTTTGACTCACTCTTGAAATATACGGTAAACGTAACATTCTTGGCATACGTTTGTTCATACCCGTCAGAATAGGTCTTCTTGACATTGTATTTATATCTCGGAAAGTCACCATTAGTCTCGGGGAGATCGTCGCCAATAGCCCAATGAGCATCGAGGAAGAGATTCACCACAGCCTCACCATTTCGGCCCGTCTGGAGTATTTCGTCGTTCTTGATAATCTCCATGCAGGTAGTGGGTACGTTTTTGTTTAAAGTCTTTCCGTCTTTAGCCTTGATGCTGTCGATGTCCTGATAACGATAACCCACCAGACGGAGTGCACCTGTTATCGGTCTGGATGCTCCAACAGCAGAAAGGGTAACATGGATATCCATCGTCTTCTGACCAGTACGCTCCAGCCCTATTCGCATTACGATATCATTGAAATCATAATCTCCAGGCTCTGGGAAATCCTCTTCATAGCAGTATGAGTAAGCCATAATCTTCGGAGTTGCCAGTCGCGGTGACTGTTTTGTTGCTATCGGACTGCTGAAGCTGACACTGCGTGAGGTCTTGCTGAAAGACGTAACGGTATATTTGCCGTCAGCATCAACGAGAGCAGCATACAGGGTTGTCAATAAAACCGGCATCGACACCGTTAAGGTTACCGTCTGACCATAACTGACAAATACCCTCGACATCAGTTCCGCCTCGGTCGACTCTACAGGATTTTCACTATATATCTCAAGACGCGTGGCTTCTACATTAGCATCGATAGATACGCTATAGGTATGGTTTTCAGTCAACTGCCACGTGTGCTCCTGGTCAACACTGTCCACAGGCGAGACATAGCGGATTATTGCCTGGTGACGCTCTGGGTCATACACATCCTTCTCAGCACATGAAATAGTGCCCATTAGAATAGATATAACAGCCAAAATCAAAAGAGTTCTTGCCTTACACATATCAATAATTTTAGAATTATCTTGCTGCGAAGTAGAGGCCGTTGCAAGCAGCAAACTCGGCATCTCTTACTCCCTGCTCATTGAGTGTGAAATCACGAGTCTCACCGTTCATCTCAACCTTGATGCTATTACCGTCCTCGTTGAAGCGGAAAATCTCCTTAGTGAAGCCATTCTGGCTCATCGACCAGCTATTATCCTTTTTGTTGTATGTGAAGAGTGTGATCACACCATCAGGTGCCTTTACCTCATAACCATTCTTGAGATACTTCACGGCATAGAGGCGTCCATCCTGACCCATAACATTCTGAGTCTTGCCCACATTTGAAGCTACTGGGTTATCACCGCTCCAGAACTCGATAGTGTTGAGCACGAGAGCATCAACAAGTCCACAAACAGGATAGCAGATAGCTCCCAGAACAAAACCAACCACAGCATTAACGAACTTATTATCCGTCATATGAGTCTGCCATTCGGCATACTTGTTGAAGAGGCCCCAAGAGCCCACCATACATGAACTTAACATACAGGAACCTGTAAGGAGGCATACTGCAACTTTCAAATTAATCTTTTTCATAATTCAACTATTTATTGGGTTAAAGTCTATATCATTGCCAACGCCTTATCTTCAGCAGCCTCCATTATCTCTCTCTCCCCAGGGCCCTTATCATTTAGCCCACAGAGATGAAGCACCCCGTGGATAATTACACGATGAAGCTCTTCATCATAAGGACGACCGAACTTGTCGGAATTGGTAAATACGGTATCGAGGGATATCATAAGGTCGCCATTAAGCGTTTTGCCTTCGCAGTAGTCAAAGGTTATGATGTCTGTGTAATAATCATGACCAAGAAACTCGTTGTTTGTCTCGAGAATCTTATCATCGTTGACAAACAGATAGGCAATATCACCCACCCTCTTTCCATAAGATGCAGCAACCTTCCTTATCCAATTAGAGGTCTCACGCTTCTTGATATTAGGGAATTTTACTCCCTCTGCTTCGTAAGTTATCATTATATATTTTTTATTTCTTGACTTTTGGAATATAAGGACTCACGTCGACCCCGAAATGCGCTAACTCACGAATTGCGCTGGACGACACGCTCGCAAGTTCCGGTTCTGTATAGAAGAGAATTGTCTCTATGCCACCAAGCTTACGATTAAAGTCTGCCTGCCATTGTTCGTACTCGAAGTCACTGGCGCTACGTACACCTTTTACTATATATTGTGCGCCTTCAGTATTAGCAAAGTCCATAGCTAGGCCGTGATAAGACTTTACCTCAACACGAGGCTCATCGGCATAGACGTCATGAATGGCCTGCATGCGCTCCTCAGCCGAGGGCAAATCGGGCTTATGAACATTATCTCCCACTACACCAATAACCAAACGGTCGAAGAGCGGTAATGCCCGACGGACGATAGAATCATGCCCGATAGTAAATGGATTAAAGCTTCCTACGAATATTCCAGTCCTCATAACTAATCAAACAAGTTTGGTTCCATGATGTTTCCTCCGTACGGATTCCGTCCGAAGTGATTATATGCAAGCTCTGTTGCCATCCTGCCTCGTGGAGTGCGTTTTATAAAACCTTCCATAATAAGGAATGGCTCATATACCTCCTCGACAGTACCGGCATCCTCACCGACAGCAGTAGCGATAGTTGTGATACCCACAGGACCTCCCTTAAACTTATCGATGATGGTGAGCAGAATCTTATTGTCAATCTCATCAAGGCCATACTTGTCGATATTGAGGGCAGTAAGGGCTATCTTTGTGATCTTTGTATCGATACGTCCATCGCCCTTAACCTGAGCGAAGTCTCTTACACGTCGAAGGAGGGCATTTGCGATACGTGGCGTTCCTCTTGAGCGGCCAGCTATCTCCAGTGCTGCATCTTCTGTGATTGGTACATTAAGGATGCTTGCCGAGCGCTCTATGATTTTCTGCAACGTCTCTGGATCGTAATACTCCAAATGCATGTTGATACCGAATCGGGCTCTCAGAGGAGCTGTAAGCAGACCACTACGTGTTGTTGCTCCCACAAGGGTAAACGGATTAAGGTCTATCTGTATTGAACGTGCAGAAGGACCTTTATCAATCATGATGTCAATGCGGTAATCTTCCATAGCGGAGTAAAGATACTCCTCTACTACAGGCGAGAGACGATGAATCTCATCGATAAACAAGACGTCATTCTTTTCAAGTGATGTAAGGATACCAGCGAGGTCGCCAGGCTTGTCGAGCACAGGGCCAGAAGTAATCTTGAATCCCACACCAAGTTCATTGGCTATGATGTTCGAGAGTGTGGTCTTTCCCAATCCCGGAGGACCGTGCAGCAAGGTGTGATCGAGAGGCTCCCCACGATATTTGGCAGCCTCAACGAACACTTCAAGGTTTTCCACAACCTTTTTCTGTCCACTGAAATCGCTGAATGTCAGGGGTCTCAATGCATTCTCAAAGTCTTTTTCACCCTGAGAAAAGCGTTCTTCGCGTATATCGAAATCGTCGTCCATCATAATCTGCCTGCAAAATTACGAAAAAAGCCACAGATAACAAAAAATCTGTGGCCTTTTTGCACTTCTTCACTTTTTTATTTATTTCTTTGGCTATCTGATACCGCCTCCGGAACCTCCTCCAGAAAAGCCTCCACCACCGCCCCAGGAGCTGCTGCCGCCTCCACCGGAAGCTCTAGCCTCACGCGCTGCCTTATTAGCGACAGCACGAGATGTGCTTGAATGCATAGCAGAATATATCATCGGCAGAGTCATATCATCAGCCATCTGACCGGCAATCTGATCCATATTGAAGTACTCAGGATTGATCTTCTTCATATCCTTTATCACTTGGTCAGCGATACCGAAGAGAGTAGCATAGATCATATAATCCTTCCATAGGGTCACCTCGTTAACATGACGCTCGTCGAGAAGGGAGAACTCTTTAAGGAATTTCCTAAGTCCGAACACCTGACGCACATCCTCCAGACGATTCTTATAGTCGGAAACGCCTGTCGAAGTGTGAAGCGTATTGATAAAGGAATCCATAATGCTCTCATTTCTGCTGCTCTTCATAAATGACTTCAGTTCACGAGGCTCAAGGATGGTATCATCACCTGCGGCATTCTTGAAGATACTGTGCACCTTACGCATCAACAGGGGCTGACTGCCCGGATCCTTCAACTCGTGGATTACGAAGTTGCTTTCTGTCTTTCCCTTACTATTCATCCGCTGCTCGATACTGATGGCGCCCATATTAATAAGTTTCAGAATGCATGCAGAGAGCAGGTTGTTATAGTCGTTGCCGAAATAGCGATAGGCATTGAGCATGTCGTTGGCCTGCTGCAGGTTACCCTTCAAAGGGATATCGCGATACCAGAGCAGGTTTTTATTGACTTTCCTACGCGCATACCATACATATATAAAGTGCGCTATAAAACCGACTGCAGGCACGAAAACAGCAAAGAATAATATTAAAAGGCCAAAGAGCATGTCGATAAAGTCAGAGTCGCCTTCATCGCTGTTGTAGTCGCTACCCTCAAAGGCTGCTGTCTGTAAATCCTCAAAACTGTTCTCATAGACATACTGCGGGTCGAACATCCCTTTCTCAAAACGGCACATTACGATCATTGCGCTACTGCTTTCGAACGGTTCGCTGCTCTCAGCCACGATGCTGTTGTCTGCGAAATTGATCTCTCCACGATAGCGGAAACCCCAGATGCCAGTGGTCTCAGGACCGATTCTGGTGGAATCATCCTCGGCAACGATAGTCAGTTTTACGTGTTCAGGATAGGGATTAATCCCCTGGGCAACGAACATATAGTTGAAGCCGTCGGCATCGCTGAAGCCCTTTACCAGATTGGTAACAGTATACGATGTGATATATGTGCGGTCCCCTTGTTCGCCCAGACCCCAGCAGAGCTCATACCCGTCGGAGGTTTCGTTGATACCACATTTACCAGCTTTCCAGTCACGGTCCTCATCGACATCCCAAAACTCCTCATATTCATAGCGATGACCTGTCTCGTCCTTCACCATGAAGTCACGTATCTGACTGCCTTCCAGATTGCCTATGACGATATAGCACTCTGTGCCTTCCCATCCTATATCCATCTTACGTGTCTCCGTGATGTGCGCATCACCATTACGGCTCAGCACCACGCGGATGTCGAGAGAATTGAGACTGGAATAGGCCGACAGATTCGTTGCCGATGCCAGCAGCATCAACAACAAGAGCCACTTACTTCTTGAATGCTTCATCAAGGTTTGGATATGATTTCTTCTCCTCGCTGTCAACTTTCAGATAGTCTTTCTGGTCGAAGTGGAGCATAGAAGCCACGATGCTTGAAGGCCACTGACGAACCATACGATTCATCTTCGTAGCAGTATCGTTGTAAATCATACGTGACATACGCACGTTCTCCTCATATTGTTTCATACCCTCCTGAGCCTCTCTGTACAGATCGCTGGCCTTCAGTTCCGGATAACGCTCGAACACCACGTTGAGCTTGCCCATCATCTGTGTGAGAAGGTCACTCTGCTCGTTGATAGCAGCAGGAGTATTGGCATTACCGAGGTTTCCACCACGTGCCTGTACGGCCTGGATGATTGTCTCCGACTCATGCTTGGCATACTGAGCTGCAGTCTTTGCAAGTGCGATAACTGCATCGAAACGGGAATTAAGCTGAACCTCAATCTGGCTCAGGGCATTCTTACACAACTCATCGAGATTTACCAGTGAACGCTGGGTAGAAACGAAGTAGCCTCCTATGATGACTACCAAAGCGATAATGATAATTAATGCTGTCATAACTAAATAATTAATGGTTCTTTGGGCGCAAAGATACGAAATCTTTTTGTATTACAAACAAAAGTCGTCGAAAAATTCCCAGGAAGTCGTCGAAAGTTTCATCGTACATATGGTTTTTCACCTTACCTTTGCACCAGAAACAAATAAAAACGACAAGATATGAAACAGATTAGATTATTCTTCGTGATGATGATGCTGATGATCTCAGCAGTTGTAATGGCCCAGAAGACAACCGTTAAGGGTGTGCTAATGTCGAAGGCCCAGAATGAGAGCGAGCCATTCGCTACGGTAAGAATCTTCAAGGCTGGCAAGAGTGATAAGCCGGTGGCTATGTTTCTTACTGATGAGAATGGACTGTTCTCGCAGGAGGTGAAAGGCAAGGGTAAGTATGACATCGTGTTCAGCAGTGTTGGTAAAGAAGATCTCAGTCAGACCATCGACCTCGAAGGTAATGGCCAGCTCGACTTAGGTACATTATATATCAAGGATAACGAGAACATGTTGAATGATGTGGTCGTTGTTGCCCAAAAGCCTCTTGTAAAGATGGATGTAGACAAGATGAGCTATAACGTGGCCGAAGATGAGGACTCAAAGTCGAATACCGTTCTCGACATGCTCCGTAAGGTGCCTATGGTGACTGTCGATGGGCAGGATAATATTACTGTTAATGGTTCTTCTTCATTCAAGGTTTATGTTGACGGTATGCCAAATGTGATGTTCTCAAGCAATCCTTCATTAGTATTCAAGAGCATGCCTGCCACAGCAGTAAAGAGCATCGAGGTTGTTACCAATCCTGGTGCGAAATATGATGCAGAGGGTGCTGCAGGTATACTTAATATCGTGATGAACAAACAGAATCCACAGGCAGCTCAGAGCATGAATGGTTACAACGGTACTGTCCGTGCCTCAGTTGGAACAAAACAACTCGGCGGAAGTGTATTCGTAAGTGGTCAGCAGGGTAAACTTTCTTACAGCGCTAACGTTATGACATCATACAACAAGCCCGGCCAGACCACTACCGAGATGGAGCAACTTAGAGATAACGGAACATCACAGATTATGACCTCTGGCAATGATGTGAAGACTCCATTCACTATGGGAAGTCTCACTCTGGGTTATCAGATTGACTCTATGAGCGTCATCAACGCAACAGCACAAGTTAACAGCATGTCGATGAAGAGCAATGGTACAAGCAATACCACGATGAGTGGAAATGGTTACGGCAGCGGCTTCAGCTATGGTAGCACAACAGACATGAAGATGTCTCGTACATCATTCAGCGGAAGTCTCGACTATCAGCGTTTCTTCAATAAGGAA
The DNA here is from genome assembly GCA_902776935.1 of uncultured Prevotellaceae bacterium. Lineage (GTDB taxonomy): Bacteria > Bacteroidota > Bacteroidia > Bacteroidales > Bacteroidaceae > Prevotella. The sequence continues at coordinate 67,945 of CACYRS010000009.1, read as the reverse complement.
CACACCCAGTCGCTGGCTCTCACCTATCAGCTCAACTATAGTCCTGCTACCACAGAGATGACCAATAATTTCGGCACAACATCCTCACTTATAGACCTCACAAACCGCAATTCGGAAAATAAAGATAAAACCACCAACCATATCTTCCAGCTCGACTACTCGATGCCTCTCGGCATTGGTCAGACACTCAATCTCGGAAGCAAACTTCAGCTCCACGATGCTACATCTGATTCGAAGTACTATCTTAGGGATGTCTATGACCCAAGCTCAAGTTCTGAGTATGAGTATAAAAACTCTATCCTCGCAGGTTATGGTGAATATGCAGGCAACTTCAGTAACTTCGGAATCAAGGCTGGTTTGCGTTACGAGTATACCTGGCAGGATGTACAGTATCATCTCGGTAATGGTCAGGACTTCAAGACAAGTTACGGAAGTCTTGTTCCGACTGCCAGCATGCAGTACACACTCTCTCAGGGCAGCAATTTAGGACTGACATACAACATGCGAATCTCACGTCCAGGAATCTCTTACCTGAATCCGTACGTTGACAAGACCAATCCCATCGCTCTCACTTATGGTAATCCAGACCTCGATGTTGAGAAGGCTCATAACATCTCGCTCGTGTATAATATGTTTACCCCAAAGTTGATGGTTAATCTGAACCTCCATCATAACTTCGTAGACAATGCTATCTCACAGTATAGCTTCTATGACAGCAACAATCTGCTCAACACCACATACGGCAACGTAGTAAAAAGTCATCAGACCGGTCTGAGCGCATACGTCAACTATCTGTTGACTCCCAACACCCGTCTCTTCATGAACGGAAGTCTCAACTACACCGACCTGAGCAGTGATGCCCTCTCACAGAGCAATAGCGGATGGACAGCTAACGTGATGGCTGGATTGCAGCAGACCCTCCCATGGGATCTCAAACTCAGTGCTTTCGCTATCACCTCAACAAAGAACTATACACTTCAGGGATGGAGCGGCGGATTCAACCTCCTCACAGCAAGTCTCTCGAAGTCATTCCTGAAAGACAAACTCAATCTAAGTGTTTCTGGTCTGATGGGGCTCAACGATGGTGGCTGTCTGAAGATAGAGAGCTACAGCGAGGGTAAGAATTTCACCAGCCATACAAATATCAAAGTGCCTATCTATGGTGTGACATTTACAGTAAGCTATACCTTCGGAAACTCGAAGATGACAGCCAAGCAGCATACAAGCCGTGTACAGAATGACTTCATCGAACAGCAGTCACAAGGTGAGATTATAAACAATGCCGGCTCAGGAAACAGTAATATTATGCAATAATTTTTGCAGATTCAAAAAATCTTTATAACTTTGCAGCGATGAAGAAAATAGAAAAGAAAGATATATGGTTGTTTATGGCTCAGGCAGCAGTATGGCTCATCATACTGCTGTCTCTGCCGCTTGCCACATTCCTCAGCACACAGGATTTCCACGCAACAAAAACATCCTTTTTTGTCGTATGGGGTATCTTACATGCACCACTTGTGGTATATTTCGTTAATTTCTATTTCTTCGGACCATTCCTGTTCTTCCGTCAGAAGTACTGGATCTTCGCACTATGCAACCTGATTCTGATTCTCGCAATGAACTATCAGTTCCTCTATCTGTGGTTGGCTCGCGACAGAATCCCCAATATGCCTAACATGACACCAGACATGTGGATAGGTTTCTTCTCCGGATTCTTTATGTTCCTACTGCTTAATTGTGGAGTAGCAGCTATTGCGATTGCAATACTCCATTTCATCCGCACTCGCAAGATCAAGGAACAACTGAAAGACGAGAAGGCCAAGAACACTGAGGCAGAACTTGCCTGGCTGAAGAATCAGATTAATCCTCACTTTCTTTTCAACACACTGAATAATATCTCCAGTCTAACACAGATAGACCCAGATGCCGCTCAGGATGCTATCGCCCAACTCAGCGACCTGTTGCGCTATGCGATGTATGAGACGAACAAGAATACCGTTCCTATCGAGGGCGAGGTGGAGTTTATGCGTAACTACATATCACTGATGAAGCTACGTTGTAATGAGAAGACAGAGGTGGTTACCACTTTCGACATAAAGAAGAATATAGACATCGCCCCGCTATTGTTTATTTCATTAGTGGAGAACGCTTTCAAACATGGTGTTAGTAGCAGTCGCCCTTCGAAGATAGATATCCGTCTGCTTCAGAATGATGACGAACTGATATTCAACTGCGACAACACCAACTATCCCAAAGACGATGCTGATCGTAGTGGTTCTGGCATAGGACTGGAGAATACACGTCGCCGTCTGGATCTGATGTACCGCGACCGTTTTAAGTGGGAGCAGGAACTCAAGGGAGATATTTATCACGTAAGGATTACATTGAGCATCGAACACTGAGCATTATGAACTCCGAACTAACCTGTATCATAGTAGATGATGAGCCCTTGGCTGTCAAACTGATGGAGTCGTTTGTGGCTAAGACACCTGATCTGAAGCTTCTTGGTTCATTTACTGACTCGGTAGAGGCTATCAATGCCGTAAAGGAACAGACGCCCAATATCCTTTTCCTGGATATCCAGATGCCAGACCTCAACGGTATGGAACTGGCTCACATGATACCTGATAAGACACGTGTTATCTTCACCACAGCCTTTAAGGAGTACGCCTTTGAGAGCTATGAGGTAAAGGCCCTCGACTTCCTTCTTAAACCCATAAGATACAATAAGTTTATCGCTGCTGTCGACAAGGCGAAAGAGTGGTTTGGGAGAACAGCGACCACACCTGTAGCAGAACCAAAGGAAGAAGGAGCACCCCAGCATCTTTTCCTCAAGGTAGATGGCGAATATCGTCAGATAGCCATCAGCAACATCCTTTTTGTCTGTGGGATGAAAGACTATGTGATGTTCTACCTCACAGATGAACGTAAACCACTTATCACCCATCTTACGATGAAGGCTGTTGAAGAGATGTTGCCTCAGGAACAGTTTATGAGGGTGCACCGTTCTTATATCGTTGCCCTAAATAAGATACGAAAAGTTGACCGCAATGACTGTATATATATAGGTGAGGAGATTATCCACGTTACGGAAGCCTTCCTGCCACAATTCCAGAATTATCTAAAACGTATGATTATATGAGAAAACAACTTTTATCCCTGCTGCTTGCAGTAGTATGCCAGTATACTATTGCCAATCAGACTTTTCCCCAGAAGGGAACGTTTGTCAGTCCTACCGACAAACATATCCTTTATACCGGTCGTATCAGTTTTGCCAATCCTGAGCGTCCTGCATGGAATTTCCCGGGCATACAGATTATCGCGGCTTTTGAGGGTACATCTTTGCGTATGATGGCCAAACCCAAAAGCGGCTATTTCATGGCTCAGATAGACAATGCCGAGCCTTTCAAGGTTGCCTTTCGTGGTGAGCGCGATTCTGTTGTTACCCTCGCAACAGCTTTGCCCTACGGAAAACATATTGTACGTCTGATGTATATCATCGAGGGTTATGAGTTCTATCCTGAGTTCTGGGGTTTTGTTCTTGACAAAGATTGTTCATTAGCAGATGCCCCCGCCCTACCCTCAAGAAAGATTGAGTTCATTGGCAATTCAATCACCTGTGGATATGGCAACGAGGGACTCCTTAAGGAAGAGCATTTTGAATATGAGACAGAGAATCATTACTACAGCTATGCTTCTATCACAGCTCGTAACCTTGATGCCCAGCACTGGGTTGTGGCACGTAGCGGAATAGGAGCTTATCGTAATTACGATGGTCCTAAGGAAGGTACTTCTAAATCATGCATGACTGTGCAATACGAATATACTGGCTATGCTTACGATAGCGAACTCCGTAAGAACGCAGGATTCGACAGTGAGAAATGGGACTTCAGCCGCTACCAGCCAGATGTGGTGTGCATCAATCTGGGTACCAACGACCTATCCACTAACAACTACTCCTTGAAGCTTCTTAAGCAAGCTTATAAGAATCTGCTGAAGATGGTGCGCAAGAACAATCCAAAGGCTAAGATTGTGTTCCTAACAGGTTCGATGCTTTATAATAAGGAGCTACAGGAAGCTAAACAACTTCTCGACGAGGTTGCTGCCGAAGCTCAGAAAGCTGGTGATAAGGAAGTTTACCGCTTTGATATGTCTCCTATCACAGGCGACGGCTGGATAGGCAACGACTGGCATCCTAATATCTACCAGGACGAGAAGATGGCAGTAGAGTTAACCGCCTATCTCAGGAGCCTGATGCAGTGGTTCTAAGATCGCCATCAGGTCATTCATCGTCTCTGCTCTGAGCATTGCGATACGTGTAGGCCTGAAGTTGGCAATGCCTTTAAATATGGGTGTAGCAGCGAGGTGTCTTCTTGTGTGGAGGATGCCTCGCTTCTCGTCTATACGTTCCACATTAATCCTAAGAAGTTCTTCAAGGATATCTATCTTCTCGTTATAGGTCAGTTCGCTGTTGCCAGTATTATCGAGATAGTCACGCACCTCTTTGAATATCCAAGGTCGCCCGAAGGTGGCTCGCCCTATCATTATGGCATCCACACCATATTCGTCGAAGGCTCTCTTCGCCTCCTCTGCTGATGTGATATCGCCATTGCCGATGATGGGGATATGGATACGAGGGTTACGCTTTACCTCACCGATAAGGGTCCAGTCGGCATTGCCTGTATACATCTGTGAACGGGTTCGTCCGTGTATTGTCAAGGCCTTTATGCCGCAATCCTGAAGTTGTTCTGCCAGTTCGGTGATTATCAGTTGTTCGTGGTTCCATCCCAATCGTGTCTTTACAGTGACAGGCAACTTCACTGCATCAACAACCTTCCTTGTTATGTCGAGCATCTTTGGGATGTTCTGTAGCATTCCTGCCCCAGCGCCTTTGCCTGCTACCTTCTTCACAGGACAGCCGAAGTTCAGGTCAATAAGATCTGGCCCTGCCTGTTCCACTATCTTTGCAGCTTCCACCATAGCATCAGTGTCACGTCCATAGATCTGTATTCCTACAGGACGTTCCTCATCGCTGATAGTCAGTTTATTGATAGTAGACTTGACATCCCGTATCAGAGCCTCAGCACTTACGAACTCAGTATACACCATCGATGCCCCGAAACGCTTACAGAGCAGTCTGAAGCCGATGTCTGTAACGTCTTCCATAGGTGCCAGGAATACTGGTTGTTGTCCAAATTCTATATCGCCTATCTTCATGCTTATTATGAGTTAAAATAAGGAGCAAAGGCGCGATCATAGTCCTCACTCTCCGATAGTTTGCCGTCTACAAGACAAACCAGTTCCACATTGGCACGAAAACATATCTTCTCGTCAGAAGCCCTATAAATATCGTGGTGGAAGATATATTTAAACCCATCCTTTGTGAGTTTAAGACATGACAACATCTCGTCATCAGGACGCAATGGGTATTTAAACTGCATCGACATTCGTGCCACAACTGCATCTACACCTTTTTCGTGCATCTCAGCAAAGCTAAGACCACACTGTTTGAGAAAGAGATGACGGGTATGTTCGCAATAGTGCAGATAGTTTGCGTTGTTGACTATCCCCTCAATATCACACTCATAATCGCGGACCTGCATAACGGTCTGGAAAATATATTTTCTGTTCATAACGGCTGCAAAGGTACTGTAAAATAGGCGAAATTCAAAATTAATTGTGATTTATTTTTGTTATCAGACCTTGAAACGTATGTAGGCACGATCATCAAACGAATTGTTTCCTACTGAGAAAGCCTTTGTAGCCTTAAACTCACCCATATTTAATGGATCATTCTGCCGTTGCCATTCCAGTCGCTCTTCCGATGCCTCAAGGGTTGGCTCCAGGAAAGGGTAACCATCGCTGGCCAGTACCACCTCCCAAGGATTGAAGTCGAGAGTAATAACACGAACACACTGTTGAGGAATAGGGAATCCGTCGATGACAGCGTAGGTCTTGTTCTGTTGTTGCATAGTCTCAAGCATGTGGGGGATGATAGCCTCACGGGCTGTATCATGTTCAAGGAATGACTCCTTAGGCTCTTTGCTCTGAACAATTATCGCAGCACGCTGCTCAGCTAGTTCCTGCTCGTAGGGCTTGGGATTGTCGTAATACTGTCCTCCCACCATACACTGACAGTCGCCAATCATCCAGATCTCACGATTAAGCCTGCTATAAACGATAGCAGAGGCTGTCAGCCGTTCCTCAGGATGAGCAGCCAACCGCTCTAGGTCACGCTTCTTATAATGGCTTGCAACAGCACGAGAGACGCCATTACAAAACTGAAGACAAGACAAGTTGCCTTTTGCATTACGTATATACCTGCTGATGAGCTGCATGCAGTATCTTCCATTGCTGCGGAAAAGACTAAACCTTCTGTCTGTCTTTGAGGTAGAGCCATCGATAACTGCTATATAATCGTCAGTAACAACAATCCCGTCCTCACTTTTCTTCTTAGGATTCTTGGCAATAATCGCCTGTTCTATAATCTCCATAAAACTCCCTTTTGAGGGTGCAAAGTTATGAATAATTCTTGGATTTCTTCTAATATTTGAAAGGTTTTCCTGAAAAAGTTTGGAAGTTATCGGAAAAGTTACTATCTTTGCTCCCGAAAATGTTTTTTTCTTAAAAAGAATGCTATGGAACAATTGTTACATTATGTATGGAAGCACAAGATGTTCCCTTTGCGGGAACTACAGACAACCGACGGCAAGACCGTCGAAGTGATTGACCCCGGACTGTATAACAGAAATGCTGGCCCAGACTTCTTTAATGCCAAAGTCAGGATTGGCAATACTATGTGGGTTGGCAACGTAGAGATACACGACAAGTCATCCGACTGGTATGTGCATGGTCATGATAAGGATAGCAACTACGATAATGTGGTGCTCCACGTGGCTGGTGTGATAGATACCGATGTTAAAACCTCACGAGGCGAATATCTGCCTCAGATGCAACTCGATGTGCCACAACTAGTTAAGGAACACTATGAAGAGCTGTTGGCAACAGACAGTTATCCTCCTTGTTACAAGGTCATTCCATCGCTGACAACACTTATGGTTCACGCCTGGATGGCCGCCCTGCAGACAGAACGACTGGAACAGAAGACTGAGGCTATACATCACAGGGCTGAGCTTTGTGGCGGTTCATGGGAAAATGCATATTTCATGACTCTAGCACGAAACTACGGCTTTGGTATCAATGGTGAAGTATTTGAGCAATGGGCTAGGGACATACCCCTTCAGGCAATAGCCCACCATCGCGATGACCTCTTCCAGATAGAGGCCATCTTCATGGGACAGGCAGGACTGTTAGAGTTAGAGGCCATACCTGGTTACTACCAACAGTCAGCGCTCAACGAAGGATACTTTGCAAAACTACGTAACGAATATCTTTATCTTGCACACAAATTCTCGATGAAACCTATGGATTATAAGCTCTGGCGCTTCCTAAGACTTCGCCCACAGAACTTTCCACATATCAGGATATCGCAGTTGGCCAACCTATACTATCAGCGTAAGGCAGGTCTCAGCCACCTTGTGGAATGCGAGACCATAGATCAACTGAAGACAGTCCTCAGTTCACATGTAACACCATATTGGGAGACTCACTACACTTTCGGCTCTACAAGCGACAAGAACGAGAAACACCTCTCTTACGGCTCCATCAACCTCCTGATGATAAACACAGCAATACCCATGCTCTTCGCCATTGGCAGACATAAAGGACAGGAAGAGTTATGCGATAGAGCCTTTGACTTCCTTGAACAACTGAAGGCAGAGAATAACCATATCATTCGCATGTGGCAACAGGTGGGGCTGCCTGTAAAGACTGCTGGTGACTCTCAGGCCCTGATACAATTAAAGAAAGAATACTGCGACAAGAAAGACTGTCTTCGTTGTCGCTTTGGTTATGAATATTTAAAACGAAATTAACTATGAATGAACAAGAGATTTTCTATGCTATGGCGATGACACGCCTTACCAACTTCAACTTCCAACAAGCCTTGGAACTGTACAAGGCAGTAGGCAGCGCACAAAGGATATATGAGTATCGTAATAATATCAAAGATATTATCAATGACTGTTCACCCAGACTCATCGAGGCACTGAAAGACTGGGATGAGCCGATGAAACGAACAGAGTATGAACTCCAGTATATGCAGGAACACGGTATTCGTGCCTTGACATTAAACAGCGACGATTATCCACAGAGGCTTAAGGAATGTCCCGATGCTCCTATCGTACTGTTCTACAAAGGAAATACAGATCTTAATCAGGCTAAGATAATAAATATCGTAGGTACCAGACAATGTACTCAATATGGTCAGGACCTTATAAGGCGTTTTATCTCCGACTTACGTCAATATTGTTCTGAAGTACTGATTGTTAGTGGTCTTGCTTACGGAGTAGATATTTGTGCCCATCGTAATGCCCTAGAAAACGGTTATCCCACTGTTGGGGTCCTTGCTCACGGACTTGACCAGATATACCCATATCGTCATCGTGAAACAGCAGAGCAGATGCTCTCACACGGAGGACTGCTAACAGAGTTTATGACTCAGACAAATGCCGATAAACCCAATTTTGTTCGCCGAAATCGTATAGTGGCTGGAATCTCAGATGCATGTATCGTTATTGAGAGCGCAGCTAAAGGCGGCGGACTGATAACTGCTGAAATAGCGCAAAGTTATAATAGGGCTGTGTTTGCTTTTCCTGGATCTGTTGGCATGACATATTCTGAAGGTTGCAATAACCTTATCCGCGACAATATTGCAGGTCTGATAAGCTCGGCAAAAGACTTTGTTAACGCTATGGCCTGGAAGGAAGAACTTCTAAGGCAACAGAATTATGCCGATGGAATCGAGAGGAATCTCTTCCCAGACCTGTCGCCTGAAGAAATGAAGATTGTTAATCTGCTCAAACAAACCAACGATCTGCAACTCAATATAATAAGTGTAAAATGTAGCCTTCCAATCAGTCAGCTGACAGCCCTTCTATTCCAGATGGAAATGAAAGGTGTGATAAAACCTCTTGCCGGAGGGATGTATCATCTCCTTATGTGACGCTAAAAAATCGAAAAACGCTATGAAAATCTCTAAAAATCTTATAGATTGTCGAAAATAGTTTGTATCTTTGCAGCGTTTTAATTCGAATTGGAATATGAAAATAGCTTTAATCGGCTACGGAAAGATGGGTAAGATGATTGAGCAGATTGCCATCAGCCGTGGTCATGAAATTGTGAGTATCATTGATATTGATAACCAACAAGACTTCGACAGCCCAGAGTTTGCATCTGCCGATGTGGCAATAGAGTTCACTGCTCCACAGGCCGCTTTTGGCAACTATTTGAAGGCTTGGGCAAAGGGAGTGAAGGTGGTAAGTGGTTCTACAGGTTGGATGAAAGAGCATGGTGAAGAGGTGCGCAAAGCCTGTGCCGAAGATGGCAAGACACTCTTCTGGGCATCGAATTTCTCTATTGGAGTTGCCATATTCTCTGCCGTAAACCGTTATCTGGCAAAGATTATGAACCAGTTCCCTCAGTATGACGTTGAGATGGAAGAGACTCACCACGTGCACAAACTCGACCACCCATCAGGTACAGCCATCACCCTTGCCGATGAAATCGTAGAGAATATCGACCGTAAGGAAGCATGGAAAGAGGACACCACTGATCCTAAATATCTCCGTATAGATCATATCCGTCGTGGTGAGGTTCCAGGAATACATACCATCCGTTATGATTCCGATGCCGACCTTATCACCATCACCCATGATGCCCACTCTCGCAAGGGATTTGCTCTTGGAGCTGTGTTGGCTGCCGAGTACACTAAGGAGAATCAGGGACTTCTTACTATCTCTGACATGTTTAAGTTCTAACTTCTGAAAAAATGGTGAAAAAGAAAGAACTGAACATGAAGAAGCAGTGGGCAAAGTTCATTGTTGTCCTAGTGCTCTATCTGCTCTTCCTATATTGGGTCAAGTCGTGGTGGGGATTACTTGTTATACCATTCATCTATGACGTCTATATCACAAAGAAGATAAAGTGGCAGTGGTGGAAAGAGTCAGAAGGTCCTGTGAAATGGGTGATGTCGTGGGTTGATGCTTTGGTATTCGCCCTCGTAGCAGTTTACTTTATCAATCTGTTCTTCTTCCAGAACTACGTCATTCCATCGAGCTCTCTAGAGAAATCCTTGCTTACGGGCGACTATCTGTTCGTGTCGAAGGTAAGTTACGGTCCACGTATCCCACAGACACCGCTTACGATGCCTTTGACACAGCATACACTGCCTGTGGTAGAATGTAAGTCATATATCGAGTGGCCTCAGTGGGATTATCGTCGTGTAAAAGGTTTGGGGCCTGTCCAACTCAATGACATTGTAGTGTTCAACTACCCCGCTGGCGACACATTGTGCTCCAGCGTAAAATATCAGGCATTCGATTTCTACCGCCTGTGTTATGAGATTGGCTACCAGCGCTATCCTCAACGTCCTGACCCAGACTCTCTCGATGCTGGTGTTCGTCGTCAGCTCTTCGAGGCCATCTATCAGGGAGGCAGGCAATTTATCGAGGAAAACCAGCAGGAATATGGAGAAATCATCACCCGTCCAGCCGATCGTCGTGAGAACTATGTAAAGCGTTGTGTGGGTCTTCCAGGACAGACTCTTCAGATAAAAGACCATATCGTTTATCTCGATGGAAAGGCCAACAAGGAACCCGACAACGTGCAGTACACCTATCGTCTGAAACTGAAGCAGAACCTCAGTGATGAGGTGATGAAAGACCTCGGCATCACGATGGAAGACCTGATGAGTCTGAACACCCTCGGATATATGCCAATGACAAAGCGTGCTGTTGAGGAACTAAAGAAACAAGACCTTGCTGAGAGCATCGAGCTTAACACAGAGGCTGAAGAGTGGGATATCTACCCATTGAATGGTAATCTTCACTGGACTCGCGACAACTACGGCCCGATATGGATTCCGAAGAAGGGCGAGAAGATTGCCCTAAACATGGATAATATCGCTATTTACGAACGTCCTATCCGTACTTACGAAGGCAATCAGTTGGAGATAAAAGATAATAAGATTTTCATCAATGGTCAAGAGGCAAAGGAATATACCTTTAAACTTGACTACTATTGGATGATGGGCGACAACCGCCATAACTCTCTTGACTCACGCTACTGGGGCTTCGTGCCTGAAGACCATATCGTGGGCAAGCCTATATTTATCTGGTGGTCAAGTGACCCTGACCGCAGTGGATTCTCTGGTATACGTTGGAACAGGCTTTTCAGATTCGTAGACAATATCAAATAAGTGAAAGGAACGCTCCGATTTATAATCGCTTTGGTAATAGCATTGGTGACGATGCTTGTCTTCAGAGCGCTTGTGATGACAGTCTGCACCATAGGGGGTGATGGACTGTCACCACAGTTCCTGGAGGGTGACAGGGTGGTTATAAACCGTTGGAGCTACGGACTACGTACTGGCAAGAAGGGGGGGCTCTTTGACTACGGGCGTATATGTCAGCAAAAGGTGGAAAAGGGTGATTTCATCGCATTTGAAGACCTTAACGGGCGTATATATATATGTCAGTGTGCTGCTTTGCCTGGAGACACTGTATATTTGGATAATGACAAAGTCCCTTGTGTTGTTCCTGGAGTTCAAACATGTGATGACCAGGATTACTATTGGGTGAAGAGCATAAATAAGGATAATCCCATCGATAGCCGTATGTTGGGTTTCATCCCTGAGGAACGTATTATTGGTAGAGTTTGTCTGATACTTTTCAGTCATGACTCAAAGGCTCCTTTTTGGAGGGGATATCGCTCAGAACGTCTGTTATTACCAAAATGAAATCACTTCTTAGTACAACATATTTCGGTCCTGTCCAGTGGTATCAGAAACTATACCGTAGTGAAGAGACTGAGATTGAGGCCTGCGAGAATTTCCAGAAACAGACCTATCGTAACCGTTGTGTTATCGCTACTACCCAAGGAACTCAGGCCCTTACCTTTCCTGTGGTAAGGAGCGACAACTCCACCATCAAAGACATACGAATAAGCGATCACGGCAACTGGCGACATCTGCATTGGAATGCCCTGCAGAGTGCATATGGGGAGAGTCCGTTCTTTGAGTATTACCAAGACGACATAAGGCCTTTCTTCGATAGGAAATGGGAGTTTCTATTAGATTTCAACGAAGAGATTAGAGCGAAAATCTGCGAACTCATCGATATAGAACCCAAGGTAAGGCTCAGTGATGAATACAGAACAGAATGCATAGATTTCATGGACTATCGTTCTGCAATCAACCCCAAGCACCCAATGGAAGACACTTACTATCAGGTATACCAACAAAAACACGGCTTCTTGTCAAATCTCTCTATCCTCGACCTGCTTTTCAACATGGGTCCTGAGAGCGTTTTCTTTCTATAACAACAGAAAGAAGCATCGAAAGCACCAGTACTCCAAAGATTATCGCAAGTGAAACTGGTGTAGGCACTTCGATATGTGGCATATTGATATCAAAGCCTACAAGACTTCCCAACTCATTCACGTATTCGTTCATCGCCAGAAGCATCTTCACGCCTACAAAACTGAGTATGATGCCCAAGCCGTATTTAAGATAGGTGAAGTATTTGGCTACTGCTGCCAGTGCGAAATAGAGTGCTCTCAGTCCTAAGATGGCAAAGATATTGGACGTCAGAACAATAAAAGGATCTCTCGAGACAGAGAATACAGCAGGGATAGAATCGACAGCAAAGGCTACGTCAGTGGTCTCAATCACCAGAAGAGCAATAAAAAGAGGTGTAGCCAGACGCTTACCATTTTCTATCACGAAGAAATCTCCCTCATGCATCTTGTCTGTCACAGGGAAGAACTTCTTAAACAGTTTTACGAAGATATTCTTCGAAGGATCGACACTCTCGTCATCCTTATGTCCGAACATCTTGATGCCAGTATATATAAGGAAGATGCCAAAGAGACCAAGTATCCACTCAAACTGCTGTATCATCGCCGTACCGGCAAAGATAAAGATACTACGCAGAACCAATGCTCCGAAGATGCCCCAGAAAAGCACCTCATGTTGAAATTTACGTTCGATTCCAAAGAAAGAGAAAAGCATCAGGAACACAAACAGGTTATCCATCGACAGCGATTTCTCTATCAGATAACCCGCAAGAAACTCCATCGCTTTCTCATGCGCAACGTCTATTCCTCCAGGATAGAACATATATATACCAGCGCAGAACACCAGTGACACACCTATCCACACAGCCGTCATTTTCAGTGCCTCGCTGACACTCACCTCATGCTGACCCTTCCTGCCAAACGACTTCAGGTCGATAATCAGCATGATAAACACCAGCACATAAAAAACAATCCAAGCCCAAAGGGGTATATTTATGATTTCCATAATTCCTTATTAATAAAGCGCTGCAAAATTAACCATTCCAGCTCTCTCCTCCAAATCCCTTAAGGCTAATTAAGCACTATTTGCAAGTCTTAAAAGTATTTAATGTTATTTTTGTTTCGTGGACTTCCCTCCGCCAAAGTTTGTTGTGCGGAGGAGAGTTTCAGCTTTCTCAATCATCTCAGAAAGCTGTTGTGTAGGTTTCTCTTCCTTGCGTGCAAGGTCGAGAAACTTTTCTAAATACGCCTTAGCCTGTTTGCCATCTGGCAAGAGATAGTAGTATGCACTTGCAATATTATAATAGGTGGCGATAGAAGCGGGATTATATTCCAGATGCTGCTTCCAAGACTCCACAGCCTTATCATATTGTTTGGTGAGATAATAGCCTTCGCCCTGCGAGAGAGTTATGGCTTTCATCGTGGTTGTATCTGGCTGCATCAGTTGCAAGGCGATATCCAGATAGCGCAGACCCTCTTCATAACTATGTAAATCGATGCTTACTGCTCCAAGACGATAGGCACAGCCTGAATGTTGCATCTGACTGAGATAAAATGCTGGGAGCAAACAGTTATAGGCCTTATTAAGGCTGTCGATACGGGTGTAGCACATGCCTGCAGAATACAAAGTGTTGAAAGTAGAGTCGCCTTGAGCCAGAAGATGTTCGTAGATCGTTACAGCCTTATCAAATTGACGATCAATAAAATATGCATCGGCAAGGGCTCGATTTACGAGAATATTCGTAGAGTCAACAGCATAGTACTTCAGAGCCACCTCGAGTCCTTTCCATGCTTGGTCTTGTTTTGTATAGCCATGAGTAAGGCCGGCAATCATCTCTCCATCCATCGGGAAGTGCTTTACGAGTTGGCTGGCCCAATAGACATAAGAATCGTTGTCACCTTGTTTCTGATAGCCGTAGGCGAGCTGGCGGAAGGATTCATGGGAAAGCGAATCCTCTGGGATAGTCTTCAAAAGCTCAGAGGCTTCGCGATAGTTCGCCCGCTTGTAGTAACAGTCGGCCATTTTCATCTGAATTCCGCAGTCTACTATCGCGCTCTTTTCTGCCGATTGCTTCAGACGCTCAATAATCTCATTCTGCTTATCCTGAGGCATCTTCTCAAGCTGGTCAAGCGGAAGGTCAAGATGTTCTATGGCCTGCTCTTGACTTCTCTTCTTGGCAATAGCATACGCTTGTTGGTAATACTTCAGAGCCTCAAAGGTATTAAACTGCTGCATACAACTGTCACCAGCCTGAATAAAGATGGTGAGGGAATCTGTAACCGGTTCTACTATCTTCTTCTTAGCAAGAACCTCGCCCCTGACGGGGGTAATCGTCAAAAGGGCGAGGATGATTACAGTTAGAATTTGTTTCATTATTTAAGAGAGAGATTTATTTCTTAGTGGTGATAATGATAACACCATTCTTGGCCTTTTCACCATATTTTTCGATGGCGGGTTGAGACTTCAGCACTTCCATGTGATCAATGGTCTTCGGATCGATTTCCTTCAATTTGGAGCCATCAATTGGCTTGCCATCAACGATAACATAAGGTTCATTTTCGGGACCATACCCTACAACAACAGTCTCGTTCATCACATTGGCGCCTTTAACGTTTTCGGCAGGAATATCGCCACCACCTTGCAAACGGAAACTAATTGGAATAGTGTACTTTACACGAACAGGCTCGCCTTTCTGTGTCCCAGGCTTCCAGTTTGGCATGCCATTGATTACGCGCAGGGCCTCTGCATCAAGAGCGGGATCAATACTCCTAACAATCTTTGCACTCGTAATGCTACCATCCTTTTCTACGATGAACGTTGCTATCACACGGCCTTGAAGACATTTGTCTTCAGCCTCTTTTGGATAATGAACATTCATTGCAACATACTCCATAAGCTTTCCAACACCACCAGGGAATTCAGGCATCGTCTCTGCTTGATCAAAGATTTCCTTGTTAGGGCTGGTTCCATCCTTATAAAGAGCAATCATGTAGGTTCTGTCTTTTGCATACGCTTTGCTGACACCAATGGTATAAATATCGTAGCCAACATACATCACTTCAATTCTGTCACCTACAGACACTTCAAGGCAGAAGTTACCGTCTTTGTCTGTAACAGAACCCTTTTTTGATCCTTGAATTGTGACAACGGCACCAACAATGGCAGACTTGTCTTCTCCATCAAAGACCTTTCCTTTCATTACGAATTTCTCTACATCGTAAGCCTGCGGATTCTCGCCATTTTCGACTACAGGTTCTATGATCTGGATATCCTGTCCAGAACCAGTCTTGATAGTAGCATTGGCCTTGCCCTTCTTTACGGGCTGCTGTTTCTGAGGCTCGTCATAGACATAGTCTGTAACGGTACGTGCATTAATGGCGAGGGTTATGCCTACGATGGGGATGAGGGCTAACAGTTTCATCAGACGGCTGTTCTTTGAGGTTTTATTTGTCATCATTGTGATTCGGTTTTTGAGGGCACTATGATTGATTCCGTTAGCAATGGAGTACCCGCCAATGCCTCCGGCTTTTGTGATTAACAGGTATTGATATTGACGCGCATTGATCCCTTGAGAGAGTACAGCACCGTCGGCCTCGTATTCGTGGATAGCACGCAAGTCGCTACGTAGCATCCACATGGCGGGATTAAACCATTGGAGGGCGGTGAGGGTATCCACGAGGAGCAGGTCCCACGAGTGGTGAAGACGTATATGCCCCCGTTCATGAGCGAGAATCGCAGAATCTGATATCTCATAGTCATTACGATTCATCACGATATAATGCATCCAACTGAATGGTGCAATTTGGGTGTTTTCTGTAACACAGATTGTGATACCATCTGATTGAAGATGCTTCTCACATCGCTTAATCAGCATCAGTATTCTGAACATCGACATAAGGGTATGGCTTAATGTTACCACCATACCTATAATAAATAAGGTGGACAGCAGAATTTGCCAAAGAGGTGTTTCTGCAACAGATTCTGCTATAACAGCATCCATTTGCAAGTCGTCGAGAGTAACCATAGGCAAACCCTCCATCTTCACCGTCCTGTGCATTGTAATCACACAGAGTGGCAACAAATAGGATGCTAATGCCGTGAGCAGAAGCACGATACGGTTCACACGATGGAACGTCTCACGAGCCAGTATCAGGCGGTAGAACATATAAAACACCGCTATCAGCACAGCTACCTTAAGGTCGTATGTCAGAAACTCTAGCAACATGAGATTTACGATTTACTGTTTTCTATCTGATCGATGAGTTCACGCAGTTCTTCTACAGAGATTTTCTCTTCCTTTACGAAAGAAGAGACAGCTGAAAGATATGAGTTATTGAAGTAGTTCTTTATCACACCGGCAATCGACTTCCTGCCATACTCCGCCTCTGTGATGAGGGGATAGTACTGATAGGTGTTGCCAAACTGCTTGTGATCAAGAAATCCCTCTTTCTCCAGTATGCGAACCATCGTGGAGAGTGTATTGAAGTGCGGACGAGGCTCATCGTAGAACTCCAGGAGTTCCTTCACGAACATCGGGCCGTGCTGCCAATACAGATCCATGATTTCCTTTTCTTTATTTGTAAGTTTCTTCATTGTCGTTAATGCCTTTAGTTTTCAATCAATTATCGCGTCGTTATCAATATCTGAGTGCAAAGTAACTAAAACTTTTCGTTAGATACAACTAAAAGCTTTCGTTTTTAAACTAAATTAATTAGTTTGGTGAAGAATTAACATCTGCTAACTCTCCGTAGCTGATATCGGCTCCTGCTGGGCGAAAAGCTTAGTCCCTAAGTGAGCGGATATATTTCATAAAGTCGTCGATGAGCTTTATGCGCTCCTTATTGGGTGTTTCTATCAGCGAGGCTCCATTGTTAAACTGCATTACTGTAGCCTTGCCTTCCTCATAAACAGGCCAGTAGGGTAAATCTTTTCCGTTAGGATTACCACCCGTCTTTGCGAAGTTCACCCAGTACTGCTGCATCAGGTCGCTCACCTTCTTCTCTTGAGGATACTTGTCAGCCTCATCGTCAAAGGCACCCTTCAGATAGAGCATATCATCAGCATGGGCAGCGCCACGACGTTTGCCTTTTGCATAGACGGTACGATCTGATTTCTGGGCGAGGTAGGCAGAATAGACAGGACTCTTACCAGTCTTCTTCTGTAAGGTGGTCCAGGCATAAGCTGGCCATCCGAAGCCCACATCGCGAGTAAAGTCACGCATGCTGAAAAGTCGTTCTTCAGCCGTACTTCCTGGATAGTAAACCTTGGCACTATCGGCCCATTGTCCAGGCAACTGGCTAAACTGCTGATTATAAGCCTCTACACTTACTGAGTCGTACTCAACAGCTCCCTCATCACTATTATGCATAATCAGCACGGGTACATCATTATAATTACCTTTCTCGTAAAGGCTGTAGATGGTCTCAGGGATTACATAGCCATCAACGATGGGCATGCACAGCTGAAAGTTTGCTTCATTACCCGTCAGTTCTTTGGCATCCATCTGACGCATCTCCTCGATAGAGTTTTTCTTCAGCTGACCCATAAACATCTGACCATACATCTGGGCCATTTCCTGTTTTACCACATTAATAGATGACATAAAGGCTCCGCTCTGACTGATACATGAACGGAACAATCCCTTAGCCAAGGGCGAAGCACACAAAATATGACAACTCATGGCTCCTGCCGACTCTCCAAAGATGGTGACTTTAGAGGGGTCGCCACCAAAGTTCTTGATGTTGCGTTGAACCCATTGGAGGGCGAATATCTGGTCAAGGATTCCATAGTTGCCAGAATGTCCATCCGACTCTTTTGCCAGATCGGTGTGCGCCATAAATCCAAGGGCTCCTGCACGATACTCGATAGAAACAGCGACTACCCCTCTGCGAGCCAGACTCTGCCACAAGTCTCCTCCGTAATGCTCTGTACGAAATGCCCCACCATGTATGAAAACCATCACGGGCAGGGCTTCGTTTATTGTCTTGGCTGGTGTGGCGACACTGAGATAAAGGCAGTCCTCGCTCATCATATCGTACTTCACATAACTCTTTTCTGGCTGTGGAGGCCATTTGGCTACATCCTCAGCCTTCAGCACACCCTTCCAAGGTTTGGCAGGCTGTGGTGCCTTCCATCGCAGTTCGCCAACAGGTGGGGCTGCATAGGAAATAGCTTTATACACAGCGAGGTCCGTTCCATCCAGAACGCCCTCAACATCGCCTGTTTCTACATGCGTTTTCAATAATGGTTGCGCCTGTCCTTTTGTTCCGAATAGGGCGAGTAATGTGATGATAATAATTGTTTTCATATTCATTTATGTATTTGGTTGATACGTTGATTCAGCAAATCGCAGATTTCTTGGGGAGATTTTGACAGACCTCTTACGTAGATTTCGTAGGGATAACCCTGAAGAGCGGCTCTCGAGCGCCGTTTGCGATCTTCAGCTATATTTTCCTTACCAGCTTCCCACGTACCTTCCTTATAGTGTATGCCAATAAACGTACGCCCTTTGAACTTATCGACATAGAAAGATTCAACGCCCGAGAGTCTGACTACCCATTCCTCCTGCGTCTTTACAATCAAAGAAGTGTCGGTGATTATCAGACGGGTTCTGTGCTGAATGAACCCAAAATAACCAAACATTACAAGTGTTGTTGCCATTGAAAATATGACCGAGAGAAAAGCCGAATCTACATTAGAGTCGATGTAAAAACGTAGCCCTATTAGTGCTGCCATTCCAACAATCATAGCCAAAGTACAATATACCCAGACCTTAGTTGATACGTTGATTTTAATTTCTTCCATGCTTTTGTAAGTTTACATTAAATGATTACTCGTCTCTGTATTCCAAAATATCCCCTGGCTGGCAACCAAGCTCGCGACAGATGGCCTCGAGAGTGGTGAAGCGCACGGCCTTAGCCTTGCCTGTCTTCAGGATTGAGAGGTTTGCTAATGTCAAGCCGACTTTCTCGGCCAACTCGCTTAGCGACATTTTGCGCTTAGCGAGCTCTACGTCTAAGTTTACAATGATTTGTCCCATAGGCCGATTAAATGGTTAATTCCTGCTCTTTCTTCAGCTTGATGGTATCCTTGATAAACTTAGGCACGAAGAAGAGGCTTAAGATCACGAAATAGGCTGGAGCGCCAAAGATGTAGCGGGCAAGTGATGAAAGACTGTCCATGTGGTCGGCACCAACATGAGCGTAGACGTATTCGAACATAAAGCCCGAAATGAAGAAATGGATTAGTAAGACTACGGCAGACAAATAGTACAGCCAGATGCTCCACTTAGTATACTGCTTGTTGACGTAAGTAAGCCAGCACATGATGAAGTAGATGGCTGCAAAAATCGTCCTGAAGATCAGTTCGTACAGATTAACCAGATGATAGCAATAGTCATAGCCCGTCTGGGCAGAGCGCATGTCCTGTATCTCGTCGACGTAAGAATAGCCCACTAAGGCGAGCACCACGATCAGCGCGATGATTGACCAAAGATTCTTTTTTGCAGTTTGCAAGATGTTTAATGATCCCATAATTTATTGTTTTAATTGGTTTATTTATCGATTTTCGATATGCAAAAGTAGATATAATTTCCGAACCCACCAAATAAAAACAATAAAAATTTATCGAAAAACGATAAGTTTAACCTCCGTTAACAAAAACAAGCCCAAACTACCTAATTTTTATCGTAACTATGCGCACCATATAATTTTTAAACACCCTTCTATTCAGGATAAAAACAAACAGCCCCGTCTTTCGACGAGGCTGCATTTGTTATTATAATACTACTATTATTGTCGATTTGTTGACTTCTTATTAGAAGTTGTAGTATACACCGAAGCTCAGGTTGCTGCCATCGAGATTCAGACCGAATGTGTTGGTAGACTTGTCATCACCCTTAACCTTATCGTTCTGGTAACCGAGGAAACCTACGTGAGCAACGAAGCTCAGCTTATCATTCAGGTTTACAGCAACACCTGGCTTGAAACCTACAGCGAATGTATTTGTCTTAACACCAGCAAAGTTCTCGTGCTTGTAACCTACTGAACCGTCAACGAACAGATTTACCTTGTCGAACTTAGCGAAAGTATAACGAGCATAAGGAGCAATCTGGAAGGTCTTAACCTTTTCAGTTACCTTAACACCTGCAACATTTACCTTTGACTTTGCCTCACCATAACCTACAGCGATACCTACAGCCCAGTCCTCGTTGATGTTGTAACCAATCTCAGGGAGAATTGAGAAATAAGTCTCAGAATTACCATCGTAAGAAGATGTTAACAAACCAACACCACCACCTACGTAAACCTGTGCATTAACAGTCAAAGTCATCATTGCAACGAGTGCAACAGCAAAAATCTTTTTCATAATCGTTTTTTCCTTTTGTTAATTATACTTTGGTGAGCCTTTCAGCCACACCGTTATCCTAAAATCGGGTGCAAAGGTAAGGGCTTTTTTCTTGTTGTGTGCGCAAACAATGAGGTTTTTTCACAAATTTTGCACTTTCTTTGACATAAATCATGAAAATAGCACATGACGCCGGAAACGTTGTGCAAAATTTACATTATTTTTTATAATCCCCGCAAATAGTGTTTAATTAGACTTAATAGATTTGGAGGAAAAGGATGGAATATTTAATTTTGCAGCGATGAAGAGGCTGTGGATCATATTGTTAGCGATGGCGATTAATGTCGCTGGCGTTTTGGCTCAGGAGCATGAGCAAGACTCTGTGCAGCCTAAGCGACAGTTAACTGTGGTTGATGTTGAGACTCTCGTACCTGTGGTTGGGGCAAACGTAGTTGGCAAGGATATGACGCTGACCACAGATTCTATGGGTATCGTCAATGTGCCCAAGGACAGCAAGAGTCTCGCCTTCTCGCATGTGAACTATGAAAGCCGTATTATAAATATAAAAGAGGTACGCGATACAGTCTATATGATCTCGAAACTTCTGAACCTGAAAGAAGTCGTTGTCTTTGGAAAAGGCAAGAAGCGTGATTTCTCTGAACTGCAGAAACGCTTAGGCATAGATAGAGTCGAGGGCGAGTTGCTCAGCGGAGGCAAAGTCGGTATGGACTTGATTGCTACTTTCAACAAACTCTTCGTCCCCAAGAAATGGCGCAAGAGCTGGCGAAAGAAACAACGTATGAAGCGCCTTCAGGAAAGACTCGACGAATACTAGACATTCGTGATCTATTTTATCTATCGTCACAAATCAGTTCTAAAACTTCTTCTGTTAATCAGGGTGAACAACTATTTAAAGAAATTAACGGAATTGCATAACTACAAGAAATAGTTGTATGCTTGTATTTTTTTAGTTATCTTTGTCCCCAGATACTGAATACGTCATTGATGTTAAACGATTAAACGAAATCAAAATGAAGAAACTATCAAATAAAGAACGGGAAGTTATGGAGCTGTTCTGGCAGCACGGGCCGATGTTCGTCCGCGAGCTACTCGAACACTACGAGGAGCCAAGACCGCATTTCAACACGCTGTCTACGATTGTGCGCCGCCTAGAGCATCAGGGCTATATCGGCCACAAGCAGTATGGCTCTACCTATCAATATCACGCACTGATCACAGAGCAGGATTATGCTAAGAACAGCATCTTCCGACTGGTCGACAACTATATCAAGGACTCCTACAAAGGACTTGTGTCTACCTTGCTGAAGGAAGAAAAACTCTCTCTCAGCGAGTTGCGCGACCTTATTTCCCAAGTAGAAACTTACGAAAAAACTAAGAAATGATAACCCTCTTCCTAACATACGAACTGAAGGTTGCTGTTCTGATAGCCACATTCTATATCTTCTGGCGATTGCTGACGGCCAAAGAAACTTGGCATCGACTGAATCGAATAGTGCTGCTATCGACAGCAGTAGCATCGTTTGTCCTTCCGCTATGCGTGATAACTATCCACCAAACGGTAGAAGTAGATCCCCTTCCTATGGAAGCGATAGATGAGACTATGCTGCCAGAGACAACTGCGATGCAGCCAGAAGTAGCATTCTCGCCCTCAACAGTTACCCCTAAGCAGGAACAGCACTTCGACTGGCAATTGCTTCTCGCTGTTATATATATAATAGGTGTCGCTGTGGTTCTGTCGAAAATGCTTCTATCTGTTTGGCGATTACACAAGATGGCTCTCGAAAGTGAGATTCATCCTCTTTCTGATGGGCGTCAGATAGCGATTAACGAAGAGGCCAAGACTCCTTTCAGTTGGTTGAAGACGGTTTTCTTAAACCACAAGGATTATGAGGAAGGGACAACAGCCCTCCTTACGCATGAACTGGGACACATCCGACTGCACCATTCAGTCGATGTGCTCTTAGTGGAACTGCTTACTGCCCTGCAATGGTTTAACCCAACGATGTGGATGCTACGCGCCGATCTGCGCACCATCCACGAGTACGAGGCTGACCAGCAGGTACTCTCTCACGGATTCAATGACATTCAGTATCTACATCTTTTAATCCGTAAGGCCGCCAGCCAGAGCGGGTATTCTCTGGCCAACGGTTTCATTAACAGTACCCTCAAAAAACGAATCAACATGATTACAAAACCAAAATCCAGTCGCAGACAATGGCTTCGCTTTGCCTATCTGCTACCCATCATAGCCGTATCATTAGCGATGTCTGCAAAAATTCAGAAAGTAGAGATAATAAAAGCTAGTTCTTCTGTGCTAATCGACAATGAGACAGAGAAGATTACAGACGAGAACTGCCTAATCTTACTGATTAATGATATGGACGATTTGAAGAAGGTCGCTCCTGAAAGAGGCTTGACAAGGAAGATGAAGAGTAATCTCGACTTCAACGATCACTTCACCCAAAAGAGCATGGACGGTAAGACTATCATTGTACATCTGCCAAAAGGTACAATATATGTAAACGACAAAGAGTCGAAGAAGATGGATGACGATGTTAATTATGCATTTCCCAAGGGTGGCTTTGAATGGCAACTTAATGGACAGCCGTTTGACGAAAACAATATTCCTGTCCTCCACTTCAAACTGCTCAAGAAGATCGAGAACCACTGGAATGGCAAGAAGAATGTAGTTAATCTCATCACGAGCAATGAATCAGCCATTATTCTCACTCAGAAAGATGGTCGTGAATGTATCGGTGTGAAAGTCCCTGCGGGGGCTTTCTACACCTGGCTGGTTAATGGTCAACTAGCAGAAAGAGGAGTTGTTAAAGAAGACGGTTGGTTGAATTCGAGAGGTTATTATCCTTTTTACGACATGCTTGTTATGCTCGATGGCAAGGAAATCAATAATAATTATATTCCCCATGTGCCATTGAATAGCATCAAGGAAGTGAAACTGCTTCAAGGCGAGAGACCACGCACAATTGAACTCTACACCCATCATGTAACAGAGTTCAACAGAGATACAGATTTTGACTATCCTGCTGCATATAAGGAGAATGTTAAAGCATGGATATTCTTCAAAGCCACAGATGGCAAAGGGCAATCAGGTCGCGTCGGTATATGCTTGGTAGTCAATGAAAACGGCTCTATCAGTGGTGTTAGACTTAAGCAGGGAGTCAACAAGACTCTAAACGAAGAAGCTCTCCGACTATTCCGTAGTATGCCCCATTGGAAGCCTGCCATCAAAGATGGTAAACCCGTCAAGAGCCTTGTCCTTACAGGTGTTTCATTCAAAAATGTCCGAGAATCATAAATCGCAAAGTCTTAATGCAAACGTAAGTGTTTTTATTAAAAATTTGGTAGTCTCCGATAAAATACTTACCTTTGCAGGCACGATGACCAATCAAGGTTATCAGCATAGGCGTTATGGATGTAGCATTCTTACTGGATAATTATTTCAAAGGGGCAAGAAATGTATCGATAGATGTGTTTGATGCACAGTCATTAAATGCAGTCTATAGGGATGTTATCAAGTCTATGACATCCCATTTTGAAATAGAGGTCAGTGTACTTCAGGCGCTGAGTTATTGCCTGTATGAGATGATGGACAACGTCCACATTCACTCCGGCAAGCCTTTAGGCACAGCTATGACATGTTACAATGAGAAGGATAAAACGCTACAACTGCTTATTGCTGACGACGGGATGGGCATCAGGGCTTCGCTTGCCGAGAATGAGAAGTATGCAGATATTTCTGAGGCTGATGCCCTTATGCTTTGCCTCAAAGACACTATAACTGACGGAAAGGGTATGGGATTTGGCTTGTATACTACGTCACGGCTCGTTGATAGCATCGGCAAGGAGTTTATTCTTCATTCTGGAAGTCACAAATTAATCATCAAGGACAAACAGACTACAATCGTGGAGAATGGCTATTGGCAGGGAACTCTTGTCTACATGGTGATAGGTACAGGAGAGGAGATTGATCCTAACCAGATAGTCGATCATCGTGCCGATGCAGCAGAAGAGTATAATGAGGCATTTGTTGAAACAGGAGAATTAGAATCATTATGGTAGAATTTAAGTTCATAGAATACGGTACAGATTTTGGTACTCGTGACATGGGTCAGAAGCTTCGCCAAAAAATCTTGCCACTTATCAACAGCGGAGAGAAGGTCGTTTTGGATTTTACCGATGTACGGGTAGTTTCCAATTCCTTTGCAGACGAATGCATCGCTAAACTTTTGTTGGAAATGCCTTTGGATGAACTAAAGAAACATACAACATTTCGTGGACTTAATCCGTTAGCAGAAAGGAGTGTGTTGGTGGCACTTCAAAGGCGATACAAAGTCATCAAAGATTCCAGTCCAACTATCGAACCTTGATTTTGGGTTATTCTATTTGTACTTTACAGCAGATGAAAAGAATCTGGTTGGTTCTTTGTTGTACCATTGCTGTAGTGATGATGGTTGGTTGCCTGGACTACGGCAAACAATATTATTATCACGAGCTGGAAAAGATAGACCATCGGCAGAATCGTGAACTGGCAAGGCATGAGATCATGGCCTTGAAGGATGAAGTGGCCTCTTATCCTGACTATATCAAGATGTTTCATCAGTTGCTCATTGCAGAACTGAACGAGGAAGCTACGCCATATAGGAATATGGATGTGGCACGTCAACTGGTGGATTATTACGAACAGACCACCGATCGCGAGAAACTTACTCGCAGTTATATTATCGCTGGTCATATCTTCGCCAACTGCAATGATGGCCCCAAGGCTCTCTCCTATTATTATAAAGCAGAGGAATTGTTGGATGAACAAAAGGATCCAGAAATGCAGAACCGTCTATATTCCAAGATGGCTTATCTCTTCCTTCGCCATAACATGCCAGACCAGGCAAGGACCTATGCCACTCGTTCGCAAAACTACTGCTGGCATAATAAAGATACACTCGGCATGATTCAGGCCTTGCGATATATCAGCGAAACTTATAAGCAAGTGCCAGGAAATGAACTGGCTAACCTTGAAGAAGCCTATAAGTTGGCCAAACAATCCCAACAATATGAACTGCAGAAGGAGCTGATAATTGATATTGCCAGCTGTTATTGTGATAATGAGCGCTATCGTATGGCACTAAATTACTTACGCCCTCTTAAGAACAAATTGCCACAGAACGACAGACATCGGGTGGATGCTCTGTTGGCGAAGGCATATTATCATATAGGTAATGGTGACTCCGCCTCTATCTTTGCTCAGCGCGCGTTGGAAGATGGCAATTCCGTCAGCAAGCGCGATGCCCATGAGGTTCTGGCACATATAGCTATCCAACAAGGTCATCGCGATGCTGCAAATGAACACTTCTCTAAATACAAGGAACTCAACGATGCCCTGAACAGGATACAAAGCAACGAGACTATTGCACAGATGGATGCCTTTTACCACAATCAGAAGCAGGCAGAGGAAAATGCGCGACTGAGGTTCGACAACAGCCATAAGCAGAATGTGATAGTCATCGTCATAGCCTGTCTCTTAGTGCTGATTATCCTCTTTGGCACATATATTCAGCGCCATCGGCGAAAGCAGGAATTGATGGCGCTGCGAATCTTGCAGCTTGAAGAGTTTAAACTGGCTTATGAAAAGACTGATGAGAATGAACGCAGTCAAACGGAGCAGAGTATCCAACAAACAGCCATTTATCAGCGGTTAGTCACGATGGAAGAATCAGATCATCCTAATGATGAAGAATGGCAGGCTTTGACAGATGCCATCAATCAGGCTTATCCTCAATTTACACCTCGCTTACTGAGCCTCTGCAAACTGACATCTCATGAATACCATGTCTGCCTCTTACTAAAAGCAGGCTTTGAACCTATCCGCATCGCCAATCTTACCCTACGCAGTAAGGCTGCTGTATCCACCGTCCGCAGTCGTCTCTACGAAAAGGCCTTCGGCAAGAAAGGCAGTGCCAAGGACTGGGATGAGGTGATCCGCACACTCTAACTACAAATGCAAACTATATGCAAACTCCGATAGACAGGCGCTATCGGAGTTTTTTCATACCTTTGCCGCCATGAATCGAAAAATCTCTCTCGTTATGCATAAACTACAAACTATGCTCATCCTCGCCCTGCTGACGGTTCTGCCGCCAGTGGCGGGGATTTCCTGCTCTTCACAGGCACAAAGGAAATCGCAGCAAAAGGCTTCAGATCATGCTGTGTTGTCAATAACTTATGAGGCTATCCGTCAGATGACTGAGGAAGACACGAGGAAGACAAAAGACCTGATGCGCCTTGACATCGGCAAACATGCCTCGCAGTTTCGAAGTGTCATTATCGAGTGGGTTCAGGACAATGGTCTTGTATATGGCAGTCCCACAAGTCTCAACCATCCTTTTACTGGTTATAAATGGCAGCACGAACAGGTGGTGAAGAATCTTCCGAAGCCAGGTTACCTCTACTTTACTCATGGGCGCATTTCTACTCGCGATAAGATAGAGGGCTTATTCAATTGGAAATTTAGTGAGGGAGAGAAAATGGTCTGTGGATATCCTTGCAAAAAAGCGACGACAACTTTCCGAGGACGGACTTGGACAGCATGGTATGCATCATCGTTACCTTATAGTGACGGACCTTGGAAACTATGTGGATTGCCTGGTGTTGTTCTCGAAGCAAGTGAGGCGGAGGGCAAGATTGCCTTTCGTTGCAAGAAAGTAGAAAAGAACACTGGCTATGGTATTGTGCTGGTTAAACAAAATAATACGCCGATGCTACGATTACAGTCGGACATGCTCGACGTTTATACCCCAGAACGAGCCGCAGAGCTACTGATGTTGGAACAATGGGACCAGATAGCCTTTTCTGATGCCATGCTGAACGCCTCTACAAACGGCATCAAAGGTAGTAAAACGGAATATGTTGTCAAGGACGGCAAGAAAATAAGCATTCCTTCTAATCAGACTGCCATCCTCTATGAGGTATATCCTAATATCGACATGAAAGAAAAATATCCACCTGCTATCATTAAATAATTACTTTTGCAATATGAAACGAATTAAGACATTGTTATTAGTCCTTATTCTATCGATGTGCGCAATGGCCCAAAGCGAACGCTTTTCGATTACGCTAAACGTGGACTCGGCCATCGCCAGTGAACCACAGAAAGTGTATCTGTATTCGATGATTGAGAAACAGATGCAGTTACACGACTCGCTCAGTATCGACTCTGTACACCGTATTGGTTCAATGCATGGAAAGGTGCCCTATGAGTATGCCGTTAACCTGATGTTCGCACGTAGAGGCCCAGGTGTAGTGCCCGTTGTGGTGAAGAATGGTGACAGCATTACCATTCACGTCGGCGACGAGGACGATGGTTTCCGACTGCGCTATCCAAAAAGGACAGAAGGATCGGAAGCTATGAAGGAATATGTAGGTTATCAGCTTATGCAGGATAGCCTTGACAACATCCGTACAAAGGTCAGGATGCAGATGCAACTCATGGGGCTCCCTGAGGCAAAAAAGGATTCACTGAAAAAGCTGGATGATAAGCTATTCCGCGAATATGAGCATAATAAGGAGATTTTTGCTATGAACGCCAAGTATCCTTATGCAGCGATGGGTGTAGGCGGCAACATCTACAGCAACCATAAATGGAGCCCAACTACTCACACTTACAAGGAAGAAATCGTTGACTCAATCATGAATTCACTAATAAAGCGCTTTCCTGATTATCCACCTATCAGTGCCCTCGTGAATGACAGCACGCTTGGCAATTATATGTCGGCAGAGAGTTTTTCTATCAACAGTATTTTCTGGAAACGCTATAGCAATCGTTTTTATGATAGCGAGACCGACTCGATAATCCGTCCATTAAAAGTGGGAGACTATTTCAATATCCTCAGCCTTAACCAATATCGGGGACAATACCTGTATGTTGACTTTTGGGCTTCATGGTGTCAGCCCTGTCTAATGCAGATGCCAAACATAAAGCAGGCTGCTCAGATGTTCTCAAAAGACTTGATGGTCTACCTAATCTCTATCGACAAGTCTGGCAAAGAGTGGTGGAGCGCTGTGAAAGAACATGATCTACGCAATCACTTGGAAGACGAGCATCCTTATATGATACACAACATCAGAGCCTACGACCAGAAGGGTAATATGAACTCTGATGTACGTTCACTTGGCATAAAGACTATCCCACACAATTATCTTATAGACCGCTCAGGGCGTATCATCGCTAAGAATATCTCTGGTGCGATGCTTATCGACAAAATGCAACAACTATTGGAAAAGGAGAAACAGCAATGAGAACAACAGCCGCTTTACTTTTTTACCTTTTTACCCTTTTACCTTTGTCTGCCCAGACAGACAGTCTTAGGCAAAAAGCACAATATTGGGCAGAGCGAGGATATTTCAATAAGAGCCTTGAAGTATCAAGACTGTTATCAGACGACAGCCTGACTATCAGCGATATGCGGCTACGTTATGATAATTTTGCCAATCTGGGTAATCTCGATTCGCTCTTCTACTGGGGAGATAAAATCCTGAAGCGAGACCCTTATAATATCTCGCTGATTCTTGACTACACGCCTCGCCTGAATAAGGGCAAGGCATCAGATATGGGAGGCAGGGTAACATATCCTGAGAGAGTTATCGATATCTGCCAGAAGTATCGTGAGCGTGATTCTACACATATTCTTGTGAATCGCCAATTGGCAGAGGCCTATTATAATATAGGTAACTTCGACCTTGCCCTACCCTCTCTGAAACAATTAGAGGCTGTGGGCGACACTTGCTTCGGCACACTCTATACCCTTGGACTTACCTATCAGCGTATGGGAGATAACAGCAATGCCTACGATTATCTATCGCGAGCCACCACCATCAATAATGATGCTAATCCTTATTGCCTCTTCACCCTCGGCATTGTATGTAATCGCATTGGATATGGTGCCGAAGCCCTTAGTTATCTCGATATGGCAAAGGAGCGGATGATGCCAGACCGCAAAACTCTCTTTCGATTGCATAAGGAACTGGCAGAGGCTTTTCGTATGAAAGGTGAGCACGACTTCCGTCTTGAAGAATTACAGGAGTGTATGAAACTGGCTGATGAGAAAGACGTCAACGAACTGACCTACGAAATGGGGCAGTGCTACTTTATGCTGAAGCAGCGAGACAAGGCTAAGGAATATTTCAATAAATTCCTCGATGCCACTCAGAACAAAGAATACAACGACAATATAAAGTTCAAACGCGAATCAGCCGAACAAACTCTCCGTATGATGATGTGGTAATCGATTCACCGGCCGATAACCCTGTAGTTGCCACTCAGGTGCATAAAGGCGAAGAGGCGCAAAAGGCCATCGTAGTAGGCGTCGAAATAGCCATCCTCAAAGGGCACATGCCTGGCGTTCCACAGGGCATCGACAAACTCCTTGCTCTTATCGTGTGAGCACATCACGGAGGCAGCAGCCGAGGTAGCTACCAAACCTATGCTGTGGCGCAACTTACGGAATCCGCCAGCAGGAAGTATCTCATCATCCTCTGGCAGGGTTCCATCTACGCGATACTGGTCTACGAAAGTGTTGAGACCCTGGCTATAGAGGAAGTTCTGAATGGTCTCGCCATACTTCTGTTGCCACTCCCTGTCAGCACAACTCCACTCGTAGTCGAGGGCTATATTCATAGGCACACGCCAGGAGTCATAGCGGAAGTTATTGTTGCCAAGCTTTCGCGGTTTGCCCTCAGGCATACCAGGGAAGCGTGGCATCTGTATCTCCGTACCATCATATTGGCAATTGTCGGCATTCAGACCCGTATTCCCGTCGATGGCCTTATGCAGAAACTCGCGTGACTTCTGAGCGCACTCCATCCAATACTCCGAGCGTCCGTCGTCGGCCCACTTGGCCCATACTTCGTAGAATGCGGGAATGTGGTATGAGGGGTCGGTAAATCGCTGTCCGAAGCCATCGGGAGTGAAGGTGATCAGCTGTGTTTCAGGATCTATCAGGTACATCTTCTGGGAGCCAGCCTGCTGCATTCCAAAACCAGGCGATCCACCCCGACGAGGCTCTGGCGTGTATTCCCTGGGCTGAATGCAGTTTAGGATATGCTGGGCCTCAGCCTTGTAGTCGATGCCCGTATCGTTGCCCCAGCGGTTAGAGGCAAAGATCAGGGCTGTGATGAAGTAAAGCTCACCATCGCTAGCCGCACCCTCGGCATTATGAGTGCCATCCGTCTTGCAACTCCATGCGAAGTAGCCCTCACGATAGCCACTCTGGTGCTGCATGTATTTCTTGCTCCAGCGCCAAAGGCGGTCGAAGATATCCTTCTCGTTCATCTCGACAGCTATCATCATACCATACGACATACCCTCCGTACGGGCATCGTCGTTCTTGATGTCAGACACATAACCCATCGAGTCGCCCACCTCGAAATACACCTTGTTTGGGCCACGGAAAACATCATCGAACACTTCTTTCAACTTGGCGTCCACCGCAGCAGGCTCATAGCCCATCTCCACGAACACATTACGATAAATACCTGTTTCAAAACCTCCCTTGGTCCAAGGCGTAAAAGCCTCCATCTGCATAGTCGTTGCCATGAGAATCGTGATAATCGTTAGTCTCTTCATACCTTATTTTAATAATCTTACTATGTTTTTTTGACGCAAAAACGTTCAAATGGTTTAATCGGAGTAAAAGTGTCATAAACCTTGTCTGACATTTAGATGGAATTTATATAGGATAAGGTATATTATTTGTTAAAATAAGGCAGAAAACTACTAAGCTGTTTACGTAGTTAGGAATCTTTTTGTAATTTTGCCGTATGAAACAGAGATATGCCGTCATAGTGCTTTTTGCAATGATTATCGCGTCGAGCCTGACCAGTATTGGTAGCTATAGTGCGACCGAAAGGCAGGTGAGTGAGGATATGGACAGGGCGCTGGCTCTGGCCTTGGAGGAGCAGCAGAGTGATGTGATCAGTCAGGACACCATCCGTACGTTTAACAACCACTTGCAGATAGCAGAGTTGCGAGGCAAGGCAACGTTGGCTGTCGACACCCGAGGGCGCCAGTTCAAGGCATACGCCCATTGCTCTGAGGCCACCATCTTCAGTCTGTCAGACCAAAGACTTTCTGCTGTCCTTTGGATGATAACTATCTTCTGGGCTGCCTACTATTTGTATCGCAGAAAGAAGATTGTGCCATTATTGGCTAATATGACTCATTATGGTGGATTAAGTTTTTCAGAATCAGATGGTCGCTTCTTGGATTATCAAGGCCAGATTCTTAAGCTTACTCCCATGCAGCACCAACTAATGGAGATGTTCTTCCAATCTCCCTCTCACTCGTTGACGAAGACAGAAATCTGCAATGCCCTTTGGCCAAAGAAACCATATGCCAGCGAGACGCTCTACACGCTCATACGTCGTATCAAGCCGATAATAGAGGAGCATTCTGACCTAAAAATAGAGTCAGATCGCGGAAAAGCTTACGAACTAAAAATAAAAATTACCTCTCCCGTCCTTTAATCCTTGAGCGTAGGGTACGGAGGGAGGCGGGCTTTACAGCAAGCATTTTGGCGATGGTATCGTCATCGTAGCGCAAATCATCTTGAAGGATGAGGAATACGTATTGAGAGGTGGTGAGTGAGGCATAGGTGTGCTCCCATTCACGCCAACGTTTGGGGCGCAACTGCGCAAAGTAGTCTATCAGACACGACCTCTCATCTGACGACATATCGGCTATACACTCCTTCTGCTGCATCCTCACAAAACACCGCGTGCCGATGAGCAATTTGTGGGAAATGCGCTGACGGCTGGTCTCAATCTGACTGTTCAGTTCAGCGATGGTCTGCTCATTGGCCTCACCACTTTGTTGCAGCCGTTCAATCTCTGCCAGGTTTTCAGTCATCCTTCTGGTATTCTCGTCAAGCTGGAAACCCAACTTATGCACCCTTCTGCAATGCCACCATATACCAATCGTCAGCAATAACAGGATAACAAAAATACCCCCACCATTTGTACCACGCGCTCTCGCGAATTCTCCTCCCAACGATCTTCTTCATACTTTTGTTGCCAGTCAGCTATCTCCAGACTATGATTAGCCGTCATGACTGAATCCCTATATGCATCTTTACTCTTCTTCACTTCCAACGCCTCACTCTTATCACCCGTCAATTCATACAACTCTGCCAATAACTCCATTGCGTTGATATGCACAAATGGATCCTTCAAGGTGATACAGTTCTTTACTAACTCTATGGCCTCATCGTAGTGTCCTTGTGCTTTCAAAAGGCGAGCCTCAGTTACATTCCCTTTAGTGCTGGCAGCGGTCTTATACCTCTTCCATAAATCTAGATATTTTTGCGCATTCTGCTCATCATCCTTTTCCTGATACATGACTCCAATGTTGAAATAGATGTCAGATCGCAACAAGCTGTCAGCCAGGTCAATATAATCCATACTCTTGACAATGCAATCATAAGCCTTGTCTCTCAAATTCATTTGCGCATAACCAGCCGCGCACATATTAAGGGCCCTCATCACCATCACGCTGTCATTCATTTTGCGGCTGCTCTCAAGGAACTTCTGTGAGTAATTCAGCAAGAGTGTGTAGTTGAGGCAATAAAAGTTGGCATAAGCCAGATTCTCATACACCATATTCTTCAGCAGTTCCTCATCCGCATCTTCTGCAATCGATTCAGCTACCTTATAATCCTTTACACCATCAATCATATCGCCCAAGCAGCGCATTCTGATGCCAGCCCTGTAATAGTAGGCCCTCCCACGATGCCAGGTGTCGCCATGATGGTCATAATAGTCCACACAGGTCGAAATGAGTGAATCGCCCTCTGCATGATGCAGCACGATATAATCCGTCATCACCTTCAGCAGGTTGTATTCCACTCTGTCAGCTTTGCTGAGCAATGCAGTATCCACTTTATTAATAAGTACACGCGCAGAGTCGGGTCGCTGATGGACAATCTCTGCTACTTCCTTTATGAGCGGATGTCGCCTCTCTTTACAGCCTCCCATCATGGCGATAATCACCAGTATCCAAACAATCTTCTTCATCATTATTCGTTTTATATCGGCAAAAGTAATTATTATCTTCAAAACCAAACAGAACTAAACCTAATGATTGGTATTTTTAAAGAATAATTCATAGTTTTTAAATGATTCTATGTTACAATCTGGCACTTTTTCACCTGTAATTCTATCCCTACTCCATTCATAATCAGTGTTTTATCTCTAAATAAATTGTAACACTCCCTCTTGCTGTTTTAACTCCATTCGCTTGTTCAATTCCGAAACTCTGAATATCTTTGCATACAGGAAGGCTGTTTCAGCCTGACTGATTTTGATTTAAATGGCTGCACTCGTCGGGATGATGCGTGCAGCTTTTCATAAAATGAAAAAGAGGAAAATATCAAAGGTACGACGTGAAGGGTCCTGAGGTACGTTGCTAAGGGTAATGAGGTACGGGTAAAGGTTAAATCTGCGTCAACGATTGTTAAATCATAGGCATTGATTAATAAATCCAAGACACTGTCTGATAAATCTGAGGCAATGATTTGTGTTTTTCAGATATTCTTGTTACCTTTGCACTTTAAACGGTAAAAATATGTATGCAAAGTATATCAAAAAAGAGATTCCCGACCTGAACGGAACCGGAAGGACGCAGGCTTATTACAAGATGCAGCTGACCTCCATGAGCTATGATCAATTCGTGAGTTTGTGTTCCCGTGAGGGCCACATGGAGGAGAGCACCATTCTCGCTGTGATGTCGCTGGTAAGCGAGAAACTGGCCTTGAGTATGGCTGAAGGATTCTCAGTAAAGCTTGATGGCATAGGCACCTTTAATGCCAAGCTTGGTGTGAGGAGCGATAAGCTGCAGGATGCCTTCGAAGAGGGTGAAAGCACCCGCAACGCCCATAGTATCATGGTGACAGGCGTGGCTTACAGGGCCGATAATGACCTTATCAGAACAACGAGCCGAAAGTGTACGTTGGAGCGGGGAGGCGTCAGTCGGATACGCAAGTCAAACCTTACATTAGAGCAGCGCATCCAGAAAGCCCGCGAATTCCTGGAGAAGAATATGTTCATGCGCGTTCCCGACTATGTACGGCTAACTGGTCTTTCGCGCACAACGGCATCCATGGAACTGCGCCGTCTGGCTCTCGACCCCACGTCGGGCATTACCAGCAAAGGCAGTCGCAGCCAGAAGTTCTACGTACTTCGAAAGTAGATAACTAAATCGTTACGACGCTGACAACGAGTCTGACAACATAATGTCAGACAAATGTCAGACAGATTTTTGGGTATTTAAAGAATCTCTTCATACCTTTGCACCAAAAACAGAAAGTATGAAGAGATTCTTGTTTTTATCGATGTTGGTTTTCATAGGTCTCATGGTATGGGTATCTGTCCATGAGAAGGAGGATAATATGTCATTGCCACAAAAGCTGGAGCGTGCAATGAGACTCACAAGGATGAAGGAGTATCACAATGAAGACTACGACTATACTGTTCGATATCCGTCGTTCTTTGAGCAGACAGATAGCTCATTAATGGAAAAGGGGACATGTCGTTTCAGCTTCTGGCAAGACAGTACAGAGATTGTGCAGACAGTATTCGTGGAACAGAATAAGGACAGTTTGACACTTGAACAGGCGATGGGCAAATATGCTTCAGATCTTCATGCTACTCATCAAAAGAAGGGTGATGACTACTTTATACTGGCAGGGCATATTCTTACAGACGATGGGCAAATCACAAACCGTCGCTATTATGCCAAGTTCGTAAAGCATCGCAAACTCTGGTTCGTGCAGACGCTTGCCTACCCAGAGGATTGCGAACATGCAGTACAGCGGCTCATTCAAGAGATTAATAACTGGAAAGTATGGTAAAAGTGTTAAGCTATACTAAAAGGAGTTTGGTTTTGACAAATTCAGGTGTCTAATAAGTGTACAGCGCTAAAAACAGATGGATAGAGTTGCATTTGAACAGCAAGCCCGCACGTGGCGACACAAGGCTCTCAGCATAGCTTTGAGCTACGGAGCGGGCAGAGACGAGGCAGAGGACATCGCCCAAGAAGTGATGCTCCGCCTATGGCAGATGCATGACGAGCTGGAACGCTATGAGTCCATCGAAGCATTGGTAGTACTGGTGGCAAGACACCTGTTGATAAACCACCAGCGGAGACGAAAGCTTGAAGAGCTTAACGAGGCGGTGATAGTCAGTATAACCTCCAGTCCCCACGAACAGTTGGAGATGAAAGAAGACGATGTCTGGCTGACGAAACGATTGGAACAACTGCCTACCACACAGCGCACCTTATTATATATGCGACAGGTAGAGCGTAGAAGTCATGAGGAGTTAGCTCAACTGCTGGGTATCGAGACGACATCTGTCAGTACTCTGCTTGCAAGGGCGCGACGAACATTATTGGAAGAAATAAAACGAAGAAACAACATATGACACAGTACACAAAGGAGCATATCAGCGAGCTGCTTGACAAATATATGGACGGCACATCGACGCTGGAAGAGGAAGATATCCTCACTCAGTACTTCACCCACGAGCAAGTACCTATAGAGTGGGAACATTACCGTCTGTTGTTTGCAGAAATCGAGGCGATGAAGCCTGCATCAAAACCAAAGCGTCATTGGTTACGCTGGACAGCCATTGCTGCCATTATTGTTGGTGTTATCTATATGGCTGTTCCATCACCAAAGACGGAGTATTCACAGACAAAACCTCTGGTGGCACAAGCCGATAGCAGCACAACGGTGACTGTGCCCCCCGACAGTATGATACAGCAGAAAGAGACGCCCAAGCCCATCAGCACCAAGAAAAGACGGATGCGCAAGTTGGAGCCTACCATGCACGACTACGACAAGGCATACGCCCTGATGGCCGAGGCCAAACAGAAACAGATGGACGTGGAGAGACAGATAGCACAGGCACAGCAGGAAATCATCGAGGCCCAGTTGGCTGCCTACGGCTATATCCCCGTGATGCAAGAAGATGGTACCATTATCTATATAAACGAACAAACAGAATTAATTGCATATGAAGAGTAAAAGCATTATCCTAACAGCCATGCTGACGGCACTGCCCTCAGTCCTCATGGCGCAAGAGAACATCCAGAAAGCATTCGACGCGCTGCTGAATGACAAGATTACCGAGAACAAGACACGCCACGTACTTGATCGTGACCCTGAGACTGGTCGTATGACGGCTATGGCCGATGTCTATGACTTTACCATCAGCTCCAACTCGGCGCTCGAGCGTTTGAAAAATGTACGTAAGGCCTTCGAAACAGATAAGAAGTATGCATATTCAGTTAATTCCGGCCTTCGCGAGAAAGGTTTCGAAGATGTAGACACCGAAAGTTTCTCAAATCTTTTCGAGTCAATAGGTTTTGCTCCAGTCACACTCTTTGTGGGCGATGGTAGGCATCAGTCAGTGTCTATTGGTAATATGAATGGTTCAGAATACATCTATGCCTGCTTTGCTGATAAGGATGATCCTGATCATCGTTATCGCTATGCCTACGCATTGGAGTGGGCCGAGAAGGCTAAAAAGACTAAGGTACGCCTGGCTGTTACTTACGCCCTGCGCCCAGAAGCACGCGACGGAAAAGCCAAGAAAACTAATGTGAGCCGCGTTATTATCAATGGCAAGGAGATAACAACCGACAGCTCTACAAGCGGTGCTGGCGATGGCAAAGTCCTAAATCGCGTTATTATCAATGGTAAGGAGTATAATAATAGCGATTATAATAGTAGCAATATCGATTCTTTGATGGCCAATCGTGCCAAGACCCCCGAGTCATGGCTCAGCGAGTTCAACACCTACAAGCGCCTGTTCCTGAAGAACCCTGATGGGGCAACGGCCACTCATTACGCCACATCTATCTACAAGCTCTGCAAAAATGCCGGTATGCTCGAACCAGAGGAAAAAAAGATTGTTTCCCAAGAACTTGCCAAACTAAAGCATGCTGCTAAAGACGAACTCATCCAGAACATATTCCAAATGAGCATAAAGAAACTTGGTGAATAGTTTGGTTTTCAGGCGGTTAGCAAATGTCAGACAAATGTCAGTATAAAAATTCTCTCTCTTAATATTCTCTTCATACCTTTGTAGTCAAAAAACAACTGGTATGAAGAGATTCATAAATAACAAACATTTTAATAAGAATATGAAGAGTGTAAACGCGTTTTTTACATTTCTGCTTTTTGTGTGCCCAAATGTGATGATGGCTCAGCAGGATTCAACCTCGGTTAGTAATGATTCCATCACCTGGAACAAGGAGCTTGAAAGCGTAGTTATCAAAGCACAGAAGCAGCTCATCAAGCAAGATATCGACCGCATAGGCTATGATGTTCAGACCGATGAGGAGTCGAAAACACAGACTGTTATGGACATGTTGCGCAAGGTGCCAATGGTGTCCGTAGATGGAGAGGATAACATCACGGTGAAAGGCAACAGCAACTATAAAATCTATAAGAACGGGCACTATGACCCCAACCTGTCGAAGAATGCCAAGGAGGTGATGAAGTCGATGCCAGCCTCGATGGTAAAACGCATAGAAGTCATCACTGACCCAGGAGCTCGAGAGGATGCCGAAGGCGTGGATGCCATCCTGAACATCGTGATGATGGATGGTTCGAAACTCGATGGTATCACAGGTGTAGTGTCTGCCAGCTATAACTCGCTGAATCATCCTAATCTCTACACCTCGCTAACGGGACAAATGGGCAAGTTGTTGCTCTCTTTAGATTATGGCTACGGAGGTATGTCGTCGAAAGAAACAGAGAATAGCCAAGTCACAGAACGAACCTTTCTTGAAACAGGTAATCATTTGTTAGCCAAGTCCGCAGGCAGTAATCCAGGTGATATCCATTACGCCAATCTCAATGCCAGCTATGACCTCGACTCACTCAACCTACTGTCGGCCTCGTTTTGCGGCTATTTCTACAAGCTGAACGTGAAAGGCGATGGCCAGCAAAGCTTGAGTAATGCATCAGATCAGCATATTTACAGTTTCAGCAATCATTATTGGATGCCTGGCTATAGCCACCATTCGTGGAATGGAAGACTTGACTATGAGCATAAGACGCGCCAGAAGGGCGAGCGAATCACTCTCTCTTACATGCTCGCCCTGACGCGTCAACATACTGATCAGGAGAATACCTATGCTGACTTGGCAAATGCTCCATTTGTTTATACCAGCAGCCTGCAGACAGAGCATGAACGTTTTACGGAACATACCTTGCAAGCAGATTGGTTAAGACCACTGGGTAAAGGGCATAAATTGGAGATTGGCACAAAATACATAGATCGCAATAACAATAGCCACAACACGCAGGATTTCAGAGGCAGTCTGCCAACTACAGAAAATCAGTTCGAACATACAACACGCGTAATAGCAGGC
The DNA here is from genome assembly GCA_902776935.1 of uncultured Prevotellaceae bacterium. Lineage (GTDB taxonomy): Bacteria > Bacteroidota > Bacteroidia > Bacteroidales > Bacteroidaceae > Prevotella. Next base: position 28,715 of record CACYRS010000009.1, on the reverse strand, counting down.
TATGCCGACTATATCTATAATTCGAATAAGTGGTCAGCAAGAGCAGGTCTGCGCTATGAGTTTAGTTATCTCAAAGGCTGTTATCCAGACGCCAGCAGTTCTAGTTTTTCACATAGCCTGAACGACTGGGTTCCACAAGCAAGTCTGAAATACCAACTGACAGAATCGCAGTCATTGAAACTGAACTATACCACAAGTATCAATCGCCCAGGCATCTCATATCTGAATCCTGCCGTTGTTACCTCACCAAGCGTTGTTCAACAGGGTAACCCACTCTTGGTCAGCTCACTTTCACAGAGCATCGCAATGATTTATATGTATATAGGCACACGTCTTACACTTCAACTGGCACCAAGCTACCGATTCAGCAATGGCGGTATTGCCTCCATCCAAACAGCTAAAGACGATGTGCGCTACCTCACATTCGACAATATTCAGCGCTATCGCCGTTTTGGCTTCGAACAGTATGTGCAATGGAAGCCCTTTGACGGCACAACGCTTGTTGTGAATAATAACCTGCGATATGAGCATTATGAGAATCCAAATCTGGGCTATCGCACTTTCGGATGGTCGGACAATTACTATGCCAACTTAACTCAGCAGCTACCTTGGAAGTTACAATTATATATAAGTTCCTATGGTAAGATAGGACGTAGTCCCAGCACCGTATATAATATGCAGCACTCATGGTTTGGATACTACTTTTCGCTGCAGCGTTCTTTCCTAAAGGACGATAGGCTGACAGTGCGTTTGAGTGCCAACGCGCCATTCAACAAGCAATGGTCAATGGAGGCGGATGTTGTCAATGGTGACTTCTATGACCATCAGACATCATGGAATCGTGCCAGATCGTTTAGCCTCTCATTAACTTGGCGCTTCGGCTCACTTAAGGCAAGCGTGAAGAAAACAGAACACAGCATAGAGAATGACGATGTTGTAGGTGGAATTACCAAAGGATAATAAGAAAATTGTGCAGGAAAGACACTATTTCAAAAAAAATGTGTAACTTTGCCGCGTTATGAGAACTTTATCAACTATATCATTACTCTGCTGTGTAGTTTTTTCATTTGCCCAGCAGGCCTTTAACGGTGGACAGCTTACCGTTAGCAATGTGGCAAAGAATGCTGTTCGTGTACAATTTACAAAGGGAAAAGTGAAGAGCGACCTTCCCGACTGGCTCTATGTGAAGCATGAGACAGTAGACGACTGCGACCTCAAGGTAACTGTAGACAAGAAGCGAAAGCAACTAATCGTTAAGGATCGTAATGGCAAACCCGTATTCACAGCCTTGCGACATCAGTTTGAGAATGGCGAAGCAACACTTTCTTTCAACTCCCCTGAAGACGAATTTCTCTTCGGATTAGGGCAGTTTCAGGATGGATACAGCAATGTAAGAGGACTCTCACGACGACTGACTCAGGTAAATACCCAGATATCCATCCCCCTGCTTATCTCCAGCAAGGGCTATGGTATCTTATGGAACAACTACGGACTTACTGATTTCAACCCATGTGGCCTAAGCGTACGACTCATTAAGCACGAAGGCGGGGGAAAGCGTGAGGTGGTGAATGTAACCTCTACTGAAGGCGGAAAACAGGAAGTTCGCGAAAGACACATCTTCGAGGCAACTATAGACATCAAGGAATCTGGCGATTATGCCCTGCTCCTGGATGTTGGTCAGAAGATGGCCCGTAGGCATAACCTCGCCATCGACGGAGAGAATGTCATCGAGATGCAAAACCTCTGGCTGCCACCAACAGCATCCAAGATAGTACATCTGGAGAAAGGTCATCATACATTGACAGCAGAGCTGACAAAAGACGATCTGCCTACCCTATATTATAATAAGGTAAAGGACGAGACAACATTCCACAGTCCTGTGGCTACAGCAGTAGATTATACCATATTCGTAGGTTCTCCTGATGAGATAATCGCTGCCTATCGCCAACTTACGGGAGAATGTCCACAGATGCCGAAGTGGGCATTGGGCTATGTTCATTGTCGCGAGCGATTCCATAGTTCTCAGGAGATTCTCGAGACTGCCAATCGTTTCCGTGAGGAAGACATTCCCCTTAGCCTCATCGTACAAGACTGGCAATATTGGGGCAAATACGGCTGGAACTCAATGAGGTTTGATGAGGATTTCTATCCTGATCCAAAAGCACTCACAGACAGTCTGCATAAGATGGACATCCGCCTCATGCTCAGCGTATGGTCTAAGATTGACAAGAACTCTGAGGTAGGTCGTCAGATGGAGAGCGACAACTATTATATCCCAGGCACAGACTGGATAGACTTCTTTAATCCCCAGGCGGCAGCTGCCTACTGGAAGAATTTCAAGGAGCGACTACTGCCTCTTGGTATCGACGCATGGTGGCAGGACGCTACAGAACCTGAGAATGACGACCTTGCTGGCCGAAAGGTAAATAATGGCAAATGGAGCGGTGAACAAGTTCGTAATATCTATCCGCTGTTAGTAAACAAGACCGTTTATGAAGGATTAGTTGAAGCTGGCAAGGAGCCGATGATTCTTACCCGTTGCGGATTCCCAGGCATCCAGCGCTATGGCTCTGCTCTGTGGAGCGGTGATGTAGGCAACGACTGGGAGACCTTCCGTCGACAGATAACAGCAGGTCTTGGAGTACAGGCAGCTGGTATCCCCTGGTGGACTTACGATGCGGGAGGATTCTTCCGTCCCGGAGACCAATACAATAATCAGGATTACATCAATCGCATGCTCCGTTGGATAGAGACGAGCGTCTATCTGCCCCTGATGCGAGTACACGGCTATATGAGTAATACAGAGCCTTGGAACTATGGTTCTGAAGCCCAGGCGATAATTGCCAAATGTATCAAGGAACGAGAGGCTCTGCGCCCATATATCGAAGAGTGTGCAGAGCGAATCTCCAAGGAGGGTTATACCATGATGCGCCCATTGGTGTTCGACTTTGCCGACGACCCACAGGCATTGGCACAAAAATATGAATATATGTTTGGACCTCGTCTGCTTATCAGTCCTGTAACAGAGCCGGATGTCACAGAGTGGAAGACATATCTGCCTAAGACTACAGGGCGCTGGCGTGATCGTAAGACTGGAAAATATTACAGCGGAGGTCAAACCATAACCACCGCTGTAGACAAGTCGTTCATTCCAGTATTCGAACTGGAGCGATAATCTTATTTGCTCAATCTCTCGTAGATTATCTCAGCCAAGCGCTGAGCACCCTTGCCATTGGGGTGAATTCCGTCAGGAAGCATCAGCTCATCACCTCCCTCGAAAAGGGTGTGGAGGTCGATGACCTGAAGGCCGTATTTATTAGCAACCTCCTGCTGGATGGGGATAATCTCATTTGCAATCACTGATTCATTGATATTCCATGACGGCTTCTCGGCCTTGATGGGTGTGCAGAGGAAGATTTGTGGCTTTGCGGGAGCAGCATTCTTGGCCTTCTTCTTGCTTTTCTTGGCTGGTGTTTTCAAATCAGGACGCAAAGAGAAAATCATCTGTTCCAGATCCTGGCGGAACTCTGAGCTGTATTGCCAGTTCTGGGGCTTAGAGTCATTGGTACCCAATTTGATTATCACTACATCGGGCTTGAAAGCCTGTGCATCCTCCCACGCCAGCTCGTTCATATAGGGCAGGTCTCCCTTGTTCAGCATCGTACGGCCACTAACACCAAAGTTCTTTACCCAGTAGCCGTTACCCAGCTTCTTCTGCAATAGGGCAGGATAGCCGTACTGTGTAGCCATGTCGATGCCATGACCGTCAGTAATGCTGTTGCCAACACAAGCCACACGGATGGCATCAGGCTGTGGTGTCTGGCGGGCTTTCAACCAGTTACCGAGATCTGTAAGCAACTGGTCGTGATACTTAAACCAAGGACCGAATCCGAAACCGTGATCACCTGTGGGATATACAAACATGGCACAGTCGTTACCAACATTGCGCATGGCCTTATAATATTCCAAGCCATTCGTCGTAAAAGGCACTAAGCGGTCATCGCTGGCAGTGATGATAACGGCAGGAGGTGTAAGGTGACGGCGCACCACATTCATTGTCGAGAAATCACGCACAAGGTCTGGGTTCTTCTGTCCCTCTTCGCCAAGGAAATTGACACACGACCACTTGTGAGACACTCTTTCATCCATGGAGATAACGGGATAGAACAAGATGCTAAAGTCCGGGCGTACATCAAAGGCTGCATGTGTAGATATAACAGATGCCAGATGTCCGCCTGCAGAGAAGCCCATGATGCCCACATCGTGAGGATTGATGCCCCATATAGCAGCAGAGTCGCGAACGATGCGGATGCCACTCTCCACATCACCGATGGGTTTGCTACGGTCGCCATCTGGCAGACGATAATTGACGACGAAATACGCGATGCCCTGATTATTGAGCCAATCAGATGCCAAATAGCCCTCATGGCCGTTTGATAATACGGAATAGCCTCCGCCAGGCACTCCCACAATCGCTTTCCCTGAAGGAGTCTGAGGAAGGAAGCAAACCATCTCCGCCTTACCGTCGTCGGTAAGTTTGAGCGTAAACTTTCTCGCTGTCTGGGCCTGCATCGTGATGGCAAGCAACAGCAGGACAAATGAAATCAGTTTCTTCATAATTGCAATGGATAATATGTTAGTCTTGACTTATTACCTCGAGGGCCTTCTTTACTATCTCGCTGCTCTCGTTGAAAACAGAGAAATACTCACTCATCTCCCATAGGTCGCGGGCTATGAGAGCCTTCATCTGTAGTCGGAGATAAGGCAAGGTCTTCTGTAGTTCTGCATCGTCCTTAGGCTTGATGTTCTGTTTCTCGCCTTCTGCAAGTATCTCATCAACAAGACTCTGTGGAATCTCGAAGTTCTGCTTATAGTCAGCAAAGTCTGTCCAACGCTGCTTCAGTTCCTTACGATGATTATCAACGAAACGAAGATTCGACTGAATTACTATTGACTTGGCCGCCAACTCACGATGGAATTTAGTATAAATAGTGGTGTCGAGAGGGATATAATAGTCAGGCATGATACCTCCACCACCATAAACAGTGCGATGCTCGCGAAGGGTCTCAAACTTCAGACTGTCAGCAAAGTGGATGCTGTCAGCATTGGTCAGTTCACCACTCTTCAAACGATTAACCATATCCATTGCGTAATCCTTAGCACCTCCCTTGGTGTAAGGCTTCTGGATACAACGACCTGAAGGGGTATAGTAATGAGCCACTGTGAGACGAATCATAGAACCGTCGGGCAGGTCGATAGGACGCTGTACAAGGCCCTTTCCAAAGGTACGACGACCAACGACGAGGCCACGATCCTGATCCTGAATGGCACCTGTAACAATCTCTGCTGCTGAGGCTGTATAGCTATCCACAAGCACAACCACCTTACCAGTAGTAAAACGGCCTCCGCCTTGCGCACGATATTCATATCGCTTGGTTTTACGGCCATCAGTATAGACTATCATATCTCCACGCTTGAGGAACTCATCTGCAATATCAACAGCAGCCTTAAGATAACCTCCGCCATTCTCCTGAAGATCGAGAATAAGGTCCTTCATACCCTGAGCCTGTAACTTTTTCAGACTTGCAACAAACTCCTCGTATGTCTGAGCTCCAAAATTACCAATGCGGATATATCCGATACCTGGGCGAATCATATATGTAGCATCGATAGAGTGAACAGGGATCTTATCGCGAACAACTGTAAACTCAAGCTTCTCCTTAATGCCAGAACGAACGATGCCAAGACGCACCTTCGTGCCCTTAGGACCACGCAGGCGTTTCATAATCTCCTCTTTTGACATGTTCACACCAGCGATGGCAGTATCATTGACAGATATGATACGGTCGCCTGCAATGATACCCACTTTCTCTGAAGGGCCATTGGTAACGGGTTGGATTACCATCAAGGTATCCTGCATCATATTAAACTGCACCCCGATGCCCTCAAAATTACCGTTCAAGGGTTCATTGAGTTCCTTTACTTCTTTTGGTGTAGCGTAAGTGGAATGAGGGTCAAGTTTCTCCAGCATACCGCGAATGGCATCCTCCACGAGTTTCTTCTCATCGACACTGTCTACATAAAGGTTATTGATGGCAACCTCAGCGAACTGAAGTTTTCGCAAAGGACTATCATCACCATTATTTACTCTTATCTGAGCTGAAGCATTTATTGTAAACAGCGAAAGCATCACTGAACACAATACAAATCCTATCTTATTCATAAACATCTTCTTCTGGGCGGTCTTCCTCGATTACAAGGTTATCAATGATGAAGTTCTGGCGCTCCATTGTGTTCTTGCCCATATAATATTCTAATAGTTTCTGTACTTGGTCTGTCTTGTGGAGAGTCACCTGTTCCAGACGGATATCCGGACCTATGAATCCGGCAAACTCCTCTGGTGAGATCTCACCAAGACCTTTGAATCGAGTTATCTCTGGGTCTGGTCCCAACTCGCTGATAGCCTTTACACGTTCCTCCTCACTATAGCAGTAACGGGTGATGAAATCACTCTTCTTGTCTGCTTTTGCATCAGCCTCAGCGATAACATTTTTGTTTTTTATCTTTGTGCGACGGTTACGGACTCGGAAAAGTGGTGTTTGCAGCACATAGACATGTCCTTTCTTTATCAGTTCAGGGAAGAACTGCAAGAAGAACGTGATTATAAGCAATCGGATATGCATACCATCGACATCTGCATCAGTAGCCACAATGACCTTATTATATCGCAATGTGTCAAGTCCCTCCTCGATATCAAGGGCTGCCTGGAGCAGATTGAACTCCTCGTTCTCATAGACAACCTTCTTTGTGAGTCCAAAGCTGTTGAGAGGTTTACCTCTAAGTGAGAATACTGCCTGAGTATTCACATCACGGCTCTTGGTGATGCTTCCGCTGGCAGAGTCACCCTCTGTAATAAAGATGCTCGACTCCTCCTTACGCTCACTCTTAACGTCAGAGAAGTGGATGCGGCAGTCGCGAAGCTTACGATTATGGAGGTTGGCCTTCTTGGCACGTTCACGAGCCAACTTTGTAACACCAGCCATCGCCTTACGATCACGCTCGCTCTCCTTAATCTTATTCTCCAGAACCTCTGCCACATCGCTATGGATATGGAGATAGTTATCCACCTCCTGCTTTATGAAGTCACCCACATACTTATTAATGCTGATACCCTCAGGCGACATAACAGTAGAACCCAGCTTTATCTTTGTCTGGCTCTCGAAGATAGGTTCCTCGACATTGATGGAGATAGCCGCTACGATACCTGTACGGATATCGCCATACTCATACTTATTGAAGAACTCCTTGATGGTTCTTGCGATATGCTCCTTAAAGGCACTCTGATGGGTGCCGCCCTGAGTGGTATGCTGTCCATTGACAAACGAATAATACTCCTCACCATACTGATTAGCGTGGGTAAAGGCAATCTCTATGTCGTCACCCTGAAGGTGAATGATAGGATAGAGAGCATCGCTGGTCATACGGTCCTTCAACAGGTCTTCGAGTCCATGACGGGAGAGGATACGGCGCCCATTATACATTATCGTCAGTCCGATATTCAGATAAGTATAGTTGCGGAGCATATTTTCCACTATCTCATCATGGAACTTATAATTATGGAACATCGAAGCATCCGGCTCGAAATAAATATATGTGCCATTCTCATCCTGAGATGGTTCTGTAACATCGCTTGTGAGTTTGCCGCACTCAAAAGTAGCCTTACGCACCTTTCCGTCGCGATAGCTGCGCACCTCGAAATGAGTACTCAACGCATTCACAGCCTTCACACCTACTCCATTAAGTCCGATACTCTTCTTAAACGCCTTCGAATCGAACTTTCCACTAGTGTTCAGGATACTCACACTGTCGATTAGTTTTCCTTGAGGGATTCCTCGACCATAGTCGCGAACGGAGATACGGAGATTATCCTCTACCGTTACCTCGATACGGTCGCCTGCCTTCATCTTAAATTCATCGATAGAGTTATCGAAGACTTCCTTCAAGAGGACGTAAATACCGTCTTCTGCCGAAGAGCCATCTCCAAGACGTCCGATATACATACCAGGACGCAGACGGATATGCTCAAGACCTGTTAAGGTACGAATGTTATCGTCATCGTAAATGACGTTTTCTTCTTGGTTTATGTTATTATTCTCTGCCATTCTTTGTTAGGTTATAATGATTTACGGAAGCATCGACGACGCTTATGCTGTTCACGCTCCAGGTACTGCCACTGGCTCTGAACCTTATCGTTAGTCTCCATCTCCACATTGGTCTCGCCCCACTTGAAGCCGTACTTCTGGTAGATAGGGATAAGGTCATAGAACAACAGAGCGTTTGCCCCCTTCTGCTGATATTCCGGCAGGATACCTACCAGCATAAGGTCTACACACTCCGCCTTATGGAACTTCAGCGCCCTCAGACAATGCCACCACCCGAAAGGCCACAGACGACCCTTCTGGCATTTCTGCAAGGCACGTGTCATTGAGGTGATAGAGATGCCAACACCTACAATATCGTGATCTGGAGTGTTCCAGTCTTCAATAAGACAGATCAGATTCATATCGAGCATGGGGAAATACATCTTCAGATACTCATCGATCTGTGCTTCTGTCATCTGTGAGTAGCCATAGAGATGACCAAACGACTTGTTTACCACATCGAGCACCTTACGACCTATCTGCTCCTTACCCATTATCTGACTGCGCTTTGGGTGTGTAGGATGAAGGTTATAGCGTTTCATTACCAGTTCAGACACTTTCTTGAATTTCTCAGGCATGTCCTCCTTGGGAACAAACAGCTTAAACTCGACATAATCATTGTCCTTCTCCCATCCGCCAAGTTGTTCGATATGCTTGGGATAATAAGGATAATTGTAGATTGTGGCCATCGTGCCCATCTGGTCAAAGCCTTCTATAAGCATGCCTTCTGGATCCATATCCGTGAATCCTAAAGGCCCCACAATCTCAGTCATTCCTTTCTCACGTCCCCATTGCTCAACAGCATCAAAGAGTGCTCGGCTCACCTCGATATCATCGATGAAGTCCACCCATCCGAAACGTACACTCTTACGATCCCATTTCTCGTTAGCCCTGCGATTGATGATACCAGCAATACGACCAACAAGCCTGCCGTCCTTATAAGCAAGGAAATATTCTGCCTCGCAAAACTCGAAAGCTGCATTTTTATCCTTGCTGAGGGTATGTAACTCGTCATTATATAGATTGGGGGCATCAAACTGATTCCCTTTGTACAAGTCATAATGAAAATCTATAAAGGCCGTGAGGCTCTTCTTGTCTGTAACCTTCCTAATCTCTACTGACGACATATTCGTTTTTTTTCTTTAAAGCTTTGATATCGTTGCAAAGGTAACGAAAAAGAGAGGAAAAAACAAAAGATTTAACCAATTTTACGGCAAATAAACAACTGATGACCTTCTTTTGCAACTGTTGTAGCAAAGATAAACACATCACCACCATCCTTAAGCTTTAGCTTTTTACGTAGTTCTGCTACAGAAAGAGGGAAGTTTCTCACAGCGATATTTGCTCTGTTGATGTCTGCGAGAGCCTCTTTGAGTTCTCGTTTGTTCATCGATGTAACATGTTCGATTTTAAATCGCCGCCCTGGGAAATCTGGTATCTCATAATCTGACACAAACAAATGACTGTTATTATCAAGTTGAGCAACATGGAATCTGGCTTGTATCTCATCAAAACACCCTGCCTTCATAATTGAGGCATTCGGCTCAAAAAGATAGGTCTTTGATAAGATATCCTGACGCATAGGGGTTGATTCTTTATCATTAAATTCAAAGAATTCTCTCTCCCCATTCGAATGCAAATTGACACATACTACTTTTATCGGCTGCTCATCGTACTTAACCCTTATCAGCAACTCCTTACACTCATTATCCACAGACACTATATGAACGTCACTTGCTGCACCTAAATCCCTTACAGCCTTTCTCCAATCAAGCATCGGCGAAAGTTTCAGCAATAGCATATCTGTCTTCTGCATAAGCTCATCCATCACCTCAAGCACATTCGGAGTACAGTCAGCAATCCCATATGTCCGGCCTCCGTGATCATCCCTTCTTGCTGGATCGATAAAGACAAGGTCCATATGATCCATCTGATGAAGATACTCGATTCCATCGGCATTTATGACCTCTGCATTATCTAGACCTAAGAGTCTGAAATTCTCTGAAGCGATAGCGCATAAATGTTTCTGATGCTCCACATAAGCGGCATGTTTGAACTTTTTGGCAATAAATGAAAAATCCACTCCAAAGCCACCTGTCAGATCTACGAAGCAGTTGCCGCTCGAAACGATCTCTTCTTTATACTTCGCAGTCAGTTCACTCGAGCACTGCTCCATTGATATATGCGGGGGATACACCATACCATCAATCTTTGCCAAAGTTGGAAGCTTTGACTTTGCTTTCTGCCTCCCGGCAATCTGTTCCAAAGCATAGGTCAAATCCACCTCTGGGGTATTTTTCGCCTGAAGTGCCAGTTGACGCACGTCTGCATCAGCGTGCTCACGTATAAAATCTTTTGTCGCCTTATTCATTTCTACTGCAAAATTACATAAAAAAACGATATATATCGAATAACGCAAAGAAAAAGTGTCGATTTACGTAACTTTTTCACAGAATTGTCTGTTATTCAGTATTTTATTAGTACCTTTGCGCCCATCAACCAAAGATTGACATTATGATTAAGAAAGTTCTGACACTTACAGTATTGGCATTTTTTGCAAGTGCCTCAACCTTTGCCGGTGGTCTGATGACCAATACCAACTACCACATCGCCTTCGACCGTATGATGGCCCGTGGTGCAACATTTGACATCGATGCAGCCTACTCCAACCCTGCCGGTATGGCTTGGGCAAAAGAGGGTTGGCAGCTATCGCTCAACTTCCAAAAACCTTGGCAGAATCGTGATATAAAGCTTGGCGATACCAAGTATGAAGGAGTAGCCTCAGCACCTATAGTACCAGCTCTCTTTGCTGCTTATAAGAAAGACAAATGGGCCATTTCATCAATGATTGGTATTGTGGGAAGCGGTGGTTTCGTGAAATACGACAATGGTGTGCCCATGTTTAATGTACTGCTGGGGAACACGATTACGACACTTACCAAGAGCCTGTCGGATGCAACTCAGGGCTTCACACCCGTTGTTACTCCAGACCAATACGACGCAGAGATGAAAGGCAAGCAGTATATCTATGGTGGACAGGTGAATTTCACATATAAACTGCTCGACTGTCTCTCTGCAGCTGCAGGCGTACGTGTCAACTACTATGACGGATATTATAGGGGACATGTTAGGGCAAATCACTCCACTATGGGCAGCCTCGCATATTTATCGCTCGATGTCGACCAAAAAGGCTGGGGCTTCACACCAATGATCAGCGTAAACTACCATCATGGGCCTCTCACACTAACTGCCCGATATGAGTTCCGTACAAAGATAAGCACCAAGAACGAGACCAACTCTTTGGCCGCCTCGCTCAACTCAGAACAGCTTGTTGAGGCTCCATTGGCAAAGCTGGTTGCAGCAGGAGCACTGCCAGCAGAGACAGCTATTGCAATGGCAACTCAAATCAAGACTACAGTAGAAGGAGGTTTGGCTACTTACACCGCTCCCTATCAGGATGGTGCTCGCACTCGTTACGATATGCCCGCATTGCTCTCTGTAGCAGCTGGTTACGAGTTCACGCCCAAACTCCGTGCTACCCTTGAGTATCATTTCTTCGATGATAAGAACGCTAAGATGGCTAATGATCGTCAGAATGAGCTCACTCACGGCACTCACGAGTTCTTGGCTGGCGTTGAATATGACATCAACGATAAGTTCACAGTGAGCTGTGGTGGTCAGCGTACCGACTATGGACTCTCTGACGGCTACCAGCAGAACACCTCTTTCGCTTGCGACAGCTATAGCATCGGCTTAGGTGGTGCCTGGAACATCAATGAGAAGGTTCGCCTGAATGCCGGCTATTTCATCACCATCTATAGCGACTACGAGAAGCAGGCATCTTACGGCATCGAGACCTATTCACGCAGCAACAACGTTATAGGCTTAGGTATCGACTACCGTTTCTAATAACTTACTGATCAGGGAACTGCTGATAGATAGTAAGCCCATACTCGGCACTGGCGGCATAGATGTATTCCATTATGTCGGCAGTGTCGTGTTCGAAGTCTGCCCAAGCCTGAGCATACAGCCAGAAGGTAAACTCCAGACAGCATCCACCCTGTGAGGCCTCAGCCTGACGAACCAACGGGTTTTTATCACCTATCACCTTAGGATTATCCTTCAGCCACTGCTCAATATGCTGACGGAACTTGGTGATATTAGCGATTCCATCGTCATCGAGACGGATACTACGGAAGTCGAAATACATCTTTCGCGACTGCTTACGGCCCTCATTCTGTTCCATTCCGAGCCAGTTCTGGAAAGAGCCATCAACAAGCGTCTGAGGGGTGACTGTTACGATGGTATTATCGAAATTGCGCACCTTAACGGTAGTGAGTGTTATCTCCTCCACCCTGCCGTTAACTCCAGCTGAATTAAGTGTTATCCAATCGCCGATATGCACCATATCATTATTTGTCAGGCGGATACCAGCCACAAGTCCCTTGATTGTATCCTGAAACGCCAACATCAGGATGGCCGATGCAGCACCAAGTCCGGCAAAGAGTGTCGATGGGTCTTTATTGATAATTATTGATATAACCACAATGACAGCGATGAAGACCATTATAATCTTCAGTACTCCACAGATGGAATAAAGATATTGTTGTTTGGCTGTGCGCTGACCTTTTTCTAACAGTTTCAGCGAATCGATGAAGACAAAAGCTGTACGTACTGACATCACAGTGATATAGATCGCTGTAAGCCTGGTTAGTATTTCTTTTACAGACGGGAATTCGAAGAATGTCCAGGGGAGCAATAGCCAGATGACGATTGCGGGTACAATGCTACAAGCCGTAAGCAACACTTTCTCGTTGAATATCACATCATCCCAAGCTGCATCTGTCTTCGATGTCAGTTTCAAAATCGTAGGCACAAACAACCTTTTGCATATCCATCCAGCGATAGCAGCCAAAAGGAAAGAAATAATCACAAGTATAATGTGAGTAACAATACTTACTGTCTCACCAGTAATGCCACAAGCCTCAATAAGGCGTTCTACGTATATCTGAATCTTTTCCATAAAATTATCGTTCTTGGTTGCAAAATTAAAGGTTTTTTCTGATAATCAGACGCATTTATGTGGATTTTAAAAAGAATTTGTTAATTTTGCAGTCAAAACGGCAGAAGATGAAAAGACCAGAACTGCATTTCTACGACTTTGATGGCGATGTTATAGCTTTCAGCAGCACAAGGCTTGGTGGCTATAGCGAGGGAAGCTATGGGGAATGGAACATCAACAGATATTGTGGTGACAATGATGAGACGATAGGCCAGAACCGCAAGGCACTTTGCGAATTGTTGGATATTGATGATGACAAACTGCTGATGCCTCATCAGGTACATCTAACAGAGATAGCCAAGATAGATGATGAGTTCTTCAGTCTATCAGCCGATGAGCGCCAACAAAGGCTCGAAGGCATCGATGCGATCATGACTAATCTTAATAATGTCTGCATCGGAGTGTCTACCGCCGACTGCATCCCTATTCTTTTATATGATAAGAAGAATCATGCCGTCTGTGCTGTTCATGCAGGCTGGAGGGGAACAGTGAGCCGTATAGCAGAGAAAGCCGTAAAGAGCATGCGCAATGCTTATGGTTCGATTCCATCGGACATTATCGCCCAGATAGGTCCAGGCATCAGCCTTGATAGTTTCGAAATTGGCGATGAGGTATATGATGCTTTCGAAAAGGCCGGCTTCAACATGAGCACCATCAGTAAGAGATATCCAGCGAAAGAGCCGAATTGCGAGAAATGGCACATCGACCTGCCTATGTGCAATAAAGAGCAACTTATCGCTGCAGGCATTGCTAAGGAAAATATCCACATCTCTGATATCTGCACCTTTAAGCAGCACGATACATTTTTCTCTGCTCGCCGCCAGGGCATCAACTCTGGCAGGATTTACACAGCTGTACTTTTGAAAACCAAATAAATACCAACAATTATGGAACAAATAGAGCGTATCAAGCAAATGGAGCATCATCTCGATAGAGCCTCAGCAGCCGTTATGCAACTCTCAGCAGCTCTCGACAGCTACATAGACGTTCAGAAATCAATCTCTGTTCTCGAAGAATACTACAGCAGTGATGACTGGAAACAAGATTATGCCGACGATGAAGCTGGTCTGCTGCCTCCAAACCTTCGTCGGGGGGTGCTCTCGGAGGATGCCGTGTGGAATCTGCTCTCCGACACTAAAGAGATAAATATCAGACTGTTGGAGACTTTAACAGATATTCTTAAGAAGAAATGACATGAACGAAAAATCAGTATCTCCCCACCCTCTTATAGCCATCATACCCGTTGTGGTATTGATTGTGTTCTTAGGCATAGTGATAGCCCTCTTTGGCAGCGACTCGCTGAATGGTGGCAGTCAGATAGCCCTGCTTATGGGAATGTCGGTATGCGTATGTCTCTCGATGGCTATATACAAGGTACGCTGGAGAACTTTCGAAGAACAGATAAAAAAGACAATTGGTGGGGTTGCTGCCACTCTGCTTATACTCTTATGTGTGGGAATGCTGTCCGGTTCGTGGATGATAAGCGGTATTGTGCCCACATTGATTTATTACGGCATACAGATTATGTCACCTCAGTTTTTCCTGATTTCATCGTGCATTATCTGTGCTTTGGTGTCCTTGCTCTCAGGCAGCTCGTGGACAACGATTGCCACAATAGGAGTAGCTCTGCTGGGTATCGGACACGCCCTTGGAGTATCTGAGGCCTGGACGGCAGGAGCAATCATCTCCGGAGCTTACTTCGGCGATAAGATGTCACCATTGAGCGATACAACCATCCTTGCATCTTCAGCCACGGGTGTTGATCTCTTCACTCATATCCGTTATATGATGTACACCACAATGCCATCGTTCATCATCGCCCTAATTATCTTCTTCATCGCAGGACTAGGCGATGCCGCTGATACGGAAATACAAGTGGGCGAATATACGGAAGGACTATCTAAAACCTTTAACATATCACTTTGGACGCTGTTGGTTCCTATTCTTACTGGTGTACTGATTGCCCGTAGGGTACCTTCGCTGATAGTGTTGTTTGTTTCCTCCTTAATGGCAGGTATCGTTGCACTGATATTCCAGCCGCATATACTTTGTGAGATTGCTGGCGATATGAACGCATCTGCTGCATCACTTACAAGAGGTCTCGCAATAGCCTATTACGGCTCAACGGCAATAGATACTGGCAATGCCTCACTCAACGAACTGGTATCTACCAGCGGAATGGCAGGTATGCTGAATACTATCTGGCTGATACTCTGTGCTATGTGTTTCGGAGCTTCGATGGTGGCAAGCCGAATGATTGAGAGCATCACGGGTGTCATCATACGGTTTATCCGCAATCGCATAAGTCTGGTTTCATCGACTGTAGGCACAGGAATCTTCCTGAATATCACCACTGGTGACCAGTATATCTCCATCGTGCTCAATGCCGATATGTATAAAGAGGTGTATCGCAAGGAGGGTTATGAGACGAGACTGCTGAGCCGAACTACAGAGGATGCAGCTACTGTTACATCTGTGCTTATCCCTTGGAATACCTGTGGAATGACGCAATCAACGGTACTTGGAGTGCCAACAATTACTTACCTTCCCTATTGTTTCTTCAACCTGATTAGTCCACTGATGAGTATCATCGTAGCAGCAATAGGATGGAAGATATATCAGAATCACTCCTCAGAGAGTGCTCCATCCACACTACCGGCTTCCAATAATCGCTCCTGAGCCTCATCATAGCTAAGGCCAAGCATCTCCTGAAGCATACGAGTGCCTCTGTCTACAAGCTTGGCGTTAGTAAGCTGCATCTTTACCATGCGGTTACCCTGAACCCGTCCAAGACGTATCATCAGCGAGGTGGATATCATATTGAGCACCATCTTCTGAGCCGTTCCGCTCTTCATGCGACTGGAGCCCGTTACGAACTCTGGGCCCACAATCGTTTCGACGGGAAAGTCAGACGCAGCAGCTAAAGGACTATCGGGATTACTGGTGATACAACCTGTAAGAAGACCGTTTTCCTTAGCTTTAGTGACAGCACCTATCACATAAGGAGTAGTGCCTGAGGCGGCGATACCAATCACAGAATCATCTTTTGTGGGATGATGAGCCAACAGATCCTCCCAGCCTTGCTCTGGGATATCCTCAGCATTCTCAACAGCACGTCGCAGAGCCTCATCACCACCAGCGATGATGCCTATGACCCAGTCGCCAGATACACCAAAGGTTGGAGGCAGTTCACTGGCATCGAGCACACCAAGCCGACCGCTGGTACCTGCTCCGATATAAAACAGCCGCCCTCCCCTCTTCATCCTCGGCTCTATAGCCTCTACCAACGCCTCTATCTGATGGATAGCCTTACGCACAGCCTCAGCCACCAGCAAATCTTCTTCGTTGATGTGCTGAAGCAGTTCTGAGACCGACATCTGTTCAAGATTGTCGAAATGCGATGGCTGTTCTGTTATCTTCTCCATCTACTTATTCAGTATCTGTTCTGCGTGCTCCTTGGTCTTTATCTGCTTGCCAGCGAAGATCTGCTCGATTACTCCCTCCTCATTAATAATAAAGGTTGTACGGATGGTGCCGATGGTTTTCTTGCCATACATCGATTTCTCACCCCAAGCTCCCATAGCCTCCAGAAGCTCATGATTTACGTCAGCGATCAATGGGAAGGGGAGTTCGTGTTTCTCCTTGAACTTCACGTGCGATGCTGCAGAATCCTTGCTCACTCCCACTACCTCGTAGCCGGCACCCTGCAACTCAGCGTAATGGTCTCTTAAGCTACAAGCCTCTGCAGTACATCCGCTGGTGTTATCCTTTGGATAGAAATACAATACGAGCTTACGGCCTTTGTAGTCACTCAGACGGATATCACGTCCCTGTTCGTCTTTGCCCAATATCTCAGGCGCTTTGTCTCCAATATTCATAGTTTTATAATTTAGTAATAAAGTCTTCGAATAGCTTACGGTTGCTGCCTGGGGTGATGATGTGATGATTACCGATAGGCTGAGTAAGGAAATAACTTGTTTGTTGGCTGTCGGTTAACTGTATCACCTGTTGAGTTCGACAGAGGTCTGGCTTTGCCTGGTTTCTTACAAGCCTGCCCTCGGCAATAAAGCAGCGATTCAGGTTGCCTGATACCTTGAAGATTGTTACAGGACCTTCCTTCATATACCCCCTTATGCCTACTCCGATACCCGACTCGAAGTGAGTATCCAACTCGAAACGCTCAACCATATTCAGAGGAATAGTGCAGTGAGCAAACAACATCTCGCCTGTTTCCGGGTTTATCTGCGAAGGATTAGCCTGGAATCCAGATACTCCTAGCAGCGCATTTGTAATAGCCATAGACAACATTGCCGGCACATCACCTTCACAACCAGCTACTATGCCCTCAGCATTCAGTCGCGCCAAAGCCAGACAGCCTGTGTTGTGAACAGCTGTAAGCAAATCGAAACATCTCAGCGTAAAGCCCTGCAGATCGTGATTCCTTACTATCTCTTTAAGAGCCTCGTAGATACGGTCAGGCATGTCACCGTCAGAAAGCCTCTCTACACCTTTCAGAAGTTCGCCTATGGGTAACTCTACCAAATCGATACCCAACTTCGCTTTCACCGCTTCTGCGTCGGCTACACTGGATATCAGCCAGTCGGATGGTTGGCCGATGATACCAAATCGTGCCCCACAAAGCTTTTTCCTAGCCTCGCTGACCTTTGCCAGAGTCTTTAACCTAAAGGCAATATAGTCTGAACTTCCGTGAATGATTTCGCCCTGCATGCTGTTCTGTTGAAGATATGAGAGTATCTCCATCGAAGCAGCCAGAGAATTACTCTTGCCTGACGTGAGCAGGTAGAAGGGTGATTGCGGCTGCTGTTGCTTCAGTTGGGGCAATAACCGCTTAAAGATTCCCTCTGTGCCACCAGTCCTGACATATATCACCGACAAGGTATGACTGCCGTAATCGGCATAATCATTGCCCTTAAAGACATAATCAATACCCAGGCAACTCAGAAATTCCTGTGTCACCACTCCGACTGCCTTTTCATCGTGCAACTCTGATGTAAGTGTATAAATTGCTATATCCATTCAGCTAATCATTATTTTAGTTCTAAAGCACTTTGGTGATTCGAGGCACTATCTGTTTGCGCGACATGTTCTCTGTGGTAAAGCATACGCCTTCGCGTAGCGATGCTCCAAACACAGCCTCTGCCACATTCTTGGTGCCCTCACCGTAATAGATGAAATAGGTCCCGCCTTCTATATATGGCTTCTTTGCCTTATCGCTTCCTGTGTTAGGCACAAGGTTGTCGATCTTGGCAAAGAGCATCTGGCGACCTTTCTGTTTCATGACCTCGGGCATAGCTGCCAGCATTCGGGTGATGAAGGTATCCATTTCAGCTTCCTTACAAGCGAGACTTCCGAAGCCAATCAAGTGGCCGTTAATCTCGTAGTCTTTATAATCAGACAACATTATTTCAGCATCAGTCATGCCTGAATAATCGTAAGCAGCATCTTCCATATTACGGTTAATAACAGCCATCGAGTCGCTTGAGATACCTAACTGAGCGGTGAGAGCCTGCCAGGCAATTGTGTCGATACGACTGGTGATAGTCTTCGAGAGGTTACGTGTGTCGCTGACAATGCCGGAAAGCATAATACGGGCGGTCTCGTTGTCGATGCTTATGCCTAATTCCTTAAAGCATTCATAGATGATGGTGTTTGTTGAGCCTATCATTTCACGACGCACGTAAGGAATAGTGGCATCGGCAATATCACCCTCTACATGATGGTCTATCTTCTGGAGGATAATGGCTTCGCGTGCACCATCCACGCATTGAGCATAATCAGTGTGATCAGTCAGTATGAGTCGTGTCTGGGGTAATACAGAGCTCTTTAACTCTGGCAGTTTAAAGCCGAAATGCTTGGCAATGTACTGTGTCTCACGATTCATGGGACTCGAAACCTTCGCCTTGCAATTATAGCCAAGGATATTCATTAATTTAGCATATGATAGCGCTGAGGTTACACCATCCACATCGGGAGTCTTGTGACCATAGACGAAGCAGGTGTCCTGCCCCCAGTTTAAAGTCTTCAACATTGCTCTGAAGTCAGCTCCTGGCTCGGGATTAACAGGGGTATCATCCTTAGAGCAAGATACAAATACAAGACTGCAATACAGTATAGCTGTCAATATCCAAAGGTGATTCTTTCTCATATGCAAATTATTTCTTGCCTGCAAAGTTACAATATAAACATGAATCCTGCAAATTATTCGTGCAAATTTGTTTATTCCTTCGTGAGATCCTCTATCTGGTCGATGATATCCTGATACTGTTTCAGGGTTCTGGTATGTATCTTGATTCCGACTATAGACCCGAGTATGGCTCCGCATACAACTCCATAAAGACTGTAACGTGCGGTGTCGGCATCAAGCTGATAGAGTTCCCATACCAGCCATGCCAACCATACGATAACTGCTGGTATGCCGAAGAATAGCCAGTTAGCATCAAACTTCTTTGCACGAGCCATTTTCTGGCCTACTTCTATCAGGTTTTTACTCATCATATTAGCGTTTGTCACGTTCAGACTATTGTAATATGTTGCTCCTCCACATATAAGCATGAAGATACTTGTACCAATCCAAAAGGCAAGCGAGAGTCCAAGTCTCATTGTAAATACTACATAAGTATATGGAATCATCAGTATGCAAACAGCCATGATAATATTGTAGCGGCGTGAGATCTTGTTGGCTTCTTGCTTCATCGAGCGACGAATCAAACGGTCGTTCACTATTTCCTGCTCATCCAGCTTCTTCTTCAGAGTGCCAAGCTGATTGCGCATATCCTCAAACTGAGTCTCGTTCATATTGTTTTGAAAATCGTTGTTCATAATGGGTCTTGGTTTTAATCGTTTGACATTTGTTTTAACTGTTCACGGATTCTAAACAGACGGACGCTGACATTCTTAGTCGAGATACCTACTATCTGTCCGATTTCCTCATAAGAGAGGTTCTCGAGCCAAAGCAATACGATTGCTCTGTCGAACGGCTGGAGCTTTGAGATTCGCTTGTGGAGCATATCCACCTGCTTGGTATCCTCATCGCGGTCTTCAAAGAGGTTGATGTCGATGGTCAGTCGCAGTTCTGACGAGCGACGCTTCTTTTTTCTCTCTATGGAGATACAGGTGTTGAGCGCCACACGATATATCCACGTTTTGATGTCACTGCGATGCTCGAAGCTTCCGAAACCCTTCCAAAGATTGACTAGTACCTCCTGGAACAGGTCGTTCACCTCGTCGGCATCCTGCGAGAACATGTAACACACGGTGTAGATGGTGCTCTTGTGTTCTGCTACCGTTTTCGAAAACTGTTGCTCTAATGCTGTCATTGTTTCTTCTGTTTTTTTGAATCTTTGCCCATTAGACGCAGCAAAATTACAAAAAACTACAGTATTTTCCAAAAAAATCAGCCGATTCTGGCAAACTCTCGAAAAAGGCCCATTGCGCACTTTATTCGTATAAGCAGTTGATGGACTGTATGACGGTAGCCGAAGCGCCTGTCGAACCCGTGTGCTGAAGATGGATGCCACCAAAGTTGTTGGGGTGTTCAATGGTTGCCGATAGATGTTGTTGCTGACCTCCCCGTTCTACTTGAGCAGTGAGTACACTGCCCTTTGCAGAGAGCGTTACGCGACAACCCTTCTTAAAAAGCACACACTTCTGTGGAGCACATATAGCACTGACATTGCCATCCTTGTATGCCACCAGCACTATCTCCACCGCTTTGTCGTAAGTTGGCGTACGAGCAATACGCAGACCATAGCCTGTAAGGGTCTGTGTGTCGAATTTTATGCAGAGGTCCAGATACTGTCCTGTAGCACTGCCAAAGCCCTGACCTGCCGACTTACAAGGCGATAGTTCAACCGTCAGCGTCTGATTTTCATAGATTTCATCGCCCTTTCCCGTATACATCATCCTCGCACCTTTCACATTCTGAATCATGCCATAGCAACCCTCTGCACCATCCATGCCCTCGCCAAAACACCAGGCAGGACGAGAGGTGTCAATACTCCAATCATAGGCAGCAGTATCCTCAGGCTTATACGCATCCAGAGTCCAACCACCTGAAATCAGAGCTGGCTGGTTCATCATAGGTAACAGAGGCGTGGTTACTGGCATAGGCACATCAGGCGGCATCGGCACATCTAATGGCTTGCCGTTCAGTGTACAGTTATCCATCAGGCAATATTTCTTCGGATTGGGCTTTGGGGTCCATTCTATCGTCAGATTGGGGTCGTCGCTCGTCCAGCGGCAGTTACGCATAGTCACCGGGGCTGACACTTTCGTGAGATACTGCACGCCCTGCACCTTCGAGTAGATGTCGCAGTCTTCGAACACAGCGCCCTGAGGTGAGGTGGAATAAAATGGCTTGCTGCTAAAGAACGTGAAGCGACAACGGCGATAGGTGCCTGTACCACACAAAGCATCATCAGTACACTCGAAATAGCAATCCTCGAACAACGCATGGCGAGCCCCCGCAAACGGACAAAGGTTCAGGCGAGAGATAAAATGACAACTACGGGCCTCATAGCGATCGCCATTACAGATGACCAACTGCGCCTGCACAATGGCATCGGCTCGACGCTGACGGCTCTGGCGAGGGTCGAGCTTATAGTTCAAATC
The DNA here is from genome assembly GCA_902776935.1 of uncultured Prevotellaceae bacterium. GTDB lineage: Bacteria > Bacteroidota > Bacteroidia > Bacteroidales > Bacteroidaceae > Prevotella. The sequence goes on along the minus strand of CACYRS010000009.1, from coordinate 6,821 downwards.
TACATTACAATAGTTGCCAAATGTCAGGTTCTCTACTTGGATGTCATCGCCAGTGATATGCAGCATGGTGAAATTACCGTCTGCCCCTTGCGTCTGACCTCGGTTACAAGCCAGCACCACATCCTCAGGACTGTCGCCCTCTCCAACAAGGCGCGTCTTGCTTAAGCGTACCTTCATACCATAAGGGGTGTTCTCGCCAGGCTCCGGCCTGCGGATAGAGCTGTCATCAGGATCGTCTATCCAATACACACCAGGAGCGATGTGGATGACAGTCCATACGTTGTCTTCAGCATAAGTCTCTGCCTGACGGAGAGCCTCGTTCACCGTAGCGAATACACCTTCTCCTTTATCCACATAAAGATGATGCTCCAATTGTGCAAATACAGTCACACACCAAAGGCTCATCACAACTAAAAAATACACCTTAATTCTCATACCAATAACGCTTTTCGGCACAAAGGTACAAATAAAAAACAAAACTACCCAACTATATCTTCAGAAATATTTCCAAGCCTGAAGATATTCAAAGAGTGTCTACATGCCTACATAAAAACGACGTAAATTACTGTATATGTTTAAGATAACTGTAGTTTTAGCCTACATAAAGCCTACATTATACCTACACAGATTTGGCCAAAAATGTGCCAAAACACCCGTTATTTAACATTTACATAGGGAGGTAACGCGATAAAAGATACGACTTTGCAGGTTTTGGAGTTAAAGATAGTAAAGAAATTCTCGAGAGAATTTCCTGCTTAGATACGTACAAACAATTGCCAGATAGGGAGGCAAGCATCAAATTCTCTCGAGAATTTATAGCTCCCCTTAAAGATAAGATATACGGAGTGCCTAACTTGATATCGTCAGATAGGGGGCTAAATGTATGTAAGCGGCATGTAGGCACTATGTAGGCATAATGTAGGCTTTGTGTATGCAAAGTTTTTGTAATTCCTCTTTATTTAAAGGCATTTGAAGCGGTTTTATGTAGGCATGTAGGCATTTTTGATAATTATATTCTGAAATAGAAGATCACAAAGCCAATTCTGATGATCATATTTCAGCGGAAAAGTGATCAGGAGAACCGCTCCAGTTATCCTAAAATTATCACACCGTGCACCATTTGACGTATATAACATTATTAGACAGCTTCACCCTCGAGGATCTCAATACCGTCCGTCGTGCCCAGAATATGAAACCTGACGGCTCTGACCAGCTCCGCAAATGGGTTCAACGAGGCTATTGCACCTTCAACCCCGCCACCCAACAATACACCAAGAGCCCGCAATTCCTGGCCAAGCACCAGAAATCCGCAGCGTAAATAAAAGGTTAGGGGTGAACGATTTGTTCATCCCTTTCTTTTTTCCCTTGTGACAATTGTGACAAAAGACAGTCCAAAAAATGTCTGACCTTTAGATTCGGTAGTAGATGGCCAAACCTACTCCTATGGCAATAAATACCAAATAGAAGAGGATGATGAAGGGAATAAAGGCCACCATGATGCGCCAGATGGTGCTCGGGTAGCTGTAGCCCGAGAGTTGCTTGATTGGGATGAGAACCAACAACATGGCAAGCATGCCGTAGATCATTTCGGCCTTCACACTGAAACACAGAAACGAGGGAACGATCTCATAGATGATGTACATGTTGGTGATATATACCATCGCCACGAAGCACTCTGAAAGACGCAGGTCGGGTATAGCTGGACTATGACGAAACATCAGATAGAGTGGCAAGGAGAAGAGCAACAGAGAACAGTCTGCACCTCTTCAGAGTTAAACCAGCCTTCCACGATTTCGTGCTCCTCAGCCTCATTCAGTTTACTGCGGTTGATGCCTTGGATATTCAGACCAGAATCTACCACTAGCGACAGGGCAATAAGCAGGAAGAACATCTTGAAGGGCGGAAAGTAAGCCATCTGCATGCCGCGCAGATAGTCGCGAATCATGTAGCCTGGGCGCAATATCAGGTCGCGAATGCTGCGGAACATGCCCCGGTTGCCCACGCCCCAGACGTCAAGGAACAGCAAAAGGGCTTTCTTAAACGAATAGCGGCCGATCTTAGCCGACTGCCCACACCGCGGACAGTAGTTGCCCTCGAAGCGGGTGCCGCAGGTGGCGCACTCATGCTCTTCCTCTGAAAGCGGAGCCACCTGGTGAGGCTGCTGCTTCCACTCTCCGAACCGTCTGTATCTGTCTTTCACCTCCATATTCTGTGGGCAAAGGTACAAATTATTCTTGAGATAATATATAATCAGGCAATATTTTTGTAACTTTGCAGCCGAATGGACGAAACGAAGAAAGGATTTATTCAGTTGCACCTTAGTGTGCTCTTGGCAGGCTTTACAGGCTTGTTCGGGAGGCTGATAACGCTTAACGAGGTTGATATCGTGTGGTATCGAATGCTTTTTACCACTTGTATTTTGTTGGTATTCACAGGGCTACCTCGTATCGGATGGCGGAAATTCCTTCAACTATGCGGATGCGGAGCGTTATTGGGGCTTCACTGGATTCTGTTTTATGGAAGCATAAAGGCATCGAATGTATCGATAGGTGTCATCTGCTTCTCATTGATAGGTTTCTTCACGGCAATCTTCGAACCTCTTTTCTTCAAAAAGCGGTTCTCTGGTCTCGAATTACTCTTTTCGCTGATTACCGTTGCTGGTGTACTCTGTATCTTTTCGCTCGACGCACGATATAGATATGGAATCATGATTGGCGTGATTTCATCGGCTGTCTGCGCACTCTATGCCATCTGTAATAAGAAGGCGAGCGTGGGCATTCGGAGCCGTACGGTGCTGATGTATCAGATGTCAGGAGGCCTCGTCATCGTGTCGGCCATCATACCCATATATCTGTGGTTCTTCCCAAGTCAGCAGCCTGTGGTAGTCATTCCAGAAGGAACCAACTTATGGTACATGCTCTGTCATGCGCTCTTCTGCACAGTAGGAATGTATCTGCTCCAGATCCAGGCCTTGAAACGGCTATCTGCCTTCACAGTTAACCTGACCTATAATCTGGAGCCATGTTACACGATTATCCTCGCCTTTCTTATCTTTGGCGAAGGTCGGGAAATAAATTTCTCCTTCTATCTTGGTATCGCCCTGATTCTACTAAGCGTACTTCTTCAGTCGATGAAGGCCTGGCGCCAATGAGGTAAGCCAGACACTTATCAGTCCTTGATCTTTATCTCGCAGTTGTCGAGCGATTCGATGATGGCAAGCGACTCAATACGAGTGATACCCTCTGCCTGAAGCAGTTCGCGTCCGTGCTGGAACTCTTTCTCAATGATGAAGCCCATGCCCTCAATGGTGGCTCCTGCCTGCCGGCAGAGGTCTATGATGCCTTTGCCTGCATTACCGTAAGCCAGAAAGTCATCGATGAAGAGCACATGGTCATCCGCTGTGAGATAATCCTTGGCTATCACGATATTGCTGTCTCTTTTCTTGGTAAAAGAGGTGACGGTGGATTGATAGAAGTGTTCCATCGTGGTGGGCACCTTCTTCTTCACAAACACCACAGGCAACTCCAACAGATAGCCCAGCATGATGGAAGGCGCGATACCGGAAACCTCGATGGTGATGATCTTGTTGATGTTCAAGTCAGAAAAGCGCTTGATAAACTCGATACTTATCTGTTTCATCAGATAAGGATCCATCTGGTGATTGACAAAACGATCAACCTTCAGAATGCCGCCTTCAAAGCATCTCCCGTCTTTGAGGATGCGGTCACTCAAAACTTTTAGTGCCATCTTTTCTTTACCAGATCAGCCTATGAATGCCATTATGACATTTGCAGCCTCTTCCTCTGTCTTGCCATCCATCTTGATAACAAGGTCGTAGTTTCGAGTATCATAACGCGAAGTGTGGGCATTGTTCTTAAGATACTCCTCTCGCGACAGGTCTACATCCTTGATGATTTTTAATGCTTCCTTCTCACTGATGCCACGCTTGTTAATGAGACGGTTTACACGATGTTCCTTAGAAGCCTGAATCAGTACGTTCAGACGATTGGGGAAACCATTCATAACGTAGAAAGCTGAACGACCTGCAATGACGCATGACTCCTCAATCGCGATGCTATATAATATTTCCTTCTCAGCATTTAATACAGCTTCTGAGGTCACCAGATCGCTTTTTCCCTCCTCGTAATAATCTGAAGAATTAGCTGCATTTTCTCCCAATACCAATACTCGCTTTATACTTTCCCACCAGCTAAGATTATCGCTTTTCAGACGCTCCAATTCCTCTGAATCCATATTGAACTTCTCTTCCAAAGGTTTAGCAAGCGCCTTGTCGTAGTATGGTACACCAAGTTTTTCAGCTAATATGCGACCAACAGTACGGCCACCGCTTCCCAGCTCACGATTGATCGTTATGACAAATTTCTCGTTCTTATTCATAATATTTATAATTAATAACTTTCTCCTTATTATTATATAAAGGTAGTGGGGACAAAAAGTTCCCCACTACCAATAAAAATCTTAATCAGCCAGTTTTGCCTTGATGAACTCGCGATTCAGGCGGGCGATGTTGGCGATAGTCTCATTCTTAGGACATACAGCCTCGCAAGCACGGGTATTGGTACTACGCAAGCGCCACAGCCGATGCAAGATGCGCAGTCCATAGCCTCGTCGGCATCCTCCTTAGGAATGAGGATAGCGTTGGCATCCTGAGCCTGACCTGTACGGATTGTGGTATAACCACCAGCCTGGATAATCTTATCGAAGGCATTACGGTCAACCATACAGTCCTTGATTACAGGGAATGCAGCTGAGCGCCAAGGCTCAACGGTGATAACGTCACCATCGTTGAAACGACGCATGTAGAGCTGACAGGTTGTAGCACCACGCTCGGTGAGTCCGTGAGGTGTACCGTTGATGTAGAGTGAGCACATACCGCAGATACCCTCGCGGCAGTCATGATCGAATACGAAGGGCTCCTTGCCTTCGTTGATGAGCTCCTCGTTCAGGATGTCGAGCATCTCCAGGAATGAGGTATCATCGGGGATATCGTGCATCTCGTGGGTGTCGAAATGTCCCTGGTCCTTGGGGCCGTTCTGGCGCCAGAACTTTATTGTAAATGAAATATTCTTTGCCATACCTAATTAATTCTTATAGTTACGTGTCTGTACTTTGATAGCCTCGTACTCCAGTGGCTCCTTGATGAGCTCGGGCTCGTTGCCCTTACCTTTGTACTCCCAGCATCCTACGTAGAAGTAGTTCTCGTCGTCGCGCTTAGCCTCGCCTTCCTCAGTCTGATACTCCTCGCGGAAGTGACCTCCGCAAGACTCATTACGAGAGAGGGCGTCGAAAGCTACGAGCTGACCCATTGTGAAGAAGTCGCGCAGGTGGATAGCCTTGTCGAGCTCAATGTTCAGGCCCTCCTTCGTTCCAGGAACGAAGAGGTTAGAATCGAACTCCTTCTCCAACTCGTGCATCTTCTTCAGACCAGTCTTCAGGCCCTCAGCGGTGCGACCCATACCTACATACTCCCACATGATGTGACCGAGCTCCTTGTGGATAGAGTCAACAGAGCGCTGTTCTGGATGGTGTAAGGCAGTACGAAGTAACCATCGGCCAGACCCTGCATCAGAGCAGAAGCACCCAGACGGTTAGCACCGTGGTCAGAGAAGTTACATTCACCGATAGCGAACAGACCAGGAATAGAGGTCTGCAGCTCGTAGTCAACCCAGATACCACCCATCGTGTAGTGGATAGCTGGATAGATCATCATTGGCTTATAGTACTTCACGCCATTGATCTCATTAGCTACATCGCCAGGGAATACGTCGGTGATCTCTTCGTACATCTCGAAGAGGTTACCATAACGCTGCATGATAACATCGATGCCAAGACGGTTGATAGACTCAGAGAAATCAAGGAATACAGCCAGACCTGTGTTGTTAACACCAAAGCCCTTATCGCAACGCTCCTTAGCAGCACGAGATGCCACGTCACGAGGAACGAGGTTACCAAATGCTGGATAACGGCGCTCCAGATAGTAGTCACGATCCTCCTCAGGAATCTCCCAACCCTGCTTGGTACCAGCCTGCAGAGCCTTAGCATCCTCAATCTTCTTAGGAACCCAGATACGGCCGTCGTTACGCAGTGACTCTGACATCAGGGTAAGCTTAGACTGCTTGTCGCCATGTACAGGAATACATGTTGGGTGAATCTGAACGTATGAAGGATTTGCAAAGTAAGCGCCCTTGCGATAGCACTGAACAGCGGCAGAGCAGTTACAGCCCATAGCATTGGTAGAGAGGAAGTAAGCATTTCCGTATCCACCAGTAGCGATAACAACAGCGTTAGCGCTGAAGCGAACCAGCTTACCAGTTGTCAGATCCTTAGCGATGATACCACGAGCGCGGCCATCAACAATAACTACATCCTCCATCTCATAACGGGTATAGAGCTTAACCTTACCAGCCTTTACCTGACAGCTCAGTGAGCTATAGGCACCGAGCAGCAGCTGCTGACCAGTCTGACCTTTTGCGTAGAAAGTACGGCTTACCTGAGCACCACCGAATGAACGGTTAGCCAGCATACCACCATACTCACGAGCGAAAGGAACACCCTGAGCAACACACTGGTCGATGATATTGTTTGATACCTCAGCCAGACGATAAACGTTTGCCTCGCGAGCACGATAGTCACCACCCTTTACGGTATCATAGAACAGACGATAAACAGAGTCACCATCATTCTGATAGCACTTAGCGGCATTGATACCACCCTGAGCAGCGATAGAGTGAGCACGACGAGGAGAATCCTGAATACACAGGTTGATCACATTGAAGCCCATCTCACCGAGTGAAGCAGCT
>CACYRS010000008.1 GCA_902776935.1 uncultured Prevotellaceae bacterium | reverse complement strand
ATAACTTGGAATAACAAAGAGCAATTAAGAACGCTTAACACAACAAAAGCCCTCAAAATGAGAGCTTTAGTAATAGTTTATCCAAATTGTTCTAAGTTGTTGATAATCAACTATTTGCCCACGCAGAAATGGCTAAAAATATTTCCTAAGACTTCGTTGGGCACGATTCTGCCTTGACCTGTGATGTCTGCCAAGTCGTCGAGGACTAGCCTAAGATCTTCAGAGATGAGATCGCCGCTAAGGCCGGACTCTAATCCTGAGAGCACACGTGAGAGATTCTCATGGGCTTTGACAAGTGATTGGTACTGGCGGGCTGAGGATACTATTATATCTTGCTCTGAGAGCTCTGGGATATTCGCTGATTCGAAGATGGCTTGTTCTAACTTATCGATGTTGACTCCCTTCTTGGCAGAGATGTCAATCAAGGGGATATCTTTGAGCTCAGGGATAGTTGATAAGCACGTTTTCTTGATGGGAGTGATATCAATCTTATTCATTATGATAACCAGTGATTTGTCTTTTGTTAGTTTAAGTATATCTTTAGTCTCTTCTTCTGAAGGGGTGGCGTCAATAATCCATAGCACTATCTTGGCTTTCTCTATGGCTGCATAGGTGCGGAAGATACCTATTTGCTCAACCTCGTCTGTGGTCTGACGGATGCCTGCAGTATCGATGAATCTGAAGGTGACTCCGTTGATGTCTATCACGTCCTCTATGGTATCGCGGGTAGTGCCGTGAACTGATGAAACTATTGCACGATCATCGCGGATTAGCTTGTTTAGCAGGGTTGATTTTCCTACATTTGTCTTGCCTACTATAGCCACGGGAATGCCTTTTTTTAGGGCTTGGCCTGTCTCGAAAGATTGGGCAAGGACGGTAACGCGATTGTTGATTTTATTCGCTATGGAAAGAAGCTCGCTACGGTCTGCAAATTCCAGCTCTTCATGGTCGGAGAAGTCGAGCTCTAGCTCTAATAATGAGGTGAGTCTTAGGAGCTGTTCGCGAAGCTGTGAGAGCTCAGAGGAAAACTGACCTCGCAGCTGACTCATAGCCATCTGATGGGCGGCTTTGTTGGATGATGCGATAAGGTCGGCAACGGCTTCTGCCTGCGAGAGATCCATCTTGCCGTTAAGGTAGGCACGCATGGTGTACTCGCCAGGATTAGCCATGCGGCAGCCTTGTTGCACCAAGAGTTCCAAGACCTTGTTCAGTATATAGCGCGAGCCGTGACAGGAGATTTCTACGGTGTCTTCGCCTGTGTAGGAGTGGGGAGCTCGGAAGATGCTTACCAGCACTTCGTCGATAATCTGATTGTTGGAGATGATACGTCCGAAGTGGATGGTGTTGGCAGGGTAGGACTGAACGTCGCCTGAGCCTTGGAAAATATGAGAAAGAATCTCAAGCGCATGAGAGCCTGAGATTCTTATTGTTCCTATTGCGCCACCAGCAGCGGTGGCAAGTGCACATATCGTATCGTTCATTTAGATGCGGTCGAGAACTTTCTCGATGAGGGTATCGATTGAGTTCTTGTATTCGGTGTTCATCTTCTGGGCATAGCGGTTGGCTATGACCATACAACAGGTCATGGCGCGATGGCCCAACAGAGATGCAAGACCAGCGAGGGCTGATGACTCCATCTCGAAATTACAGATGTTCATGCCGTCATACTCGAAAGACTCGATTTTCTTGTTCTGATCAGGATCAAGGACATCAGCACGTAGCACACGTCCCTGAGGGCCATAGAATCCGCCACATGCAACGGTATATCCTTTCACCATATCATCGCCTGCAACGCGGTCGATGAGCTCACGGTCGGCTACTGCAACGTATGGCGCACCCTTGATGGGATTCCACTGCATGTGCTTGCAGAAGGCCTTCTCCATCTCGAGGTCGCACACCTGGTTACGTCCTGCGTAGTAGTTAAGCAGTCCGTCGAAACCGATACTCTTAACTGAGGCGATGAATGAGCCTGTAGGTGTGAATGGCTGCAGACCGCCACAGGTGCCGATGCGTACCATCGTCAGTGTGCGATGCTCGTCATTCTCTTCGCGGGTCTCATAATTGATGTTGGCAAGTGTGTCGAGCTCATTGGCTACGATATCGATGTTGTCGCATCCGATACCATGACTCTGGGCAGAGATGCGCTTACCCTTGTACATACCGGTGATGGTGTGGAACTCACGGCTGCTTACCTCGTGCTCGATGCTGTCGAAGTGGTTGGCAACGGTGTTTACTCTGGCGGGATCACCTACCAAAATCACTCTGTCGGCCAGGAACTCTGGCTTCAGATGCAGATGGAAACAAGAGCCGTCGGCATTGATGATCAGTTCTGATTCAGGAAATTTTCTTTTCATAAGCTTTATGTTTTTAGGGGTTTATAAATTTGTTTTCGTTATTTCTGATCAGCTTATTCAGCTGAATGATATTTTTTGAGAGTTGAAGCTCCTGCTGTTCTTCCTCGAGAATCTCTGTACTGAGAGCATTCTTGTCGTCAGCATTTGCATTTGAATAGTAAACACGCAGTTTCTCGAGGTTACCCTTTATCTCGTTGAGTCGTTTCTCTGTGGACTTGAGTTCGTGATAGAGTGTGATGTTATCTGCATCACGGAACTGAGTCTCAGAGGTATACGTGGTTTTGTCGTTGACCAGGAAACTCATCTGCGGCTTAGACTCTTTCACAGCCGGCTCTGTCTTGATGCTGTTTATTCTTGCAAGAGCCTCTTTGCGCGCATTACCGTTGCCCCACGTGTTGGCAACGCTACTGATAGAGGCAAGGTCTCGAAGCTGCTGGTTGGTATAGCTGTCGAGGTTATATGTGCGACGAGATGTTGGAGGAATGAAGGTATAAACGCATACCTTGCCCTCTGGCTGACGACGGTCGGTAACGAAGTAGCCTATCTGACTGAGCTCATCGATGACGTACATATAATCGTTGGCCTCTGAGTTGAATGGCATTCCTATGTTTTCTGGTTTGAAGAATCTGCCTCCTTCTGAGTCATAGCGGGTGATGAAGATGTCATAGCCTCCAATGCTCTCACTGCCTTTTGCGGCAAAATGGAATGTGATGCCATCGCTCATCATAAAGGGGTAGTTGGCATCTGTGATGCCTTCATCGATGCCGGTGAGTGGCTGGGGAGAACTCCATTCAGCACCAAGCTTGTCGCTGGTGAAGAGCTGCATGCGATCGTTGTCGCCATTGTTTGAGAAGTAACACTTGTTGCCCATCTCGTTGAGGAACACATAGCTATCGGGATGATCTTCACTTCTGAAGAATTTATCATAGGTGGTAAGCTTGCCTGTTTCAGGATTGATGCGGATGGCAGAGAGAAAATCGGCCTTGTCAACCACGATAGAGTCGACGAAGACGATCTGCTGTGTAGCCTCACGCATCTCTGTGATACGTGGGTCTTCCTGAGGTTGCTCAACCACCTTGGGTTTAACCTTAACTTTCTTCTTCTGAGCCTGTAACGTAAGTGGTACAAGCAAAGCGAGTGCTACTATGGCTATGTTTCTTATTCTCATTATGTTACGTCTCTTCTATAAGTTTATTATCTGCGTTGAGGGCTCTCCAGATACTGTAGCGCGCCTCAGGATTAATCTTTTCAATGGCGTCGTATAGGTGCCTGATGCCTGAGCGATGCGAGTTGGTCTCGTATGGACATAGCTTCTGCTGTTTCTGATAGCCTTGGAGCTCGGCGTAGGCCATGATGTCTTGTTCCTCAATCATACATAGCGGACGGATAATCGTCAGTGGCATCTTGCGCATTTTGAGCAGTGCCGGCATCGTGTCGAACCGACCTTGAAAGGTGAGGTTCATCAGAGCCGTATGGATGAGGTCGTCCTGATGGTGGCCTAAGGCAATCTTGTTACAGCCGAGTTCCTGAGCGAGATTAAATATCTGCTTTCGCCGATTCCACGAACAGAGGAAACAAGGCTGCTTCTGTCTGCGGGCATCTCTCGAGTTCTTGATGGCTTCAGGGCCGATCTTGAAACTCGTGGTCTTCACGTGGAGTCTGACATTGAGCGCATCGCAAAACCATTGCAGATAGCTGGTGTCAGTCTCGTAATGGATGTTCTCCATCCTCACGTGCAGGGCCTCTACAGAGAATCGTGGGTGATCAATCTTCGCACGCTTTGACAAGAGTTCGAGCAGCAAGAGTGAGTCTTTTCCACCGGAGAGTCCCACGAGTATACGGTCATCATCTTCTATCAGATGATAAGTAGCCATCGCCTTGACAAAACGTTCGTTTAAACGATGCAAGAGGCGACGGCTTTCTATTTCAGTCTTACTTTTCTCCACGCAGGTGCTTGTCCATATTCAGAGCAGCACGACGGCCATCACCCATAGCGAGGATTACCGTTGCGCCACCACGCACGATGTCACCACCAGCGAAGATCTCGCTGCGAGAAGACTGCATTTCCTCAGAGACAGCGATAGTGTTCTTGCGGCCAAGCTCCAAACCATCGATAGACTTTGGAACCAGTGGGTTAGGTGATACGCCTACAGCCACGATAACCTGATCTACGTCGAGTGTGACGGTCTTGCCCTCAACGGGTACAGGCGAGCGACGACCTGAAGCATCAGGCTCACCCAGCTCCATCACCTGAAGAACGGCCTGCTTCACGGCTCCCGTTTCATCAGCGATATACTCGATGGGGTTGTGCAGGGTAAGGAAGTTGATACCTTCCTCCTTGGCGTGCTTAACCTCTTCGAGACGAGCAGGCATCTCGACCTCAGAACGACGGTAAACGAGTGTTACCTCAGCACCAAGGCGCTTAGCAGTACGGCAAGAGTCCATAGCGGTGTTACCACCACCAACTACGAGCACACTCTTTGCAGGATTCAATGGAGTATCGGTCTTGGGGTTGGCAGCATCCATGAGGTTCACACGAGTAAGATACTCGTTAGACGACATGATATTGATGCTGTTTTCACCAGGGATATTCATGAAGTTTGGCAGACCAGCGCCAGAGCCAACGAAAATGCCCTTAAAGCCTTGAGCCTCAAGCTGTTCTACGCTGATGGTCTTACCTACGATAACGTCGGTCTGGAAGTGAACGCCCATCTTAGCGAGATTCTCGATTTCGACGTCTACAATCTTATTAGGCAGACGGAATTCAGGAATACCATATTTCAGCACACCGCCAATCTCGTGCAGAGCCTCGAAGACATATACGTCGTAGCCCTTCTTAACCATATCGCCAGCGAAGCTCAGACCAGCAGGGCCAGAACCAACTACGGCGATCTTGATGCCATTTGCAGGTGCAATCTCAGGCAGAGAGATGTTTCCACTCTCGCGCTCGAAGTCGGCAGCGAAACGCTCCAGATAGCCGATGGCCACAGCAGGCTCGTTCATCTTCAGATGGATACACTTGCTCTCGCACTGTTTCTCCTGAGGACATACACGTCCGCAGACAGCGGGTAGGGCAGAGGTGTTCTTCAGAACCTTCGCAGCAGCCAGGAACTGACCGCGCTCGATGTTCTTGATGAATGATGGGATATTGATATTTACAGGACATCCCTCAACGCAAGTAGGCTTAGCGCAGTCGAGACAACGCTTGGCTTCTGTCATCGCCATCTCCTTGGTGAGTCCGATGTTAACCTCCTCTGTACGAGTGGTTGCACGGTATACGGGGTCGAGCTCAGGCATGATGACACGCTCAATCTGAGTGCGCTCCTTTGGTTTCATAGAAGCACGGAGCTCCTTACGCCACTCTGCATCACGGTCTGTCAGAATCTCGATGGTATCGTTGGTCGGGTCGTCGTCCATCACGATATCTGTTGTCTTGGCAGCTTTATCAGCATTCTCATCGATATTGCCAACATGCTCCTCGTAATGAGCCAGCTCTTCCTGCTCCTCGCGCTTGAAGGTACCCATGCGTTTGAACATCTCGTCCCAGTCAACGAGGGCACCATCGAACTCAGGACCATCGATGCAGACGAACTTGGTCTTGCCACCGATAGTCAGACGACATGCTCCACACATACCAGTACCATCGACCATGATTGTGTTCAAAGATACTTCGCAGGGGATATTGTGCTTCTGAGCGGTGAGGTTAGAGAACTTCATCATGATTGGAGGACCGATGGCAAATACCTTATCGACATGCTCCTGCTCGAAGAATTTCTCCATACCAACGGTTACTACACCCTTCTCACCGTAGCTACCATCATCGGTCATGATGATTACCTCGTCAGAGCTCTCGCGAACCTTATCCTCGAGGATAATCAGGTCTTTGCTACGACCAGCCATTACGGAGAGGACCCTGTTGCCAGCAGCCTTCAGTGCCTGGATGATAGGCAGCATTGGAGCCACACCGAGACCACCACCGGCACATACTACTGTACCGTATTTCTCTATGCGTGTGGGGTTACCCAGAGGACCAACCACGTCGGCCACGAAGTCACCCTCGCCAAGTTCACAGAGTTTCTTTGAGGAGAGACCTACCATCTGAACCACCAATGTGATAGTGCCTTTGTCAATATCAGCACCAGCGATGGTCAGAGGCATACGCTCACCCTTTTTGTCAACACGCACGATCACGAAGTTACCAGCCTTACGACTCTTTGCAATCAGCGGAGCCTCAATCTCAAAAAGAAATACTTTCTCAGAGAATTGCTCTTTTCTTACAATTTTGTTCATATTCGTTTAGTTTTGTATTGTGATTAGTCAATGATGTCGCAGCCCATATAAGGAACGAGGGCGGCTGGAACCTTGATGCCATTCTCCGTCTGGTTGTTCTCCAACAGGGCTGCAACGATGCGAGGCAGAGCCAGTGCAGAGCCGTTGAGCGTATGACAGAGCTCAGGCTTCTTGCTTCCCTCAGGACGGAAACGGCACTTCAGACGGTTGGCCTGATAGGTGTCGAAATTAGATACTGACGATACCTCGAGCCAGCGACCCTGAGCCTCAGAGTAAACCTCGAAGTCATAGCAGATAGCGCTAGTAAAGCTCTGATCGCCACCGCAAAGCAGAAGGATGCGATATGGGAGCTCGAGCTTCTTAAGCAGTCCCTCTACATGCTCCAGCATCTCCTTATGGCTCTCCTTAGAGTGCTCAGGCTTGTCGATGCGCACAATCTCAATCTTTGAGAACTCATGCAGACGGTTCAAACCGCGAACGTCCTTACCATAGCTTCCTGCCTCACGACGGAAACATTGTGTATAGGCGCAGTTCTTGATAGGCAGATCCTTCTCGTCGAGGATGACGTCACGATAGATATTCGTAACTGGTACCTCAGCCGTTGGAATAAGATAGAAGTCGTCAACCTCACAGTGATACATCTGACCTTCCTTGTCGGGCAGCTGACCTGTACCATAACCAGAAGCCTGGTTCACTACCGTTGGAGGCATGATCTCTGTATAGCCAGCCTTACGAGCCTCATCGAGGAAGAAGTTAATCAGCGCGCGCTGCAGACGGGCTCCCTTGCCGATATAAACAGGGAATCCAGCACCTGTGATCTTCACACCGAGGTCAAAGTCGATGAGATTGTATTTCTTGGCGAGTTCCCAGTGGGGCAAGGGATTGGCGATACCCAGCGAGGGATTAACATCCCAGTTGCCAACGGTATCGGCATCGGTACACTCCTTAAGATTTGATTTTACCACGTGGTTGTCCTCAGCGGCCTTGCCTTCTGGAACCTCATCGTATGGTATATTAGGAATCTGACAGAGCAATGTGGTCATCTCTTCCTGTGCCTTGGCCATCGTATCGTCAAGCTCCTTGGATTTCTCCTTGAGCTGAGCCACCTGGGCCTTTACCTGGTCGGCCTCGTCTTTCTTTCCTTCTTTCATCAATCGGCCAATCTGACCAGAAAGCTGTTTCTGCTCGTTCAGGCACTTGTCGAGTTCCTGCTGAGCCTCACGGCGTTTCTTGTCTACGGCCAGTACTTCATCGATGGCTTGCTGTGCATTGTTGAAATGCTTCTTCTCCAAGCCACGAACTACACGTTCAGTTTGCTCACTAATGAGTTTGAGTGTTAACATATTAAATACGTATTTATTTGTTGATATCTGTTCTAAGGTGCAAAATTACAAATTTCTTACGATATACCAAAGTATTCTTTAAAAAAACTATTAAAAGTAAGGCTATAAAAGCAGAAATCCCTCTCTCCATAGGAGAGAAGGACTCTGTTGTTTGTTTGGAATAAGTTTTTTTTCTTTTAATGTTTAGGCCTCAGCGTTGGGGATTACTGAGACAACGCTCTTGTTGAACTTGCCCTTGTGGAAGTTAACAGTACCGTCTACGAGAGCGTAGAGAGTATCGTCCTTACCAATAGCGACATTGCTACCTGCGTTGTGCTTTGTACCGCGCTGGCGAACGATGAACCGCCGAAAATCTTAATGCCCAGTCGCTGAGCTGCGCTCTCACGACCGTTCTTAGAACTACCTACACCTTTTTTATGAGCCATTTCTAAGTCCTCCTTGATTTAAGCGATTACTGATTTAACTTCAACCTGAGTGAACTGCTCACGATGACCGTTGCGCTTACGAGAGTCCTTGCGACGCTTCATCTTGAATACAATCACCTTGTCACCCTTTACGAGTGGGTTGATTACTTCACATACTACCTTTGCTCCCTCTACGGTCGGAGCACCTACCTTTACTGCACCGTCAGCATCTACGAGCAGCACCTTGTCAAATTCAACAGTCTTACCTGCCTCAACATCTTTGATGTGATGCACGAAGAGCTTGTTTCCTTGCTCTACCTTGAACTGCTGACCCTGAATCTCTACAATTGCGTACATTATTTATTTATTGTATTAAAGGGTTTTTTCCGCGAGGCGGCATACGTTCGTAAGCACTTGACTCTGCCCCAACGGACTCAAATCGGGGTGCAAAGGTACTAATTTTCTTTGAACTTTGAACTTCGAGCCTTGAACTTTGTATTTAGTTTTATGAAAGTTTAACAAATCGGGAAGGGAAATAAAAAAAGCGACGACTTTCGCAAGTGATCGCTCCAAACCTTCAATAGGTATTAGTTTCCTAAGGTAAAAAGATTGTTTTCAGGATAACGTCTGCAAAGGTAGGCCTTTTTTTTCAATCCCACAAACTTTTTCTTGTTTTTTTTATAAAACCCTATTTGTGTACCCGCACAACTGCAAAATTTATCAAATATTAACATCATTATGCGCGCAATCGATTGAATTACCGATATAAAAAGAGGATTTATTCCTCCTTTGTGGCCTGTGTATTTGCAGGAGATTCAGTTGGCTCTTGATTTACTTCTGCAGGCTCTGATGGCTTGTCACTTTTTTGAATAGGATTACCCATTTCGTCGAGTTCGATATATTCGTCGACTCCTTCGAGGTCAATTGAGTCAAGTCCGACAGAGTCGGAATCAGCTACATGATATGTGTATGCACAGTTCATATACATCTCCTGACGGATATTCTCATCTTTCGGTTTTCCGAACTTCGCATGATACTGCTGGAAATTCTTGTCGCCCATCACGCTCTGGAAAAAATATCCGCAGATAGGTAGAGCGGTACGAGAGCCCTGTCCCAGTTGGCCTGTGCGGAAGTGAATGCTGCGATACTCGCCTCCAACCCATGCACCAGCAACGAGTTTAGGTGATACTCCCACGAACCAGGCATCAGAGTGATTATTTGATGTTCCTGTCTTACCACCAAATTCAGTAT
The DNA here is from genome assembly GCA_902776935.1 of uncultured Prevotellaceae bacterium. GTDB lineage: Bacteria > Bacteroidota > Bacteroidia > Bacteroidales > Bacteroidaceae > Prevotella. The sequence goes on along the minus strand of CACYRS010000008.1, from coordinate 79,334 downwards.
CTTTATCAAAAGCACCTACATAACCCCAAAGACTCATAGATGTACCTCCGCGCTCGCGAAGACCGCCTAGGAGCATTTGTTGCATAAGGTAAGCACTCTTATATGGTATCGCCTGACGTTGTTCTGTCGGACCTGCATAGATCTCCTTTCCATCGCGGTCGAGGATACGTACTACCAATACAGGATCATGAGCTTTTCCATCGTTAGCTACAGTACAATAGCTGTTGACGAGTTCAAGCAGATTGACATCGCTAGAGCCCAATGCAAGTGATGGAGTGGGGGCGAGCTTACTCTTGATACCCATATTATGAGCTGTGTTTACGATATTCTGGATACCAACCTCCTGACCAAGCTTAACAGCAATGGAATTCACACTTTGTGCGAAGGCTACCTTCAGAGGCATAGAGTCGCCTGTGAAGTATCCGTTGGCATTTGTCGGAGCCCATGTCACGTCTTTCTTTGAAGCCGGATCCCAAGCTTTCATCGCGAAATACGAATCCTGACGTCGATCACATGGTGTTAATCCCTGATTCATCGCTTCTGTATATACAAAGAGCTTGAATGTAGAACCAGGCTGACGCTGAGCTGTAACCTTGTCATATTTCCATGATTTGAAGTCGATATCGCCTACCCATGCTTTTACGTGACCAGTCTCTGCCTCCAAGGCTACGAAACCGCAATGCATGAATCGCACCATATATCGTATAGAGTCCATCGTCGACATCTCTTTCTCTATCTGACCTCCGTCGTAGTCGAACACCTTAACCTTATGAGGTAGATTGAGATAATAATTGATAGAATCCTCGTTTCCGTCAAACTTTTGCTTAAGAGTCTTGTAATATGGTTGACGCTTAGCTATATCCTCGATGAAATTACGAATTTCCTGATGGCGTTCATCCTGCCAGGGATTAGTAGATCCCCAGTGGTTGTTGAAGTTGTTCTGTACCTGTCGCATCTGCTTGCGGGCTGCCTCCTCAGCATATTTCTGCATACGGGTGTCGATAGTAGTGTATATCTTCAGACCATCGGTATATAGGTCATAATCGTTGTCCTTACACCAATCTTTGAGATAACTTGCCACAGCCTCACGGAAATAAGTGGCCTGACCATCATAGGCATTTTCTACGCTGAAATCTAGTTTTATCGGCTTTGCTTTAAGTGTGTCGCACTCTTCTTCTGTGAGGTCGCCATGCTGACGCATCAGGTCGAGAACGATATTACGACGTTTCAGGGAATTTTCAGGATTAATGAGCGGATTGTAATAAGTTGTTGCTTTAAGCATTCCAACCAAAACAGCAGCCTGTTCTGTAGTAAGATCCTTTGGGGCACAGCCAAAGTAGGTCTTACATGCTGTTTTTATACCAAAAGCATTAGAACCGAAGTCGACGGTGTTGGCATACTGCGTCAGAATCTCATTCTTAGAGAAGAAATACTCTAGTTTGTATGCCGTAATCCACTCCTTACTCTTCATTATGAGCATCTTAAGACCTGGTATGTTGCCAAGCAGACCTGTAGAGTATTCTGAGCGAGTGCGGAAGAGATTCTTTGCTAATTGTTGAGTGATAGTAGAGGCTCCACGGGCATCACGATGTAGGATATACTCTTTTGCAACAGCGGCAAAGGCCGTATAGTCTATGCCGTGATGGGAATAGAAACGTTCATCCTCTGTGTCGATAAGAGCTTTCCAAAATACAGGATTCACCTCTTCGTATTTCACAGGAGTACGGTTCTCGCTGAAGAACTTACCAATCATCACATTATCGGCACTATAAATCTCTGATGCCTGCGACGGACGCTTGTTCTTGATTGTAGACATCGATGGTGACTTTCCAAAGAGCCACAAGAAATTTGTGTCTACAGCACCCAGATAAATGAAGAAAGCCGCAATTAACGAAATAATCGCCACAGGTATCTTTACATACCAGGGGCGACCCTTATATAAACTCTTATACCAAGGCCAAATGCCTTTTATGAAGTTTAAAATCTTATTTGCAATCTCTTTCATATTCCCTTTGATAATATGTAGTTGATGATTTCTTCTTTTTGGTCAGGATGAAACCAGAGGATATTGGGGTCCTTCTTATACCAGGTAAGCTGTTTTCGAGCGTATCGGCGAGTGTTTCCCTTGATGCGTTCAACAGCTTCTTCTAATGGCCATCGCCCTTCAAGATAGTTGAATATCTCTTTGTAACCAACAGTATTTAATGCGTTTAAATCTTTTAATCTATATACGTTTTCTGCCTCTTTCAGCAATCCTTGCTGCATCATCTGGTCGACTCTTATATTGATACGATGATATAACTCCTCCCTATCTCTGTTGAGGCCGATCTTGATGATTCTGAAAGGTCGTATCTTCTTCTCTCTCTTACGAAAAGATGTGTATGTCTTGCCTGTCATAGTACATATCTCGAGAGCGTGAACCACACGTTTGGGATTCTTACGGTCTACGATTTCGTAGTAGTCAGGGTCAAGACGCTGAAGTTCCTCGCAGAGCCTTTCAAGACCTTCCTCATCTAGACGCTTTTTCATCTTCTCTCTAGTTATGTCGTCGATAGTGGGAATATCGTCGATTCCATCGCAGACAGCATCGATATACATCATGCTACCGCCAGATATCAATGCATAGTCGCTGGTCAGGAATAGTCTGTCGAGTAACTCTAGTACCTGTTGTTCAAAGATCGATGCACTATAATAATCATGAAGGCTCAGTGTGCCTACGAAATAGTGCTTTATGCCTTGCATCTCTGCGTCTGTCGGCTTGGCAGTGCCAATGCTTAGTTCCTTGTAAATTTGACGGGAGTCGGCATTGATGATAGGAATGTCGAAGTGCCGGGCGATATCGAGACATAATTGTGTCTTGCCAACTGCCGTAGGACCGGTGATGACTATAAGCGTCTTGTCCAATTATCTGATAATGCCTCGTTTTGAGTTCTCTATGAACGAGCAGATATATTCAACCTCCTTAGAGTCTGGGAACTGTTCGCGGGCCATAGATACACCATCTTTCAGTACCCCCTGGGAATAGATGATACGATAAGCCTCGTGGATAGCTTCGATGGTCTCACGTGGGAATCCTCTACGGCGTAGACCTACGAGATTCACTCCTGCATAACGTACAGGTTCCTTGCCAGCGATGACATAAGGGGGGATATCCTGACTGGTACGTGTACCACCCTGGAACATGATGTACCCGCCAACGTGGAGGAACTGGTGGAAAAGACAGGTGGCAGAGATGATGGCATAGTCGTCGACAACCACCTCACCAGCAAACTTCGTAGAGTTGCCTATTATACAGCCATTGCCAATTACGCAGTCGTGGCCAATGTGCATATTTTCCATTAGGAGATTACCATTGCCAACAACGGTCTTTCCCTTAGATGCTGTTCCGCGACTGATAGTAACATTCTCACGGATAGAGTTATTGTCGCCAATTTCGCATGTGGTCTCCTCGCCTTGAAATTTCAAATCTTGGGGTTTCGTAGATATACTTGCACCTGGGAATATCTCGTTGTTATTACCTATACGTGTGCCGAAGTGCAATGTTACGCCATTGTATAACTTGTTGTTGTCGCCAATAACGACATTCTTGTCGATTACACAGAAAGGACCTATAATATTACCTTCACCGAGTTTTGCCTCAGGGTCGATAACTGCTAAAGGATGAATCTGATTTGCCATATTCTTTACTTGTTTTTTACGATTTGAGCGGTGAATGTCGCCTCTGCAACAACATGATCGCCAACGAAGATATATCCTTTCATAGAAGAGATACCATGACGTACTGGTGCCAACAGGTCAACCTTGAAGATTAGTGTATCGCCAGGAACGACTTTCTGACGGAATTTTACATCGTTGATTTTCATGAAATATGTACTCCACTCCTTAGGATTCTCCAGTGTGTTCAGTACCAGCAGCCCTCCGCACTGAGCCATAGCCTCAATCTGAAGTACACCAGGCATTACAGGCTCTTCAGGGAAGTGACCTTGGAAGAATGGTTCATTGGATGTGATGTTCTTGATACCTACGATTGTGTTAGCACCAAGACTTATTACCTTATCCACAAGCTGCATGGGATAGCGGTGTGGAAGTAGTTCACGGATACGGTTTACGTCCATTATCGGTTCTTCGTTCGGATCATATACAGGTGCCTGAATCTCATGCTTGCGAATCTCCTTACGCATCAGACGGGCAAACTTGTTGTTGATGGTATGACCAGGACGTGTGGCAATGATACGGCCCTTGATAGGTTTGCCGATAAGTGCCATGTCGCCAATGATATCGAGAAGTTTGTGTCGGGTGCACTCATTGTCCCATTGCAATGGCTTGTGCTGTATATATCCTAAGTCTGTGGCGTCGCGATGTTCTACGTGAAGCATGTCTGCCAGCATGTCGAGACGATCCTGAGTGGTCTGGCGCTCATAGATAACGATAGCATTATCGAGGTCACCGCCTTTAATCAGGTTTGCCTGCAATAAAGGCTCGATATCACGAACGAAGACGAAGGTACGTGCACTTGCAATCTCCTCTGCATACTTTGATGGGTCATCAAGGGTCGCAAACTGCGAACTGATAAACTTTGACTCAAAAGAACACATTGCTGTTATTGAGAAGTCTTCATCGGGTAGGATAGTGATACAAGAGCCTGTCTGTTCGTCCTTTACCTCAATTTTCTTGCGGATGACGTACCAGTCCTTTGGTGCGTTCTGTTCTTCGATACCAACTTCTCTAATCTTCTCAACATACTTAATCGCTGATCCGTCTAGGATAGGAAACTCTGGACCATTAACCTGTATCAAACAGTTGTCGATGCCAAGGGCATAAAGTGCTGAGAGTCCGTGCTCTACAGTAGAACATTTTGCTTCGCCCTTGCCAAGTACCGTTCCACGCTGGGTGTCAACGACATTCTCTGCGATAGCATCAATGACAGGTTCGCCTTCGAGGTCGATACGCTGAATCTTGTATCCTGTATTCTCAGGAGCAGGATTAAACGTTACAGTAAGGTTCAAACCTGTGTGCAGTCCCTTTCCGAACAAAGAAAAACTGCCTTTCAAAGTTTTCTGCTTCATATTTTTGTTTTCTTGTTTGTTACTTTTTGATTTCCTCTTTCAGGGCATTCAGTTCACGCTGAAGAGCTGCTATTTGGCGATACATCTCAGGCAATTTGGCATCGAGAGCCCTTGCTTTGAAGAAAATCTTCGGGTTGACAGCAGGAGAGCCGATAAGTTGTTCTCCATCGCCTTTAGTATCACCGATGACACCACACTGAGCACCTATGAAAGTCTTATCCTTGACGTGGATGTGCCCTGCAAAACCGGCCTGACCGCCAACCATACACCATGCTCCGATCTTCGTTGAACCTGCCATGCCTACTTGTGCGGACATTACAGTACTCTCTCCAATCTCGCAATTGTGGGCAACCTGAATAAGATTGTCGAGTTTTACACCTTTGTGAATGATTGTTTGTCCCATTGTTGAACGGTCGATACATGTGTTGGCGCCAATCTCGACATTATCTTCGATAATAACGATTCCAATCTGTGGAATTTTGTCGTATCCTTCTGCATTAGGAGCAAATCCAAAACCATCGGCTCCAATTACGGAACCTGCATGAATTGTAACGTTATTTCCTATTTTACACCCTTGGTACACTGTAATATTAGGGAAAAGGGTGCATTTTTCACCAATTGTTACTCCGTCACCTATAACGGTATTAGGATATATCTGGGTGTTATCGCCAATCACAGTACCATCACCAATGCATACAAAGGCTCCAATGTATACGTTTTCGCCAATTTTCGCCTTCTCTGATATGGATGCATGAGGGTCGATACCAGTCTTGCGAGGTTTCATCGACTCATAAAATTGAAGCAACTTGGCAACACTCTCATATGCGTTCTTAACACGTATAAGCGTAGCTGTTACAGGCTTTTCCAACTCTACATCTTCGTTGATAAGCACAACGCTGGACTCTGTATCGTAAATGTAATGAGTATATTTCGGATTTGACAGGAAAGAGATCGCTCCAGGCTTTCCCTCTTCTATTTTTGCAAAACTGCTAATGGCGGCATTTTCGTTGCCCTCCACACGGCCACCGATCATGTCGGCAACTTGCTTGGCTGTAAATTCCATATCTTTCGTTATGTTTTGTTTCTATTTGACCGCAAAGATAGCAAAAATTATTCGAAACGCTGATAACAAAGATAATATTTTCTTATTTTTTTAGAAAGTAACTGAACATTTAGCAATTCGGAAGCTTCGGAAATATCGCGAATAGAACCGTCTTTGTAAAGAATTGTGATACTATCATCGTCCACGTTATACATGTCTTTTGAAATGGTATTAACACTCATAAGATAGTGCGCGTCATTTATGGGAATATCTAGTTTTTGAGCTATCTTTTCCTTTAATTCTGTGATTCTGTCTTCTGTGATAGGCTCTTCATGAACCTCTACTTTAAAGATCTTTCTGTCGAGCATGTCTGTGGCAAGGGTAGAGAGAATCTTATCGCTATGATGCTTCCATGCTTTCATGGCGCTCCATATGTCAGAATCGTCTAGTTCTCCATAATTCTCTAAAGCCTCTGGATGAGTGCCAAACCATGCTGCGTCTACGTCATTGCTGAGGAAATAATATAGTGCTGGTGATGCGAACACATCCTGCCCAATCCTTATAAGTTCCTTTGCTCTCATTAACATGTTTACAAGCACCTTCTCGTATGCCACACATGTGCGATGGAGATATACCTGCCAATACATCAGACGACGTGTCGTAAGGTAATTCTCAAGTGAATAAATTCCTTTATGCTCTACTACAAGAGAATCGTCTATCACGTTTAACATCTTGATGATACGTGCAGAACCGATATTGCCTTCTGTTACTCCGGTATAGAATGAATCTCGTCTTAGATAATCAAGCCTATCCATATCCAGTTGACTTGATATCAACTGGTGCAGAAAGTTCTTTCCATACTCTCCTTTGAAAATAGAAATGGCAAGATTCAACTGTCCATTAAAGTCATTATTTATCTTTTCCATCATCATTTGAGAGATATCCTCGTGAGATATGCCATGTATCAGTGTATTCTCAAGGACATGAGAGAAAGGTCCATGTCCGATATCGTGCATTAGAATGGCGGCTTCTACTGCTTCTGCTTCGGAATCGAATATAAAGTTACCTTTCTCCTGTAATGAGCGTACGGCTTCTGTCATCAGATAAAAGGCACCAAGCGAATGCTGAAATCTGGTATGTCTGGCACCTGGATATACTACAGATGCCAGCCCGAGTTGATGAATTCTGTTAAGGCGCTGAAACAGAGGATGCTCTACTACGTTGTAGAGCAGTCCGCGTGGTATTTTTATAAATCCGAAAACCGGATCGTTGATGATCTTTGAGTCTCCCACGTATTATTTGGATTAGATAATACCAGCCTTCTTAAGCTCAGCAGACATCTGTTGCTGAAGCTGTTGTGCCTTTTGGCCTGCAACTTCTGCAAAGTCATTGTCAGCAGATGCATAGATAATGCCGCGAGAACTGTTTACCAATAGTCCGCAGTCTTTGTTAATGCCGTATTTGCAAACCTCCTCAAGGCTACCTCCCTGAGCACCAACACCTGGTACCAGTAGAAAATGAGTAGGGGCAAACTTTCGGATAGCCTCGAACATCTGGCCTTGAGTTGCACCAACGACATACATCATATTCTCGTCATTTCCCCATTGTTGTGAGGTTCTAAGTACCTTTTCAAAAAGACGCTCACTATTAGCATCTTCTGTCAGTTGAAAATCATGTGAGCCTTTATTTGAAGTAAGTGCAAGAAGAATAACCCATTTTCCGTTATATCCTAAGAAAGGTGTTACGCTGTCCTCGCCCATATAGGGAGCTACTGTCAATGCATCTACCTGAGTATTACCTTCGAAGAAGGTCTTTGCGTACATCTTTGACGTATTTCCGATATCACCACGTTTTGCATCGGCGATGATGAAATGCTTGGGGTATTTCGACTTCAAGTAGTTTACTGTGCGGTCATAGGCATACAAACCATCGATGCCGTAGCATTCATAGAATGCAAGATTAGGTTTATAAGCTACACAATATGGTGCCGTTGCGTCGATGATGAACTTGTTGAAGGCGTAGATATATATAGCTAGTCTGTCTTCTTCATTTTCACACTGGTCGTCAACAAGTTTCTTGACGCACTCTGGTATCTTATTTATATCAGTATCGAGACCAACACATAGAAAACTATGTTTTTGTTTGATCTGTTCTATTAATTCTTGTCTTGTCATAATCCTTTAATCCTTGATTCAGTGATTCTATAGTTCTGTTTCCTTCATACGTTCTGCGTTCTCTGCTACAGTAAGCGCATCGATCATTGCTTGGATATCTCCTCCTAAGAACCCCTGCAAGTCATGGGTGGTATATCCGATACGGTGATCAGTTACGCGTCCCTGAGGGAAGTTGTAGGTGCGTATCTTTGCACTTCGGTCACCAGTAGAGACCAGACTTTTACGGCGCGAAGCTATATCGTCCATATACTTCTGGTGCTCCTTATCATATATAAAGGTGTAGAGTCGAGACAGGGCACGCTCCTTGTTTTTTGGTTGGTCACGGGTCTCTGTACATTCGATGAGAATTTCTTCGGTTTCACCGGTATTGGGGTTCTTCCACATATAGCGTAGACGAACACCAGACTCCACCTTGTTGACGTTCTGGCCACCAGCACCTGAACTACGGAAGGTATCCCATTTTATCTCACCTTCGTTAACATGCACCTCGAACTTGTCCGCCTCAGGCAATACAGCAACTGTTGCTGCAGAGGTGTGCATACGTCCCTGAGTCTCTGTAGCAGGCACTCTCTGAACACGATGAACGCCTGACTCATATTTCAATGTGCCATATACGTCTGCACCAGATACTGCGAAGTCAATCTCCTTGAACCCACCTACGGCACCCTCAGAAACGCTAGTGATAGATAGATTCCAGCCTTTTGAATCACAATAGCTTTTGTACATTTTAAACAGGTCACCGGCAAAGAGACAGGCCTCATCGCCACCCGTTCCTGCACGTATCTCCATCTGCACATTCTTTGCATCCTCAGGATCTTTGGGAATCAAGGCAATCTTGATTTCTTCTTCAAGTTTGGGTTGGAGCTCTTCGTTAGCTGCCAGTTCCTCACGGGCCATCTCTTTCATTTCTGGGTCAGTCTCATTGGCGAGGATATCCTTAGCCTCCTTTATACCATTCAGACAGGCTATATATCTCTTGCGAGCATCCATGATGTCGCCCAGATCCTTATATTCTTTAGTTAATTTCACAAAACGGTTCTGGTCGGCAATCACATCAGGGTCTGTAATAAGAGTTGATACCTCTTCGAAACGTGCCTCCAGTCCGTCAAGTTTCTGCAATATACTGTTGTTGTCCATATTAATATTCAAATGTTCCAAATTCAGATTTGATGGTCAGACTCTTCTGGCCTTCTTCAATATGACCTACAATCTGGGCATCGATATTGAAGCTCTTAGAGATAGCTATAACCTTCTCTGCCACCTCAGGACGAACGTATATCTCCATACGATGACCCATATTGAATACCTGGTACATCTCGCGCCAGTCTGTGTCTGAGCACTCGTGTATAGCTCGGAAGAGTGGAGGAACAGGGAACATTTTATCCTTGACTACTTTGCAATTGTCGCTAACGAAGTGCAGCACCTTTGTCTGAGCACCACCAGTACAATGCACCATACCATGAATCTCTGGGCGCAGTTCGTCAAGAAGCTTCCTGATGACAGGAGCATATGTACGTGTAGGAGAGAGCACCAACTGTCCTGCATCCACAGGAGAGCCCTCTACTGCATCCGTCAACTTATATTTTCCGCTATATACCAATTCCTCAGGTACTGCGTGGTCGTAGCTTTCAGGATAATTCTCTGCCAGATATTTAGCGAATACATCATGACGGGCAGATGTAAGTCCGTTAGATCCCATTCCTCCGTTATAACGCTTTTCGTATGTCGCTTGTCCTGTGCTTGATAGCCCTACGATTACATCGCCAGGATGGATATTGGCATTGTCGATAACATCGGATCTTCGCATACGGCATGTAACGGTGGAATCGACGATGATTGTTCTTACGAGATCACCAACGTCTGCTGTCTCTCCACCAGTAGGATAAATACCGATGCCCATCTCTCTGAGCTCTGCCAGCAGTTCGTCTGTGCCGTTGATGATTGCAGAGATAACCTCTCCTGGCACAAGCATCTTATTGCGTCCGATGGTTGAGGAGACCAGAATGTTGTCTACAGCACCTACACAAAGCAAGTCGTCTGTATTCATTACGATAGCATCCTGGGCTATTCCTTTCCATACAGAGAGATCGTTAGTCTCTTTCCAGTACATATAGGCGAGACTTGACTTTGTGCCAGCTCCATCGGCATGCATGATATTACAATACTCTGGATCACCTCCAAGGATGTCTGGGATGATCTTACAGAAAGCTTGTGGGAATATTCCCTTGTCGATGTTCTTTATTGCGGCGTGTACATCCTCTTTTGCTGCACTCACGCCACGCATCATATATCTGTTGTCTATCATATCAAAAAAACTATTTTATAAGGCTTATTTCTCCTTTCCGTTCCAAAACTCCCATGATGCAAATGCTTGCAAGAGCAACATTTCAATACCGTTTTTTACATCTGCGCCAAACTCAGCTCCGCGTCTCATAAAAAGAGTCTGGTCTGGGTTGTATATAAGGTCATATAGTATAGTATGATTATCCATTGCCTCATATGGAAGATCTGGACATTCATCACTATGCGGATACATTCCGAGTGGTGTACAGTTAACAATAACGTTATATTCCTTTATCACTTCAGGGGTGATTTTGTCGTATTGTATTGTTCCTGGACGTTCATAGCGACTTACGAATACAGATTCCAATCCTAGTGCCTTCAGCCCATAGTTGATAGCTTTCGATGCACCACCTGTACCAAGGATAAGGGCTTTTTTATGCCATTTCTTATCGAGCATGGGTTCTATACTCTGTGTAAAACCGATAACATCGCTGTTAAACCCTTTAAGTATCGTCTTGTTTCCTTCATGGGTTACTCTTATCACATTTACTGCACCAATGGCTCTTGCCTCAGGACTGATGCTGTCAAGGAAGTCCATAACTTTTTCCTTATAAGGTATGGTGACATTCAGCCCTCTTAGTTCTGGATGTTTTGCTATAACTTCCGGTAATTCGTCGATGGATGGAATCTCGAAATTAAAATACTTGGCATTTATGCCTTCGTCAGCAAACTTCTGATTGAAGTAGCTTATTGAAAACGAATGTCCGAGTGGGTAACCTATCAGTCCGTACTTATCCATATGAGTAAAAGTTTATTTTGTTGCCATATACATTGTACATATTCCGAATGAGAGACGTTTGAATGTTGCTTTGCTAAACCCCGCATCATGCAGTATTTCTATCATTTGTTCTCCTTGTGGAAATGCCTCGATAGTCTTTGTGAGATAAGAGTAAGCGTTAGTGTCTTTGGAGATAAGTCGTCCGTAGACGGGCAGCACTGAGTGTGAGTAAATATGAAAGAGCTGACGCATAGGGAAACATATTGGTGTGGTCAGTTCCACGATACTCAGATGTCCTCCAGGCTTCAGCACACGGCACATTTCCTTCAGTCCTTTGTCGAGACTAGCGAAGTTGCGTATTCCGAATGCAGCCGTCACTGCATCGAAGGAATTGTTGGGGTAGGATAACTTCAGACAATCTTCATTCTCAAAAGATATAATATCTTGCAGTCCTTTCTCCTTAACCTTCTTCCTTCCAATCTCCATCATTCCTTCGCTTATGTCTGCTCCCACGAGTTCCTTCGGATGCAGCATCTCTGCAGCTAGGATGGCAAAGTCGCCTGTGCCAGTGGCGATGTCGAGTATTGTCTGGGGATTAAAGCGTTTTAGATACCTTATGGCTTTCTCCCTCCAGCCTTTATCGATATCCCATGAGAGACGATGGTTCAGCTTGTCGTAGGTAGGAGCAATGTTGTCGAACATCTGCTCCACCTGCTGTCCTTTCTCAGCCTTCTCGTTATAAGGCTTGATTGCCTCCTGCTGGTACATATCTTTTATTTGCTCTTATATGTTTTAAGCCATTCAGATACGTTTTTTTCAATTCTCTTAGTAATGTCTTCATCACTTGTCACACGCTCAAAACGTTCACCAACGATATGCTCATAGAGTTCGATATATCTCTCAGAAACACTTTCTGTATATTCGTCTGTGATATCTGGCATTGTTTGTCCTGGTTCATTCATGAAGTTATGTTCGATAAGCCATTGACGTACAAACTCTTTTGAGAGCTGTCTCTGAGGCTCCCCCTTGGCAAACTTCTCCTCATAGCCGTCTGCATAGAAATAGCGGCTTGAGTCTGGGGTGTGGATTTCATCGATGAGATATACCTTCCCGTCACGCTTTCCAAACTCATATTTTGTGTCTACGAGGATAAGTCCGCGTTTTGCAGCTATCTCCTGACCACGCCTGAAGATCTTACGTGTGTAGTTCTCCATAATCTCGTAGTCTTCCTTGGAAACGAGTCCCTGAGCGATAATCTCTTCCTTTGAGATATTCATGTCGTGACCCTCATCAGCCTTAGTGGTAGGAGTGATGATAGGCTCTGGGAATCGCTCGTTCTCGCGCATACCGTCGGGGAGCTTCACTCCGCAGAGTTCACGACACCCATTCTTATATTCTCTCCATGCACTACCTGTAAGGATACTGCGGATAATCATCTCAACACGGAATCCTTCGCACTTCAGACCGATTGTTACCATAGGGTCTGGTGTGGCGAGTTTCCAGTTAGGACAGATGTCTGCCGTTGCATCGAGGAACTTTGCTGCAATCTGGTTGAGAACCTGTCCTTTGAATGGGATTCCCTTTGGCAGCACTACGTCGAATGCTGAGATACGGTCTGTGGCAACCATCACCATCAGGTTGTCGTTGATGTTGTAAACGTCACGTACTTTTCCGTGATAAACGCTCTTCAGTCCTTCAAACTTAAAGTCTGTCTTAGTTAATGCTTTCATCTTTATTATTTTTACCTTTTTACTTTTTTATGATTTCACCTTTAATCTCTTTATCGAATGCCTCGTAGGCATTAACGATACGTGTCACCAGCTTATGCCGCACGATATCTGAACGGTCGAGATTGACCACTCCTATACCTTCCACATTATTTAATATATGTAGTGCCTCGATGAGTCCACTCTTTTGGGAGTGGGGCAGGTCTATCTGTGTCATGTCGCCTGTAATGATCATCTTCGTGTTCCATCCCATACGTGTGAGAAACATTCGTATCTGGGCTGGGGTAGTGTTCTGTGCTTCATCGAGTATCACTACTGCATCGCTGAGGGTTCTGCCTCGCATAAAGGCGAGTGGGGCTATCTGAATGATATGCTTCTCCATCATATCCTGCAGCTTCACCTGTGGCAGCATGTCTTCCAAGGCGTCGTAGAGTGGCTGTAGGTAAGGATCGATCTTGTCTTTCATGTCGCCAGGCAGGAATCCTAATTTCTCACCAGCCTCTACAGCTGGACGTGATAGTATCACTTTCTTTGCTGTCTTCTCCTTCAGAGCCTTCACGGCAAGGGCGATACTCAAGTATGTTTTTCCTGTTCCTGCAGGGCCTACAGCGAATACCATATCGCTCTTCTCATAGGCTTCTATCAGTTTCTGCTGATTTCCTGTACGGGCCTTGATAGGACGTCCTGACATAGAGTAGCATACCACATCGGCAGGCACATAGTCATTGTTCTTCCTGCCTTTGATGATGTCGAGGATATCTTCATCTGTCAGGGAGTTGAAACGCAGGATATGGGTTCTGATTTTCTCGATGCTCTCCTCGAAGGCTGCCATCTGTTCTTCATCGCCCAGCACTCGCACAACATTGTCTCTCGCCATAATCCTTAGCTTAGGATATAACGAGCGGATCATCTGAAGATGTCCATTGCCTACTCCATAGAACATTACGGGGTCAATGTCCTCTAATACGATATGCTTCTCTATCAATTTGTATACATATAATTATTTTGCGTGCAAAATTACAAAAAAAGCCACAGATAACGCATGTTTTGGGGAAAAATTTGTTATCTTTGCACCGCAATACAAGAAATTTTTAGATGAAACTTACAAAAAACAGATATCTTGCAGTCTTTACTGCCGTAGTATTGTTTCTGGCTTGCCTACGTTGGACTTTTCCTTCTGTTGCAGAATCAGATACTGCTACATCCGGAGAATCTAATGATGCGGAGGTCAATGTGACGCTCCCCAGTATCGACAAACCTCATAAGATCCGTTCTGTGGCTTCTTATAAGGAGAGTTTTCCTGATACCAATGCCGTACAGCTCTCTGCAGCTCAGAAGTGGGGAGTGTCTCCTGTGAAGAACCGTGAGGATGCTGAAGCTCGTAAGCGCGAGCTGGTGTATGTGGGTTCTAATCCCTACTATCACGTCGACAAGCTCTATTCCAGCATTCCTTACCTGGTGCCTCATGCAGCTGCACTTCTACAGGACATCGGAGTGACATTCTTCGATAGCCTTTATGTCAAGGGTGTGCCTCTTCATCGAATCATCGTAACAAGTGTTCTGCGTTCTCAGGAGGATGTGGTGAAGCTGCGTCGTCGCAATGGTAATGCCACAGAGAATTCGTGTCATCTATATGGCACTACCTTTGATATCTGTTACAATCGTTATGAGACAGTTGAAGACCCTGATGGTCCTGCCCGTAGGACTGTGCGTAACGACACCCTTAAATGGGTGCTCTCAGAAGTGCTTCGCGATATGCGTGAACAGGGACGCTGTTATATCAAGTACGAGGTGAAGCAAGGCTGTTTTCACATGACAGTAAGATAAAAAAATAAAGGTCTGCCGATGAGCAGACCTTTTGTATTCTGTGAGCGGAATACGGGAATCGAACCCGCCTCCCAGGCTTGGGAAGCCCGTGCACTACCGATGTGCTAATTCCGCAGATTCTGTATTCCTTATATTTTGAGAGAGCCGATACCCGGACTCGAACCGGGGACCTACGCATTACGAATGCGTTGCTCTACCAACTGAGCCATATCGGCAACCTTTCAAAAAGAGTTTTTTTGAAGTACACCCGCAGGGGCTCGAACCCTGGACACCCTGATTAAGAGTCAGGTGCTCTACCAACTGAGCTACGGGTGCATGCTTTTCAAAAAATAAGGAGGACCGCTTTCCTCCTTCTTGTACACCCGCAGGGGCTCGAACCCTGGACACCCTGATTAAGAGTCAGGTGCTCTACCAACTGAGCTACGGGTGCATCCTTTTTCTTTAGCGGGTGCAAAGGTACTCACTTTTCTTCATTCTACCAAATTTTTTCGCGATTTTCTTTCAAAAAAAGTATATTTTATCGAAAAAAGCCCCTTTTGAGGGACCTTTTCCTGATTTTATACTCGTGTATCACGGAATCCTTCGATGTTTTCGTACCTGCGTTTCATCATTCGGTTGTAGATGTTTCTAAGCCAAAGATGACTGGTGGCCATGAATATCAGACCCAGCACACACATGAAGATATATGTGGCCGTCATTCCTGCTATCAGATAACCTACACCTATGATGATGCCGGGACCAAAGAGGGCGAAGAGCTCGATGACTAACTGCTGACCGTTCTCCAGATTGCCTTTTCCCGTCACCTTCTGCTGAAGGGGTAGGGTCTGTTTGTTGTATATCGCCAGCTGGAATATTATGAAATGTAGGAATCCGGCCATCAGCAACATATATGCAAAGAGCATCAGTATCGTGAACTTTCCTGTAAACACAGCTGGCAGCATCACGATGAAGGGCACGATGAGTATCACGGTATAGAACCAGTACTTTGCCTTAAGCAGCGCCAGTATGTTCTCTCGCTGAGTCATCAGCAGGTCGATATAGTTGCCTTCCTGTCCCATGATCTTTATCAGCGATGTCATTCCGAAGATGGCGAAGCAGTAGAGACACCAGAAGTTGGTCATCATCGGATTGTCGTAGATGTCGGTATAGGCTATGAGTGCGGAGAATACCACCACAAGACAGAGACTCATGATGCAGCGCTGCTTCATGGCTTTGTTTCTCAGGTTCGACTTAAGCTCAAGCTTTAGATACTCTCCAATGATGCCGAAACGCTCAAGGAAGGTGAACTTAGAAACCTTCTTCAGCTCCTTCTCCTTCTTCTTCGATATTTCCTCGTATACATATTTGAACTGCAGCTTCCTGTTTACCATGAATACTCCTGCGATGAGCAGAATCACCAACGGCAGTAGCCACCATGAGGTATTGAATTTGCCGATGAAATCGAGGGTATGCTCGAAAGTCTTCTCCTTCGGAACGAGTATCGTGGGGATATACGGGATGGCATAAAGCACCAGAGCCGGAAGTATCCACAGAACGTTACGGTTTACGAGTGTGCGGAAGAACAGGTATATCTGACTGTTGAGCATCATCAGCAGTACGCATACCACCAGTATCATCAAGGTAGTCCAGAAGCATGCACCAGCACAGAGCACTAGGATTGAGAATGGTATGAACATTCCCAGCCAGAGGAAATTGTATCCGCTCACGTGCGATGAACAGAGGAAACACTCTATCACCGAGTATTTCGATATCGGCAGCAAGATATACGGTTTTGCCTGCATGGCTGGTGTCTGCTGGAAGATAAACCTCAGGAGGAAGTCTATTGGCAGGATGCCGATCATCGCCGTAATCATGACACCAGGCTCTCCGTCGGCTGACATTCCGATGATTATTCCATATAATAATAGGTAGAACACGAATAGTGCGGCCATGAAATAGGCAATGCCCTTGGCCCACTTGTTCTGTTCGAAGATAGGACTGCGCTTATCGCTCAGCTTTATGTTCTTGCGCAGCAGCTTGAAAAGTTGTATTTTATTCATGATTCTCTTTTATCTCAGGTCTATCACTTCGGCCTTGGGGAAATCTTTGGCATTAAACTGGAACATGTCATCGCTGAGAGCCGTCGACTTCAGTCCGCTGATAAGCACCACGCTCCACTTGCCGTTCTGCATCATCTTAACATGTGTGGGGTGATAGCTCTTCTGATCCACGATGATATACATCTCCTGGAGCTTGCGTTTATTGTCGGTAGACTTCAGGTGTACCTCGTATGATGAACCCACATTCTTCGACGACAGCTTATATCCCTTCTTGTAGATATTGATGAAGTTATATGGGTTAAGTGCCTGTAGCTCAGCCTCTGAGGGATTGCTTACGTTTACCTCGTCGTTCTGTTTTAGATATGTCCACTGTGTCTTGCCGTCAAACCATATTATGGCATGAGGGGTAGAGGCATGAAACTTTGTTCCTTTGATTGATATCGTGCCCGATGTAGAGCCGAACTGCTTACTGATCATCTGAAACTGCGCCTGTACTCCCGATGTATTGCTTACCGTAGCCGCTGCCTTGTCGAGAATACTCTTGGCACTCTCTGCGTGAGCAGAGGTATTAAATGATAATGTATAAATGATAAATGATAAACTAATAAAGAGTATTCTTTTCATTATTCCCAGTTTTGTTATTATCTTAGATTTGCCAATAAGTTGTTCAGACTGTTCTCGTCTTGAATCATCACCTCACGAGGTTTACTACCCATAGCGGCACCTACCACTCCGGCCTTCTCCAACTGGTCCATCAGTCGTCCTGCACGGTTATAGCCGATGGCAAACTTACGCTGTATCAGCGATGTCGAACCGCTCTGGTTCAGTACTATCAGTCTTGCTGCGTCATCAAACAGAGGGTCAAGATGCTGCATATCCACATCCTTGTCGCCTCCGTCGCCGAAGTCTGCTTCTGGGGTGTCAGGCTCAGGCAGTTCGAATGGCATGTTATAGCTCTGCTGGTCTGAGATGAAGTTATTGATGCGCTCCACCTCAGGAGTGTCTACGAATGCGCACTGCACACGAACAGGCTCTGCACCATTGAGGAAGAGCATGTCTCCGCGACCTATCAACTGCTGGGCTCCTGTACGGTCCAGAATGGTTTTCGAGTCGATACCTGCCGACACCTTGAAGGCGATACGTGCAGGGAAGTTGGCCTTGATGTTACCTGTGATGATGGTTGTGGTAGGTCTCTGTGTTGCGATGACCATGTGTATACCTACGGCACGTGCCAGCTGTGCGATACGTGCTATCGGCAACTCTATCTCCTTACCGGCTGTCATGATCAGATCGCCGAACTCATCGATGATAACCACGATATATGGCATATATCCGTGACCTCCACGTGGTGGTATACGACGTTCGATAAACTTCTTGTTATACTCCTTTATGTTTCTCGCGCCAACCTCCTTAAGCAGGTCATAACGGGTGTCCATCAGCTTACAGAGTGAGTTAAGTGTGCGAACCACCTTCGTAACATCTGTTATGATTGGATCGGCATCCTCATCTGGCACCTTTGCAAGGAAGTGATTGATAAGCGGATTATAGATCGAGAACTCTACCTTCTTCGGGTCTACGAGCACTATCTTCATCTCTGCCGGGTGCTTCTTATATAATAAAGAGGTGACGATGGCATTCAGACCAACAGACTTACCCTGACCCGTAGCACCGGCCACGAGCAGGTGAGGAGCCTTTGCGAGGTCGAACATAAACACCTCGTTGGTAATGGTCTTACCAACTGCGCAAGGCAGCTCCATCTGACTCTCCTGGAACTTCTTCGAGTTAAGTATCGATTCCATCGACACAATCGATGGTTTGGCGTTAGGCACCTCAATACCTACAGTACCCTTGCCAGGCATAGGAGCAATGATACGTATGCCGAGAGCTGATAGCGACAGGGCGATATCGTCTTCCAGCGAACGGATCTTTGTGATACGAACACCAGGAGCGAGGGTTATCTCATACAGCGTGATGGTAGGACCTACGGTGGCCTTGATGCTGCTTATCTCCACTCCGAAGGTACGGAGCACGTCGACGATACGGTTCTTGTTGGCGTTCTGCTCTGCCATATCGATATACGGCTTGCCGTCGTTCTCGTATTTCTTCAGCAGGTCGAGGGTGGGGTATTTGTAGTTCTCCAGGTCGCGCTTGGGGTCGTAAGGCTCGAGGTCTTCGAGTGCCGGGGCCACAATGTTTTCATCGGCAGTCTCGTTATCGCCTTCGGCAAGCTCTACCTCCATGTCGAGGTCTTTGTTATCGGCACCAGCCGGTTGGGCAGGTTTTACGGTTTCTGCGGTTTCATCGGTTTTATATCCCTCGTCGATGACTACAGCCTTGCCGTCGTCGTGAAACTCCACAATCTGTGTTGCAGGGTCGTCGTATACCAGCTCTTCCTCGTCGGGCTGTATCTGCTCGTCGATGTTATCGTCAGAATCGCCCCTGCCTGTTGTCACATGGAATTTTACAGTATTAAAAATCTTTGATGGATTCAGTATTCTACGCACGAAATATATAGTCTCTGCACTTATCCATGTAAGGAATCCGAGTGCTGTGAGCGCGAGCAGGATTGTCAGGCCGGGTGCACCTACAAGGTTCTCTATCCACTGACAGATGAATATGCCGTGATCGCCTCCGGGATTGTAGCATGCATCGATAAATAGTGGCGACAGGAACTTTGCCAATGTAACTGACCCCCATATCATTACTATCATCATCGAAAAGAACCACTTCAGCAAGTTTACCCTGTAAGCCTTAATGAGATGCACTCCAAGGAGAATGAGGAATGCGGGTATAAGGAATGATGTCAGTCCAAAGCATCGCTTCAAAAAGTACCACGACATGTACGCTCCTAATTTCCCGCATGTGTTGGCAAACGTGACACTTGTATCCATCAGCTCTCCTTCGCGTGGTGACTCTATCATCGTCTGATCGGCTGTTCCTGTGGTGAGATATGATATGAATGCGATTGTCATATATACCGCCATTGCGATGATAAGGAATCCGACAAAGATCCATAAAATCTCGTTGTCGAAGATATTCTTCAGACCTAGCGCTTCGCTGAAACTCGATGCGCTCTTTGACCGCTTTTCGTTCTTCTTTTTTGCCATAATAGGTTTATATTTCTCAATTTTCGTGCAAAAGTAGCGGAAAATTCCCAAATTTCATCATATTTTATCGATTTTTTTGTATTTTTGCACCCTGATAATGAAAAAGATCATTTATAACAGGTTTTTGAAGGAGTGGTTGACAGACTTACCAAAGGTCACTTATGATAAGCCGATTTTCGTAATAGTCTCCCCAAATGATACGGAGAAAGCTGTCAATTACCTGTTGTCGATGCCGATTTTAGGTGTCGATACGGAAACTCGTCCAGCCTTTAACCGCAATCAGCAATTCAAGTGTTGTCTCCTTCAGGTTGCAACACGGCATAATTGCTTTCTGTTCAGATTGAATTTTACTGGTATGACGCCTGCAATCATTCGTATGTTAGAGGATACAACTGTCCCTAAGATAGGCCTTTCTTGGCATGATGATATACGTGCACTGCGACAGCTTCATGATTTTAAGCCTGGATGGTTTATTGATTTGCAAGATCATATGCGGGAAATAGGTGTTGAAGATCTAAGTCTTCAGAAGATGTACGCTAATCTTTTTGCAGAACGGATAAGTAAGACAGAAAGACTATCAAATTGGGAACGTGATGTGCTTACTTCCAAACAGAAGAGTTATGCTGCTATCGATGCTTGGGCATGCATACGTCTTTTTGAGGAATTGAAGGAGCTCAAAAATACAGGAAATTATGAACTTCACAGCGTGGAGACAGAATTGGAAATTGAAGAAGATTTAAGAATATATGAAGAACTTGCAGCTCAAAAGGGGCAAGGAGGATAGCCTCCTTCGTTTCCATCCATGGGTTTTCTCCGGTGCTATTCAGCACATCGATGACGGTGTTGTTGATGGAGAAGTGGTAAGGGTAGTAAAATACGATGGCAGTTTTATTGCAATAGGCCATTATCAGGCCGGTTCCATTGCTGTACGTGTGCTTTCTTTCCGTGATGTTGACATCGATGCTCAGTTTTGGCATTCGCGATTGGCTTCTGCCTTTGCCATGCGTAAGACAATAGGAATTGCTGATAATCCTCATAATAATACATATAGGCTTGTTCATGGGGAGGGTGACCATCTGCCAGGACTTATCATTGATGTATATGGCAAGACCGCTGTTATGCAGGCTCATAGCATTGGTATGCATCTTAGTCGCGTGGAGATAGCCGAACAACTTGTAAGTGTTATGGGAACCGGTATAGAGAACGTCTATTACAAAAGCGAAACCACTCTGCCATTTATGGATGATATGGAGAATGGATTCCTATATGGAGGTTCGGATGATAATACTGCTGTTGAGAATGGACTGATGTTTTATGTTGACTGGCTAAGAGGACAGAAAACGGGATTCTTTGTTGATCAACGTGAGAATCGAGCTCTCCTTGAACGTTTTTCTGAAGGGAAGAAGGTGCTCAATATGTTTTGTTATACCGGTGGATTCTCGTTTTATGCCATGAGAGGTGGTGCAAAGCTGGTTCATTCCGTTGACAGTAGTGCTAAGGCTATAGAACTGACCAATCGTAATGTGACATTAAACTTTCCTGGTGATTCTCGTCATAAGGCTTTTTGTGAAGATGCATTTAAGTTTCTCGAACAGGCAGGTGACCAGTATGACCTGATAATCCTCGACCCACCTGCATTTGCCAAGCATCGTGGAGCATTACATAATGCTTTAAAAGGTTATACCCGTCTTAACATGAAAGCTTTGCAGAAGATCCAACCAGGAGGGATACTATTTACCTTTAGTTGTTCACAGGTTGTTACAAAGGACCATTTCCGTAATGCAGTCTTTACAGCTGCTGCTCAGGCCCGGCGTAAGGTCCGCATCCTACATCAGTTACACCAGCCTGCAGATCATCCTATCAATATATACCACCCTGAGGGAGAATATCTTAAGGGAATCGTACTCTATGTAGAGTAATATGAATAATCTGAAACTTAAAGTGGCGAAATTTATTCGTAGCCAGCAGTTGCTGTCTGCCGATGGTTTGCATCTTGTTGCTCTTAGTGGAGGTGCTGATAGCGTTGCTCTGATGCTCGTTTTGAAAGCTTTAGGTTATAGAATAGAGGCTGTACATTGTAATTTTCATCTTCGTGGTGAGGAGTCTGACCGCGATGAACAGTTTGTGAAAAGACTCAGTAATCGAGAAAATATACCTTTGCATTTAATTCATTTTGATACAAGGGAATATGCTGCTTTACATCAAGTAAGCATTGAGATGGCGGCACGTGATCTCCGTTATCATTATTTTTCCCAATTATTAGAGGATATAGGTGCTGATACTGTTTGTGTTGCTCATCATCGTGATGATGCTGTAGAGACGTTGCTTATGAATCTTCTTCGTGGAGCAGGAATACATGGTCTTACAGGTATTCGCCCTCGTAACAGACATGTCGTGCGTCCTTTGTTATGTGTTAGTCGTAAGGAAATCCTCCTGGCTTTGAAAGGTATAGGACAAGAGTATGTAACAGATTCTTCTAATCTTGAGACTGAGGTTTTGCGTAATAAGATTCGTTTACAACTCATACCATTACTTGAGCAACTAAATCCATCTGCATCAGAGAATATCTTCAGAACTACATTCTTCCTATCTGAGGCAGAGAAAGTCTATAATGCAAATTTTAAAGCACCTGGTAACAATCTTTCGATTTCATCGTTATTAGAGTTCCCATCCCCACTTAGTTTGTTGCACGAATGGCTATCACCACTTGGCTTTAACCGTACCCAGATGTTTGAGATTCTCGAATCTTCTATTTCAGGCACGTCTGGTAAAGAGTTCAATTCTTCTACTCACACTCTAGTCATAGATCGTGATACTATTTTTGTTGAACAGATAAAACCTCCTATGAAACCGTTCATCATCCCAGAGACCGGTCTTTACAATATTGATGAAACAAGATCTTTGCGAGTTAGTATATTAAATAATTCCAACGACATCAGTCGTGAACCTTATATTTGCACTATTGATGCAGATAAGGTAAAGTTTCCACTGACTCTTCGTCCTGTACGTCAAGGTGACAGATTTGTTCCTTTCGGTATGAATGGTACGAAACTAATATCAGATTTTCTAACAGACAAGAAACTGCCTCTTATAAAAAAGAGCCATCAGTTATTGGTTGCTGATGTTACAGGGCTGATTGTTTGGGTTGTGGGTCTGCGTACTTCGAATATTTGCCGAGTAACTTCATCTACCTCTTTTATATTGAAGATTGAGATAAAATAACAGATATGACATTAAAAGATTTCTTATCCAAGAACGATCGTTTCGCATCTAATAGCGGATGTGTTTTAAATGAAATACGAGAGGGTTATGCTTGTGCAGAACTTCTAGTAACGTCTGAGCATTTGAATGCGGGAGGAGTTTGTCAGGGTGGAGTATATTTCACACTGGCAGATATCGCTCTTGCAGCAGTTATGAATAGTCATGAGGGGACAACATTCGGCATAGAGAATAATATTATGTTCCTTCATAGTGCCAATGTTGGTGACAAGCTGACAGCTGAGGCTACGGAGGTGTATAATCATCATAAGATTCCATATGTCGAGGTACGAATCTCCAATCAATTTGGCGAGTTATGTTGTGTGGTGACAGGACTGGCGTATCGTAAATCAATAAAAATGCCAGTTGATGGACTAATGTAAATATAGTTAATTGAATATAATGAATAAAAAATTTTTGAGTATGCTTTTTGCAACGGTTGCTATGTGCGGATGTGTTGCAAACAATGGTAAAACTAAAGGAACAGAGAAAAGTGCTGTAATTGAGACTTTTAATGAGAATAAGAAAGTACAGGATTCTGCTGTTGAGGCTCCTGGATTTACTCTTAATGACCTTGATGGTAAACCTCTCGTACTAACTTCGTTGCGTGGTAAGTATGTAGTACTAGACTTTTGGGGGTCTTGGTGTATCTGGTGCATTAAGGGTTTCCCTAAGATGAAAGAGTATTACTCAAAATATTCGGGTAAGTTCGAAATATTGGGTATTGACTGTAATGATAGTGAGGAGACTTGGAAAGATGCTGTAACAAAACTAGAACTGCCTTGGAAGCATGTTTACTGTCCGAAGGATTCGAAAGTCCTTGAAGAATACGAGATTCAAGGTTTTCCAACTAAGATAATCGTTGGCCCCGACGGAAAAATTGTAAATACCATTATTGGCGAAGATCCTGCATTCTATTCTATTCTCGACGACTTGTTTGGAAATTAATTTTATTTTGGGCATAGTTTATGAAGAAGGTTTATAAAGCACATATTCTTTTTACAAAAGAAAAGAGCCGTTTTGAGGTGATTGAAAATGGTTATGTGGCTGTAGAAGATGGTGTAGTGACGGGTTTATCTGAAGACTTAAAGTCGTTGGACAGTTTAGATGCTGAGGTTATAGACTATGGTGATAAATTGCTCATTCCCGCGATGAACGATGTGCATGTGCATGCTCCACAGTATCGTAATCAAGGTATTGCGATGGACCTCGAACTGCTGCCCTGGCTACAGAACTATACTTTCCCAGAGGAATCGAAATATGCCGACATCAGTTATGCAGAGCGAATGTATCGTAGATTCGTTCACGACCTATGGCGTTTTGGTACCATGCGAGCCATAGTCTTTGCTACCGTTCATACGGAGAGCACACGTGTGCTTATGAAACTGTTCTCTGAGGCAGGCATGGGTGCTTTAGTAGGTAAGGTTGACATGAATCGCAACTGCCCAGACACACTTGTAGAAACTGTTGAAGAGGCCATTAAAGGCAATGAGTCACTTATTTGCGAATTTAACGATCCCAAAGGCTTGGTACATCCTATAATCACTCCACGCTTTGTTCCATCGTGTACGCCTGAACTTTTGAAAGCCTGTGGAGAACTGGCTTGGAAACACCATTTGCCCGTACAGTCACATCTCTCAGAAAATCTTTCTGAGATAGAGTGGGTGAAGGAATTGGAGCCTGGAAGTCAGAGCTATGGCGATGCTTATAACCGTTATGGTCTTTTCGGACAGACCCCCACAGTAATGGCGCATTGCGTATGGACAGCGGTTAATGAGTTAGAGCTAATGAAAAGAAATCAGGTGATGGTGGCTCATTGCCCTACATCTAACCTGAATCTTGCATCGGGTATGGCTCCTGTCCGTACATTCCTTGATGAGGGTATACCAGTTGGCTTGGGAAGCGATATAAGCGGAGGTCACGATTTGAATATATTGCGAATGATGGTTTATGCAATTCAGGTAAGCAAGATGCATTATCAGCAAAACAATGATAAAGCGTTCCTTACTTTGCCTGAGGTGTTCTGGATTGCAACAAAGTCGGCAGGTCGTTTGTTTGGCAAAGTGGGTAGCTTTGAACCTGGATATGATTTTGATGCATTGGTGATTGACGATAGCGACCTTAACTTCGACAACTATTCACTTCTTCATCGTTTGGAACGTTATATATATCTTGGAGATGACCGTCATATTGTTCACCGTTTCTGCCGAGGAAAGGAAATTGCAGAACCATCGATATAGGACATGAGGTATTTCATCACATTCAGTTACGATGGGACAAACTATCATGGTTGGCAGATTCAACCAAATGGTATGTCTGTACAGGAGAAACTGCAGTTGGCACTGTCAACCTTGCTAAGAGAGGAGATTGCTGTCACTGGAGCCGGACGAACCGATGCTGGGGTGCATGCGAGGATGATGGTGGCTCACTTTGATGCGGATGATGTGACATTGACGATAGAGGATATGGTGTATAAACTTAACAGAATATTGCCAAAGGATATCGCCGTGCAGAAGATAGAGAAGGTGAGTGATGATATGCATGCACGTTTCTCTGCTAAGTGGCGCACATACCATTATTATATCCACACCCGCAAAGACCCGTTTGAGAGGGCATACTGCTGTGAGATACACTATCCGCTGGACTTTGTTAAGATGAACGAGGCGGGAAGGATATTACTGGAGTATAAGGATTTCGGTGCTTTCTGTAAGGCTGGAGCCGATGTGAAGACTACACTATGTGATGTAACAAAGGCTGAGTGGATACAGACATCGGAAACAACCTGGTTTTTCGAGATAACTGCAAACCGATTCCTTCGTAATATGGTAAGAGCTGTGGTGGGTACACTCATCGATATAGGTAGAGGCAGACTCTCGCTCGATGACTTCAGAAAGGTTATAGAAGGCAAGCAGCGGTCTGATGCCGGAGAGTCGATGCCCGGCAATGCGCTATTCTTGGAAAAAATTGTATATTAAGATATGTGGCTGATTTTAGCTTTTATGTCGGCAGCACTTTTGGGCTGCTACGATTCGTTTAAGAAACAGGCACTACGTGAGAACGCAGTGATACCTGTATTGTTCCTCAATACACTCTTCTCATCACTGATATTCCTGCCGTTTATCATCATGAGCAGCACATCGGATGTCCTCGATGGTGGAATCTTCCATGTGGCAACGGGTGGATGGGAGATGCATAAGTATATTTTGTTAAAGGCTTTGATAGTACTAAGCAGTTGGATTCTCGGCTATTTCGGAATGAAACACCTGCCACTGACGATAGTGGGTCCTATCAATGCTACAAGGCCAGTGATGGTGCTTGTAGGAGCTCTTCTCGTGTTCGGAGAACGATTGAACGTGTGGCAATGGATAGGTGTGCTGCTGGCAGTGGCTTCGTTTCTCCTGCTCAGTCGCAGTGGAAAGAAAGAAGGTATCGACTTTAAGCACGACCATTGGATATATATGATTGTTGGTGCTGCTGTCTTGGGAGCCATCAGCGGACTCTATGACAAATACCTGATGGCACCTGTAGAGAGTGGGGGTGTAGGTCTCGACAGGATGATGGTGCAGTCATGGTATAACATCTACCAGTGTGGTATGATGGGAGCTATGCTCTGGCTGCTGTGGTGGCCTAAGCATGAGCAGACGACACCCTTCCACTGGTCATGGTCGATCTTCGGTGTGAGTCTCTTCCTCTCTGCAGCCGACTTCATGTATTTCTATTCGTTGAGTCTGCCAGATGCGATGATAAGCATTGTGTCGATGATACGCAGAGGAAGTGTGATAGTAAGTTTTATGTTTGGAGCGATGTTCTTCCACGAGAAGAACCTCAAGGCAAAGGCTTTCGACCTGGCACTGGTGTTGTTGGGAATGGTGTTCCTCTATATCGGTTCACACTGATCAGCCACGCCAGATCCAGTGGAGCAGTTTGTTGATCCATACGATGGAGCAGCGGAACCACCGATAAGTCGTGACAGGTTTTCCGCCAAAACGTAAGATAAACTCTCGGAAAGGATTCTTCTGGAAAGGCAGACCAACATCGAGGAAATTGATGTGCTGGTAACCTTTCTCGTGAGCATATTTTATTGCATGCCAAATTGTCACTGCATCTGGATGAAGATGGGCATAAGTCTTGCGACGGAAGGCTGAATACCAGAGAAAAGCATCATTGTCATCATAGACACAAGCAGAACAGCCTATAACACGATTATGGTATTTTGTTACAAAGAGCTGGCAACGGCTGCTATCCCGTAGTTTCGTAAAATAACTACTGTCAGGGATGTAGCGTTTGGGCTTAAACCAGTGATGAGAGCGTAGGAGTTTGTTGAAGTCACGGAGGTCTTCTTCCGTATCTACGGTGTTACACGTAACCCCTCTGGCATAGGCATTCTCTATCCGTTTCATCATCTTTTCGGTGATACGTTCCTCAGGAGTCTTGCTGTGCAGTGAGTTGTGGATGCTCATCCATTTTACAGGGAAATACTCCGATTGGCGGAACTGCCGATATGCAAACATCTTCTGACTGAGGTCGCTCACCTCTATATAAAGACACAATCTGTTAAACTTGCGCGTGATGGCATAGAGCATTTCACCAAAAAGTTCATCACGACGATAGTCACTCTCAGCATATTCCCCTTCGCCCATGATTCTGCAGTGCATGAAGAAATATGGCGGAAAGAAAGATGTGCGATATCTTACCACCGCAAGCAGATGACTCACAACACGACCTGAATCATCACTACACACAGCCATATAAGGTTTCATTTTTGGAGTGGAGGCACTGATAAGAAACAACTGTCGGCTGTGGAAGAAATTGCTCCCATCCACCTCTGGCATCCGGTCTATGCGGCTATAAATATCGGTCTTTATACCATTCACGCTACAAAAATACAAATAATTTTGTTTCTTCCAAAAAAAAACTGTAACTTTGTGGCAAAAATAATAGTTTGGATATGACAGAATTCAAAGATTTAGTACAATTACGTCGTAGTCACCGTAAGTTTAGTGATAAGGAAGTAGACCCGGAATATCTGAAACTCATCCTCCGTGCCGGTCTGATGTCGCCAACCTCAAAGAGTCAGAGAGCATGGCATTTCGTGGTGGTGGAAGACAAACTCGACCTTGAGAAATTAGCTGATGCCAAGAACCTTGGAAGTCAGTTTCTGAAAGATGCCCCGATAGCCATAGTGGTGCTCGGTGATCCTATGCAGAACGACTGTTGGGTAGAAGATGGTTCTATTGCAGCCATCTCCATGCAGTACCAAGCAGAAGAACTAGGTCTTGGCAGCTGTTGGATACAGATGAGAGGAAGAGGTCTGGAAGACGGTACCACTTCCGACACTGTTATCCATGGTGTGCTCGACATCCCCGACAACATGAACTGTCTTTGTATCCTCGCCCTTGGTCACTGGACTGATGAGCGTAAGCCTCAGGCAGAAGAAAGGCTGAAGTGGGAGAACGTCCATCTGAATAAGTTCTGAAGAGATGATTAACTACGACTTAAATAAAATAAAAGCTATCATATTTGACATCGACGGAGTGTTGAGCAGTGAGACCATCACACTGTCGAGAGGAGGAGAGCCCTTGCGCACAGTGAATATCAAGGATGGCTATGCCATACAGTTGGCCATGAAGCTCGGACTGCGTATCGTTATCCTTACAGGTGGAAAGACCAAGAGTGTTAGGGTGCGCTATGAAGGCTTGGGAGTAGAGGATATCTATATGGGTTGTGCCGTGAAGATAGAGACCTATGACAAGTTTCTCAAGAAATACGGTCTGACCGACGATGAGGTGATGTATATGGGTGATGACATACCCGATTTGGAGATAATGCGCAGGGTAGGGTGTCCGGTATGTCCTAACGATGCCTGTGAGGAGATTAAGGATATCAGTGTGTATGTGAGTGATAAGATAGGTGGTCACGGGTGTGGCAGAGATGTTATCGAACAGACGCTCAGAGCCCAGGGGAAATGGGTGATGAACGCAAAAGCGTTTGGCTGGTGATGAGGGATTATCATATAATTCTGGCGAGTAACTCACCGAGGAGGAGGGAGTTGCTCAGCGGGCTGGACCTGGAATATGAGGTAAAGGTATTGCCTGATATCGAAGAAGGTTATCCAGAGGGTCTCTCTATTGAAGAGATCCCACGATATATTGCAGCAGAGAAGGCTGCGGCATATAAGGATATCATGGCTGATAATGACCTTATTATCACAGCTGACACAGTTGTGGTATTGGGTGACGAGGTCCTTGGCAAACCAACTGACCTTAATGATGCCAAGCGGATACTCAGAAAACTGAGCGGTAAGACACATCAGGTCGTAACAGGTGTGTATCTTATGACCAAGGAGAAAGAGAGAGGATTCAGTGTGGTAACAGGTGTCACTTTTAAGGAACTCTCGGATGAAGAGATTGACTATTATGTAGAGAAATACCATCCACTCGACAAGGCCGGGGCCTATGGCATACAGGAGTGGATAGGCTATATCGGAGTGACAGGACTGAACGGGAGTTACTACAATGTGATGGGCCTGCCCGTTCAGCGTATCTACAACGAACTGCTTCTTTTCTGAAATCTATCTGCGGCGGAACTCAGAACAGGTTATGGCCGTTGCTATAGCTACGTTAAGACTCTCTGCCGAATCACCAGTACGGAAACGAGGAATAAGCAACCTGCGGTTAACCTTTGTGCGTATCTCATGTGAGATGCCATTCCCCTCATTACCCATTACTATTATGCCATTCTGTGATAGTGGCTGTTGATAGATGTTATCACCGTCGAGAAGTGTGCCATATATGGGGAAGTCATCCGGCAGACTGTCGAAGAGCGCATCTAATGAAAGATAAATAATGTTCACACGCGCGAGACTACCCATCGTGGCCTGTACTACCTTGGGGTTATATGCATCAGCAGTATCTTCAGAGCAATAGATGGTATCGATGCCAAACCAGTCGGCTATACGTATTATGGTTCCGAGGTTACCCGGATCCTGAATACCGTCGAGAACAAGGGATAGCGAAGAAGTAAGATGAGATAAGGATGATGACGAATCAGACTCCGGTATGGGGAAAAGTGCCAACACATGTTGAGGGTGCTGAAGGAAACTGATACGATGGAGTTCGTCATCCGTTATTCTCTCTACCAAAGATTGGGACACATCAGCCGGAGGGTTCCATCCGTCGGTGGCATATATTGCCTTTGCATCATATCTGCGAACGAGATCGCCTACAACCTTCGGACCTTCAGCAACGAAGAGACCCTCACGACTGCGATATTTCTTCATTTCAAGCTGTCGTATGAACTTTATCTGGTTCTTGCTAATCATTTTTTCTCTTTTTGTTTGCAAAGATAGAAATAAATCTTTATCTTTGCAACTAATTTACGAGATAATTGATGACAAAGAGCAGATTTTTACCTGTTTTGATGACAATTATTGCCGGGCTTTTATTAGGTTCGTGCTCAGCCTCGCGTGATTTGCCTGAAGGACAGCTGATGCTTAACAAGGTAACTGTTCTTGCTGATGGAAGGTATCGTGACGTTAATCCGGCACAACTTAAAAACTATGTCAGGCAAAAAGGTAACTCCCGTTGGTTTTCTTCCCTGAAAATCCCGTTGGGGGTATATGCGATGGCTGGAAAAGACAGTAGTAAATGGATCAACAGAACTCTTCGCAGCATAGGTGAGGCTCCTGTGATATACGATACTATCCAGGCACATCTGTCGTGTGAAAATCTGCAGAGAGCACTCCAAAACCTGGGATATCTCGATTCTCAGGTGGAATTATATACTGAATGTAAAGGTAAGAAACTGAATGCTGTCTATGTGCTTCATCCTGGCATCCAATATTTTGTCAGACGTGTGAGTTATGATATCCAGGATTCATTGATAGCTCGTCTGTTGGAAAATGATGTTCATCAGTTGAAGGATGGTGAAAAGTTGAATGTAGATGCTCTTAATGACGAACGATTGAGAATAACTGAGAAGTTACAGAATAACGGATATTTTAAGTTCCATAAGGAGTTTATAAACTTCATGGTAGATACAATTCAGTCAACACATAAAGCAGATGTAACTTTAATACTGCGTCCATATCGTACTTCTGATATTCTTGATACTCTGCATACAATATACACTGTCAGAAGCATCGACTTTTCTAGTGGAGATCCCAATGACTCTGTAATACATCTTAGAAAACATGTGTTGAAAGAGAATACCTTCATTGAAGAAGGTCATCCCTATAGTGCTGCGGATCTTCAGAATACATATAATCATTTCGGACGTTTAGGGGCTGTGAAATATACCAACATCAGTTTTGAGCAGGATCCCGATTCAGCTCAACTTGATGCACATATTCAAATGCAGACAAATAAACCATCTACACTTAGTTTTCAACCAGAAGGAACAAATACTGCTGGAGACCTTGGTGCTGCAGCATCTCTTACTTACGAGAACAGGAATCTTTTTAGAGGCTCCGAGAGTTTCAGTGTACAGTTACGTGGAGCATATGAGGCTATAAGAGGACTTGAAGGATACAGCAATCAGGATTATATTGAATATAGTATTGAGAGTCGTTTGAGTTTCCCGAGATTTATAATGCCATTTTTGAATAGTGAGATACGCAGACGTACGATTGCCACCAGCGAGGTGTCGTTGACATACGATACACAGAACCGTCCTGAGTTTCATCGCAGAGTACTCTCTGCCGGATGGAGATATAAGTGGAGTCCTCAGAAGAGTTATAATCAGTTTCAGTTTGATTTGCTCAATCTGAACTATGTGTTTATGCCTTGGATTAGCGAAACATTCAAAAAAGAATACCTTGATAACACATCGAACTATAATGCTATTCTGAGATATAACTACGAAGACATGTTTATTATGAAAACAGGCTTTGGATTCAGTTATAATAATGGTAAGACTGCCATTAAGACAAATATCGAGACGGCAGGAAATCTGCTCAGTCTGGGTAGTGCCATATTCGGCGGTAATAAGAACGATCTGGATCAGTACAAGGTGTTTAATATAGCTTATGCACAATATATAAAGGGTGATATAGACTTTACGCACCATTTGGTATCTAGCTTTCGTAATCAACTGGTATTTCATGTGGGTCTGGGAATCGCTTATCCATATGGTAATAGTACAATTCTTCCATTCGAGAAACGTTATTTCTCAGGAGGAGCAAACAGCGTCAGAGGATGGAGTGTTCGTAGTTTGGGACCAGGAAGATACAAGGATAAAGACGGGAATATAAACTTCATCACTCAGACCGGAGATATAAAGCTCGACCTGAATCTGGAATATCGTACTCACTTTTTTTGGAAGTTTGGAGGAGCCCTGTTCGTTGATGCTGGAAATATTTGGACCTTACGAGATTATCCTTCACAACCCGATGGTCAATTCCAATTTAGTAATATTTTTAAGGATTTAGCAGTTAGTTATGGTATTGGACTGAGACTGAACTTTGACTATTTCATTATCAGGTTTGATATGGGTATGAAGGCCGTGAATCCTGCTTATAAGACTGAAGATGAAAATCATTTTCCTTTAATTCATCCCAGATTAAGTAGAGATTTTGCTTTTCACTTTGCTGTGGGGCTTCCTTTCTGATGATGGTAATAAAAAAATCAGTACTACTTTTAAAATATTAAAAATATTAGCTGAAGAAATGAAAAATCTTTGGTGTTAATATCTTTTTTGCGTAATTTTGCACAAAATAAAAACTCAAATGCTGAAATTTATATCGTTTGGAAGCGGTAGCAGCGGTAATTGCTATTATCTCGGTACTGCGACTGACGGACTACTTATAGATATAGGAGTCGGGTTAAGGACACTGAAGAAACATGCGAGGGATTACGGAATCAGTCTTTCATCAGTCAGGAAGATCCTTGTCACGCATGATCACGCAGACCATATAAAGTCTGTGGGAGCATTTAGTCACGACTATAACGTTCCTGTCTATGCAACAGAAAAGGTTCACGATGGAATAGACATGAACTATTGTGTACAGCGTAAACTTACTTCTTTACATCGTAAGATGCTTGTTCCTAGTGAGACAATTATTCTTGGTGATTTTAGAATAACGCCATTCTTTGTGCCACATGATGCAAGTGAGAATGTGGGTTATGAGATAGAGGCTGAAGGTGTTATTTTTGTCATCATCACTGATGTAGGAAGTGTAACGGAGGAGATGAAGCAGCATATTGCAAATGCCAATTATCTTGTATTTGAGGCTAATCATGATGTAGAGATGTTGCAGAGTGGTCCATATCCTCAGTTCCTTAAGTCACGTATCCTCAGTCCTAATGGTCATCTGTCGAATACTGACTGTGGAAAGATCCTTGCAGAGAATATGACAGAGAAACTTAAACATGTATGGCTCTGTCATCTGAGTGAAGAGAATAATCATCCAGAGTTGGCTCGTAAGACAGTCGAAGCAACTTTGCGATCCTATGGAATTATTCCAGGGAAAGATATCCAACTGGAAGTATTGAAGCGAAAAGTACCTAGTGAAGTATATGAATTAGTATAAAATGTGTGTGTTTGTAACTTTTTTAATCAAAAAAATAACAAAATGTTTGTTTATTACAGAAGAAAGTTATAACTTTGCACCCGAATTTAAACAAATAAAGAAAAAAGAT
Organism: uncultured Prevotellaceae bacterium; assembly: GCA_902776935.1. Taxonomy (GTDB): domain Bacteria; phylum Bacteroidota; class Bacteroidia; order Bacteroidales; family Bacteroidaceae; genus Prevotella. The sequence continues at coordinate 45,396 of CACYRS010000008.1, read as the reverse complement.
GATGAGTCTCAACCTACTTAGCAACCTTATTATTATTCGACTGCAAGGTGCAGCCGGAAGTGATTTAGGTATATATATATAGTAGGTATAAGTTACAGAATGATATAGAGCCTTTCTCACTTCCGAGTGTGAAAGGCTTTTTATTTCAGTCATCAGGTGCAGATTTTACACATTAAGCTAAATAAAGATTATGAGTGACAGATTGTTTATTTTTGACACAACACTCCGAGATGGAGAGCAGGTACCAGGGTGCCAACTGAATACTATTGAGAAGATTCAGGTAGCAAAGGCTTTAGAACAGTTAGGTGTCGATGTAATCGAGGCTGGATTCCCTATTTCGAGTCCTGGTGATTTTAATTCCGTAATTGAGATATCAAAGGCGGTCACATGGCCAACTATTTGCGCATTGACACGAGCTGTGGAGCGTGACATAGACGTAGCCTTTGATGCCCTGAAGTATGCCAAGCACAAGCGTATACATACTGGTATCGGTACAAGTGATGAGCATATAATGTATAAATTCAACTCCACTCGTGAGGAAATCCTTGAACGTGCTGTCGCCGCTACGAAGTATGCCAAGCGTTTTGTAGACGATGTGGAATTCTACTGTGAGGATGCAGGACGTACCGACAATGAATATCTGGCACAGGTGGTTGAGGCTGTTATAAAGGCTGGTGCAACAGTAGTTAACATCCCCGACACTACGGGCTATTGCCTTCCTCAGGAGTATTTTGATAAAATCAAATATCTAAAGGAACATGTGGATAACATCGATCGGGCGATTATCTCTACCCATTGTCATAATGATCTGGGTATGGCGACAGCCAATACATTCAGTGGAGTGATGGCTGGTGCCCGCCAGGTTGAGGTGACAATCAATGGTATTGGAGAAAGAGCAGGAAATACATCGCTGGAGGAGATCGCTATGATCCTTAAGTGCCATAAGAGTCTCGGTATAGATACGAATATCAACACAACGAAGATCTATCCCACTTCGAGGATGGTGTCTTCATTAATGAATATGCCGGTACAGCCAAACAAAGCCGTTGTGGGTCGTAATGCCTTTGCCCATTCCTCAGGCATTCATCAGGATGGCGTGTTGAAGAATGTGCATACCTATGAAATTATGGATCCCAAGGATGTTGGCATCGATGACAACAGCATACTGTTGACTGCCCGTTCTGGTCGTGCAGCCTTGAAGCATCGTCTGCATATCAATGGTGTAGACCTTGACGAGAATAAGCTCGATAAGATATATGAGAAATTCCTGATACTGGCAGATCAGAAGAAAGAAGTCGGTGATGCTGATGTGCTGATGTTAGCCGGTGCTGATACAGCAGAGTCACATTCTGTAAGACTCGACTTTTTACAAGTGACAACAGGCAAGGGCGTCAGGAGTGTGGCCAGTATCGGTCTTGATATCTCCGGACAGAAGTTTGAGGCAGCTGCTTCTGGTAATGGTCCTGTTGATGCCGCTATCAAGGCCCTTAAAAAGATTATAATGAAACAGATGACTCTAAAGGAGTTTACTATTCAGGCCATATCGAAGGGATCTGACGATGTCGGAAAGGTACACATGCAAGTAGAATATGATGGTAGTCTCTACTATGGATTCGGAGCTGACACTGATATCGTTACAGCTTCTGTTGAGGCTTATATCGACTGTATCAATAAGTTTAAGAATGGTGAATAGATATGAATACGCTTTTTGATAAGATATGGGACAAGCATGTGGTACAGCAGATAGAGGGTGGACCTACTCAGTTGTATATCGACCGCCTGTACTGTCATGAGGTGACATCTCCTCAGGCTTTTGATGGTATGAGGGCGAGGGGACTTAAGTGTTTCCGTCCTCAACAGATTTTCTGTATGCCAGATCATAATACCCCTACTCATGATCAGGATAAGCCCATAGCCGATCCGGTTTCAAAGAAACAGGTAGATGCACTTGAGAGGAATGCAGTAGACTTCGGACTGGCACACTTCGGTATGATGTCGAAGGATAATGGTATTATCCATGTGGTAGGACCTGAAAAAGGTCTGTCGCTTCCAGGAATGACAATCGTTTGTGGTGATTCCCACACCTCTACACATGGTGCTATGGGGGCTATAGCTTTTGGTATTGGCACTTCAGAAGTGGAGATGGTGCTTGCTTCGCAGTGTATTCTTCAGCAGAAGCCCAAGTCGATGCGTATCAGTATAAACGGGAAATTAGGTGAAGGAGTCACTGCAAAGGATGTGGCACTTTATCTCATGTCGCAGATAACCACTTCCGGAGCAACAGGTTATTTTGTTGAATATACAGGAGAGGTGGTTAAGAACCTGTCAATGGAAGGTCGCCTGACACTTTGTAATCTCTCGATAGAGATGGGTGCCAGAGGAGGTTTTATTGCTCCCGACGAGACTACCTTTGATTATATCAGAGGCAGGGAGTATGCTCCCAAGGGTTGTCAATGGGAAAAGGCTCTGGAATACTGGAAGACCTTGAAGAGTGGCGATGATGCAGTGTTTGATAAGGAACTGTCTTTTGATGCTACCGATATAGAGCCACGCATCACTTACGGCACAAATCCGGGCATGGGTATAGGCATAAGTGAGAATATCCCTTCTTCTGGAGATGCTAATTTCGAGAAGTCACTGAGGTATATGGGATTCTCGGCAGGAGAGAAGCTTATAGGGAAGAAGGTCGATTATGTTTTCCTTGGTGCCTGTACCAATGGACGCATAGAAGACTTCAGAGCCTTTGCTTCTATAGTGGAAGGACATAAGAAGGCTGATGATGTTGTAGCGTGGCTCGTTCCTGGTTCGTGGGATGTAGATCGCCAGATACGTGAGGAAGGACTAGATAAGATCCTTAATGAGGCTGGTTTTGAGATTCGTCAGCCTGGCTGTTCTGCTTGTTTGGCTATGAATGACGACAAGGTACCAGCAGGTAAACTGTGTGTATCTACTTCTAACAGGAATTTCGAGGGAAGACAAGGACCTGGAGCAAGAACAGTCCTTGCTTCGCCTTTGACAGCTGCTGCCGCAGCAATAACAGGAGAAATCACAGATCCAAGAGAGTTATTATGAAACAGAAGTTTAATGTTATTACATCGACTTGCGTGCCGTTGCAGTTGGAGAATGTGGATACCGACCAGATTATCCCTGCAAGGTTTCTGAAGGCTACGACGAGGGAGGAGAGTTTCTTCGGAGATAATCTCTTCAGAGACTGGAGATATAATGCTGACGGTACACCAAATAAGGATTTTGTATTGAATAATCCAGAATATTCCGGATGTATCCTTGTGGTAGGAAAGAACTTCGGTTCCGGTTCTTCCAGAGAACATGCTGCCTGGGCTATCGCAGGTTATGGTTTCAGGGTGGTCATCAGCAGTTTCTTTGCCGATATCCACAAGAACAACGAACTGAATAATTTCGTTCTGCCAGTACAGGTAAGTGAGCAGTTCCTTAGCGAACTCTTCCAGAGTATTAAGGATAATCCTCAGACACAGGTGAAAGTCGATCTCCCCAATCAGACTGTCACTAACCTCTCTACAGGTCATAGTGAGACATTCGAGATCAATGCCTATAAGAAACATTGTCTTATCAATGGTTTGGATGACATTGATTTCCTGGTTCATAATCATGATAAGACATTAGAGTGGGAGAAGCAGAACATTATCACAAATGATTCTGTCGATGAGATCGGTTACAGGTTCAAGCGAAAAGAACCGTTTGTAGAGATTTTGGACTCCACCCTTCGTGACGGCGAACAGACCAGCGGCGTTTCTTTTCTTCCACACGAGAAGCTGATGATGGCCCGTATGTTGCTTCATGATTTGAATGTGGATCGTATTGAGGTAGCTTCAGCCCGTGTGTCAGATGGTGACAAAGAGGCAGTGCAGATGATCTGTCGTTATGCAGAGAAGATCGAGAAGCTCGGAAGGGTGGAGGTTCTTGGATTTGTGGATGACGGAAAGAGTACCGACTGGATTGATAGTTGCGGTTGTAAGACGCTGAATCTGTTGGCAAAGGGATCGTTGAAACACTGTACCCAACAGCTTCATAAGACCCCCGAGGAACATATCGAAGATATACGGAAAGAGGTGAGATACGCCCGAGGCAAGGGTATTACCGTTAATCTGTATCTCGAGGACTGGTCGAATGGAATGAAGGAGTCGCCATCATACGTTTATCAGTTGATGGATGCTCTGTGCGACTGTGGTATCCGTCGTTTTATGTTGCCCGACACGTTGGGAATTATGAATCCCCTCCAGTGTATCGAATACTTCAGGAAGATGATAAAGAGATATCCCGATACACATTTTGACTTCCATGCCCATAACGATTACGATTTGGCAGTTTCTAACTCATTGGCTGCTGTGCTTAGTGGTGCCAAGGGGCTGCATGTAACAGTCAACGGACTAGGTGAACGTTGTGGTAATGCACCTCTCTCAAGTGTCCAGGTGATTCTGAAGGATCAGTTCCACGCAAAGACAAATATCATTGAGAATAAGCTCAACGACATCTCACGTCTTGTAGAGAGCTATAGTGGTATAGCCGTTGCGCCTAATCAGCCTATCATCGGAGACAATGTCTTTACCCAGGTGGCTGGTGTCCATGCTGATGGTGACAAGAAAGACAATCTCTATCAGAACGACCTTGTGCCTGAGCGATTCGGAAGACGAAGAGAATACGCCTTGGGTAAGAATAGTGGTAAGGCAAATATCGCGAAGAATCTCGAGGAGTTGGGTCTGGAGTTGACACCAGAACAGACCCGTCGTGTAACCCAGCGAATCACAGAGCTTGGTGACAAGAAAGAGATTGTAACCCAGGAAGATCTGCCATTTATCGTGAGTGATGTGCTCAAGCACGATGCCCCAGAGGATAAGGTGAAACTGGTTAGTTATGTGGTATCTACCGCCTATGGTCTTAAGCCAGGTGCAAATATTAAGGTTGAGATAAACGGTCAGCAGTATGAGGCAGGTGCCACAGGTGACGGTCAGTATGATGCTTTCGTCAAGGCACTGCGATTTATATACCGTAAGTATCTTGACCGCACTTTCCCGTTGCTTGCCAACTATGCGGTGACTATTCCTCCCGGTGGTCGTACTGATGCACTTGTGCAGACTGTTATCACATGGAATGACAATGGTAAGATGCTCCGTACCCGTGGTCTTGATGCCGACCAGACAGAAGCAGCTATCAAGGCAACTTTTAAAATGCTTAATATAATAGAAAACGAACAAAACGATAGACTATGAAACTGAATATAGCGATTCTCGCGGGCGATGGTATCGGTCCCGAGATTATGAAACAAGGTGTGTCTGTGCTCGATGCGATAGCAGAGAAGTGTGGTCATGAGTTTATTTACGAAGAGGCCATCTGTGGTGCCCATGCCATTGAGGAAGTGGGAGACCCATATCCCGACTCAACCCATGAGGTATGTATGCGTGCTGACGCAGTACTCTTTGCAGCTGTCGGTGACCTGAAGTACGACAATGACCCGACGGCAAAGATCCGTCCAGAGACAGGTCTTCTGGCCATGCGTAAGAAACTGGGACTCTTTGCAAATGTTCGTCCTGTGGCAACATTCGAGTGTCTGCTCCATAAGTCCCCACTCAAGGATGAACTCATCCGCGGTGCCGATTTCATCGTGCTTCGTGAACTCACTGGAGGAATGTATTTCGGTGAGAAGCACCAGGATGACAATATGGCTTATGATACAGACATCTATACCCGTCCTGAGATTGAGCGAATTCTGAAACTCGGTTTCGAGATGGCTATGCAGAGGAATAAACATCTCACTGTTGTAGATAAGGCAAATGTGCTTGCTTCATCACGTCTGTGGCGTCAGATAGCTAAAGAGATGGAACCTCAGTATCCTGAGGTGCGCACAGACTATATGTTTATCGACAATGCCTCGATGCGAGTACTCACTGAACCACGTTTCTTCGATGTTATCGTGACAGAGAACACCTTTGGAGATATCCTGACAGACGAGACAAGTTGTATTACGGGTTCAATGGGTCTGCAGCCATCATCATCGCTCGGAGAACATACTCCACTTTTTGAGCCCGTTCATGGCTCATGGCCTCAGGCAGCAGGACAGAACCTTGCCAATCCTCTGGCTCAGATACTCTCAGCAGCAATGTTGCTTGAGCACTTCGGACTCAAGGAAGAAGGTGCCCTTATCCGTAAAGCTGTAAATGCATCCCTTGATGCCAATGTGAGAACACCTGAGATACAGGTAGAGGGCGGAGCAAAGTATGGAACACGTGAGGTAGGAGAGTGGATTGTTAATTATATAAAGAATGCATAGACAACTACTGTTTTTCATATCGCTACTCCTGGTGTCTGGGCTCTCAGCCCAGACGCGTCAGGAATGGCGGGATTCCCTTGAGATGTTAAATGCAAAGATAGGCAAGGACCCCAATAACCTCAACCTTCATCTTCTTAAGGCTGAGGCTAACATCAATCTCGAGCAATGGGACTATGCACTTGCTGAATACGGAAAGATACTTCATGCTGACGAGAAGAATCTTGCCGCCCTCTATTTCCGTGCCTATGTGCATATGCAACAGAAGCACTATGATCTGGCTCGTGTAGACTATGAGTCGTTTCTCTTACTGGAGCCTGAGCATTTCGAGGCTCGATTGGGGCTAGCCCATGTGTTGCAGAAGCTGGGACGCAAGACAGAGACGACAGATGAGCTTAACCGTCTGATACAGATGTTCCCTGACTCTGCCGATGCTTATGCTGCAAGGGCTGCCTATGAGACAGAGATGAAGCAGTATGATATCGCCCTCTATGACTGGGACGAGGCCATACGTAGGAAACCGCTCAAATCAGGTTTTGTTGTCTCAAAGGCTGATATCCTCATACGACTCTATCGTATGGATGAAGCGAGAAAGGAACTTAATGCCGCCATCAAAAGAGGTGTTCCCCGGTATGCACTTAAAGAATGGCTTGATAAATGTAAGTAAGAAAAAATCCCAGCCTCGTTGGAGGTTGGGATTTCTTTTTATTATAAAGGAGCGATTACTCGATATATACGAGAGCCTCGTCTTCCATTACGCTCTGGCCTATCTTTACTACGATAGCACTGATCTTACCAGATTTCTCAGCCTGAAGGGCGTTGGCCATCTTCATTGCCTCGAGCACAACAACAGTGTCGCCAGCTGCTACTTCCTGTCCCTCTGTTACGCAGATGTCTGTGATGACACCAGGCAGAGGAGCCTTAACAGCTGTGCCGGAAGCAGAACCAGAAGAAGCTGCAGAAGAACCACCCTCTGAAGCATCACTTTCAGCTGCTTTGCGAACAACAGGCTTTGGCTTCTCGGGCTCAGCCTTCTTCTCCATCTCAACAGTATATTCCTCACCATTCACGGTAAGAGTAGCAATGTTCTCAGTGATGTCGCTGATGACAACCTCGTACTTGTTGCCGTTGATTGTATACTTATATTCTTTCATTTTCTTACTCTTTTAGGGTCTTGGTGTGAATGTTTGCGCATATCCGTTCCACTGAGTGGGGTGGGCATTGATTGTGATGATGCCCGGCTCCACGTCGTGAACGTTATTACCTAAGTGCTCATGCAGTGCAAGAGCGATAGCTGCATATACTTCGTTGTTCATATTTCTCAATTAATTACATTGGGATATTACCATGCTTCTTTGCAGGCAGGGCATCACGCTTGGTAGCAAGCTGAGCCAGACCGCGACAGATGCGGAAACGGGTGTTACGTGGTTCAATAACATCATCGATATAGCCGTACTTGGCTGCCTGATAAGGATTAGCGAAGAGCTCGTTGTACTCATCCTCCTTCTCTGCGATGAATGCCTTAACGTCCTCACCAGCTTCCTTCTTTGCCTTTGCCTCCTTAGCATAGAGCACTGCAGCAGCACCAGAGGCTCCCATAACGGCGATCTCGGCTGATGGCCAAGCGTAGTTAAGGTCGGTGTGGAGCTGCTTAGAACCCATAACGATGTGAGATCCACCGTATGACTTACGCAGTGTAACGGTAATCTTGGGCACTGTAGCCTCACCATAAGCATAAAGCAGCTGAGCACCATGCAGGATGACAGCGTTGTACTCCTGACCTGTACCTGGCAGGAATCCAGGAACGTCGACGAGAGAAACGATAGGAATATTGAACGCGTCGCAGAAACGTACGAAACGTGCACCCTTACGAGAAGCGTTAACATCGAGCACACCAGCATAGCATGAAGGCTGGTTGGCAACGATACCTACGCTCTGGCCGTTGAAGCGTGCGAAACCTACGATGATATTCTTTGCGAACTTAGGCTGAACCTCGAAGAACTCGCCATCGTCGACAACAGCACCGATCACCTTATACATGTCGTATGCCTCGTTGGGGTTCTCAGGGATAATCTCATTGAGAGAATCCTCCATACGGTTGATAGGATCGCTTGTTGGCTTGAAAGGAGCTGTCTCCATGTTGTTTGATGGAATATAGCTCAGCAGAGTCTTCAGCATCTGCAGACCTTCTTCCTCAGTCTTTGCCGTGAAGTGAGTAACACCCGACTTTGTGGCATGAACAGACGCACCACCAAGATGCTCCTGGTCGATATCCTCACCAGTAACGGTCTTTACAACCTTAGGACCAGTAAGGAACATATATGATGTGCCTTCCATCATCAGTGTGAAGTCGGTGAGGGCAGGGCTATATACAGCACCACCGGCACAAGGACCGAAGATACCGGAAATCTGAGGAATGACACCTGATGCCAGGATGTTACGCTCGAAGATTTCTGCATAACCTGCAAGGGCGTTGATACCCTCCTGGATACGTGCACCACCTGAGTCATTGATACCGATACATGGTGCACCCATCTTCATGGCCATATCCATCACCTTACAGATCTTCTGACTCATGGTCTCAGAGAGAGAACCTGCATGAACGGTAAAATCCTGTGCGAAGATGAATACTAGACGACCATCGATAGTACCGCTACCTGCTACAACGCCATCACCAAGGAACTGCTTCTTCTCCATCCCGAAGTTATGGCAACGGTGCTCCTTAAACATATCATACTCTTCGAAGCTGCCTTCGTCGAGCAACATCTCAATACGTTCACGTGCTGTGTACTTACCACGCTCGTGCTGCTTCTGAATTGCTTTCTCACCACCACCGAGACGAGCCTGTTCGCGCTTCTCGATGAGTTGCTTGATTTTGTCTAATTGCTTACTCATTATTCTATTTGACTATTTGACTATTTACTATTTGACTATTTATTCTGGGTGCTCGCAGAGCTCTGTGAGGATACCACAGGTAGACTTCGGATGCAGGAATGCGATGTTCAGACCCTCAGCACCTTTACGTGGCTTCTCGTCGATGAGACGAACGCCCTTCTCTGATACTTCTGCAAGACCTTTGGCAACACCATCCTCAACGCAGAATGCTACGTGGTGCACACCTTTGTTGCCCTTATCGAGCCACTTCTGGATAGTGCTCTCAGGTGATGTTGGCTCCAGCAACTCTAATTTTACCTCGCCACAGCGAAGGAAAGCAGTCTTAACTTTCTGGTCCTCAACTACTTCTGTTGCATAACACTCCAAGCCCAGTACTTCTGTGAAGTATGGCAGGCTCTCCTCGATGCTCTGAACTGCGATGCCCAGATGCTCAATGTGGGAAATCTTCATATCTTTACGAATTAGTTAATTTTAAAATAAATAATGTGCAAAGATAGTCATTTCCTACGAGATAACGAAGAAAAGGAGCCTTTATTTAGCCTTTTTTAATAACAAGGAATTTATTATATCAAAGCTCAATCGATATTATACCGTTAATTTGTCTGCCTGTCAGGTAATTAGGAACTGCCCACTGGCGGTTGCTTACGTCGGTTACCCAATAGTAGCTGTTGACGTTTGAGATTCCAAAAAGATTCAGGCAGTCGACACCCAGCCACAGTCGCTTTATCCCCCTCTCTTTCTTGACTGCCAACCAACTCATGCCGATATCTGCTCTCTTATATGCCGGAGCACGGAAGTTCTGACTTTCTATGCCTCTGTGTGGCGCTCCAAAAGGCAGTCCGTCGGCAAAGGCAAGTCTGAGAGTCATCTTCCATCTGTCAGTACCAGGGAAATAGTCGGTGAAATGGAGGTTTATCGCATATCTCTGATCGTTTGGTTGTGGGAACGTAACGCCATTCATCTTCATCTGGGTCTTCATCAACGAGAACGTCAGCCATGAGTCTGTTCCCGGAACAAACTCTCCATACAGTTTAAAATCTATTCCTGCAGTGTATCCTGATGCCAGATTCTCTCCGTAATAAGTTACTTTCACATTCTGGACATTATACGGAATAAGATTCGATAGGGCCTTGAAATATGCTTCTGCAGTAAATTTAAATGGTCTGCCGAGCATCTTGAACCTATAGTCCATTGCTGCTATGAACTGTATGCTCTGCTGACTCTTTATCTTATCATTCAGCACTGCCGTTGTTGCGCGATTTACTGTAACTGTATCTCGCATCTCCTTGTAGAAAGGTGCCTGGTAATACAGACCTGTGGCAAATCTGAAAGTGTAGTTGGGATTAAAGGCCGGTACTAATGCTATTGATGCCCTGGGAGATACTATTGTCTCTTTGTTAAACGACCAGTTGGCCAGTCTTACGCCATAATTGAGTGTAAAGTAGTTCTCTCCCTTTGCAAATTTATACGTATCCTGGATATATGCCTCGATTCGATGGCTCTTCACATCATTATTTGCCGACAGCGTATAAATAAGATCGAGTCTGTCAGACTGATGTGGCAATGAATAACCGCTGGAATCGCGCATCTCATATTCACTTAGTTGTTCTTTGATATGTTCTGTCTTATATGTCAGTCCTGCCTCGATGTCGTGATGCTGGGTCTTGTGGTTGCCTATGAGTTTAAAACTAATCACATCTGCAGTAAGGTAGTTTCGGGCATGTTCCATATACGTTCCAACTCCCAAGTTCTCCGTTGTCTGTGTGTCATCGAGCCAGTATTGACCTATAATGTCGTATGTCTCTTTTTCTTTGGTGTGGAATGCTGATGTAAGGAATTTTATTTTTGTATAGTCCCCAAAATGTCTCGTTATCGATGCTGTTCCGAACAATGTTCTGAATACGTCTTTCTCTTGTCCGTCGAAATAGACCTTAAACGATTTCACATCCTGCATTGTACCAAAACTGGTCTCACGATCCTTTGGTATGAAGTTATAGTGATTCTCAGATATGTTGCCTATAAAATCAATAGTCCATCTCTGATTAGGTCTATAACTGATATAAGTCTGATAATCAAGAAAATTAGGCTTGTACTCTCCAGTAGTTTCTAATGAGCCTAACAGATACCTGTTTGTCTTATATCTTATTCCGTGAGTCATCGAGAAAATCTTGTTTCCAACACCTACATATCCACTTGCTCCCAAGAGCGATGCTGTAGCATTGGCCTCAAAGTCTTTAACCTTCTTATATGTGATGTCGAGGGCTGACGACATCTTGTCGCCATATTTCGCTTCGAATCCTCCTGATGAGAATCCTATTTTCTCCACCATGTCGGCATTAATGACAGACAGCCCTTCCTGTTGTCCGCTACTTATGAGCATAGGCCTGTATATTTCGACATTGTTAATATAAACAGAGTTCTCGTCGAATGATCCTCCTCTGACGTTATACTGCGACGAAAGTTCGTTATGAGTCGATACACCTGCCTGCTGTTGGATGAGCTCCTCTACGGCATTGCCAGTGGTAGATGGTCCTTGTTTTGCGTCTTTTATGTCCAGCTGTTCAGTGCCTGATGTCTGTCGTCTGCGCTCTGTCACTGTCACTTCCTGCAGGGCTTCCATAGGTTGCATCACCAGCGTTATCGTCATCTTGCCCTTAGGTTTGCGGAACACCCTCTTCCTGCTGGCATAGCCAACCATCGAGAATCTTACCTCTACAGAGTCCTCAATTTGCAGGTTGAGTGTAAACTCGCCCTTCAGGTTGGTCATCGTCACTTTGCCTTGTTTCAGGCATGATACGGTAACAAGTTCGAGAGCCTTCTCCTCATTGTCCACCACCTTTCCCCTTAGCGTAAAGTCGTCGGCATGCAGGGGCAGGGTGAGGGAGAGCAGCAGAATGGTCACTATTGCAATGACCTTCTTCTGCCTGCTGGATATGCTATGATACACTTTTCCGTACATCTTCTTTTCAATAACGTTTATTCATGTCTTTTTATTGTGTCGGGCCTTACGAAACTGCTTTTTCTTTAAGTGCCATAAATCAATAAAATTTTGACAGTTAATAGATTGTTTGATATTTTTACTTATCTCCGAATCGACTCTGTTTTTTGGCTTTGCCCTGAAAACACTGCCCCGCGCGCTAGGAAATTTTTGTCGCCTGGGCAGGCCGCAAATTTCATCTTTTTTCTTTGACATTGCAAAGGTACGAACTTTTCATAGCCATCACAAATATTCACTTCAAAACTTCTGGTAAAATTTGTAAAAGACAAATAATGATAATGACGTTATTATAAAGCGTCTGAAACGTCTTTTTGCATTTTTTGCAAATATGCACAAATAGCCTCGCAAAGATTCACAGCTCACGCACCTTATATATAATTTGTAATATAATTAATATATATTAACTATTCTTTTCTGTTATTCTCTCTGCGCATGTAATTATTTAAAAAAGACGCTAAGACGTTTCAGACGCTTAAGACGCTTGTCCGGGGCACAGAGGCAACATTGCGTCCTGCAAACTTTTGCGAACTTGAAAAGGGATTGAAAACTATTGCGAACGTAAAAGTTTGGAGGATTCAGGAAAAAGCATTACCTTTGCACTATGATTTACGAAATAGTCATAGGAATACTGGTGTATGCAGTGCTGTTTGTAGTGACGGTGCAGAGTAGCCGGCGTAAGGTGCAGGACTTGCAGGCCCGCCTTGACAAGGTTCACAGCCTTCAGCAACAGCAACAGGCTCAAAGCCAGCAGAGCGTCGCACAGAACGAAACCAAGATTCGTGAGCTGGAGGTACTTCTAAAGAAACTTGGCGACGAGAACTCTCTCCTGCGACTTGAGCTTGAGGAAAAGAAGGCTACCCTCGCGTATAATAATGAGGTGGCTCTTATAGAAAACGAGAAGCGCCAACAGGCAGAGACCATCGTATTCTCTTCCGACATATATATCCACTTGCAGGAATGTCTGGAGGCCGGTAAGAGTCTGAACTATCACGACTGGCTGGATCTAGCCCAGTTGGTAGACGGCATATATACAGGCTTTACAGAGAAACTGTACAGCCTCTATCGTATGACCGAACAAGACTATCACGTGAGCTTACTTATCAAAGTGCGAATCCAGCCGAAGGATATAGCCCTGCTTACAGCTCACTCAAAGGAGAGCGTTGCTTCTACTCGAAGCAGGCTTTATCAGAAGGTTTTCGGACAGAAAGGCTCGTCGAAGGATTGGGATGATTTTGTTTTATCACTTTAAATAATATTAGGTATGATTGATTACTTGGCACAACACTTATGGCAGATGTGGGCGGTGATAGCCGTCGTATGTCTGATTCTGGAGCTTACGGCTGGTGACTTCTTCATCATCTGTTTCTCCATAGGAGCCTTCTTTGCTGCCATAGCCGCAGCATGTGGGTTGGGAATCTATATGCAGTTGCTCGTCTTTGCTGTCTTCTCGCTTATAAGCCTATTCTGGGTTCGTCCCTTTGCCAAACGTTATCTTCACAAGGGCGAGGATAATCGTGTGAGTAATGCCGATGCTCTGATGGGGCGTCAGGGTAGGGTCGTGGAGACCATCAAAGCCGATGGTTTTGGAAGGGTTCAGATTGACGGCGACATCTGGAAGGCTGTCACTAATGAGCCACAGGACATCCCCCAAGGCTCAAACGTACGCGTTATAGCCCGCGAAAGCACAATCATCACAGTAGAGGGCACGAAATAAATAATAAAAAATAAGAAATACAAAATAAAAAATATAATTATGGATACAATGTTTTTCATTTTCCTGGCTATCGTATTATTGGTGATTATCTTCGCCAAGATGGCCCTTGTTATCATCCCTCAGTCAGAGACAAAGATAATAGAGCGTTTAGGACGCTATTATGCTACTCTGCAGCCAGGTATCAACATCATCATTCCTTTTATCGATCGTGCGAAGAGTATTGTAGTGCTCAATCACGGGCGATATCAGTATTCAACCACCATCGACCTTCGTGAGCAGGTATATGACTTCCCGAAGCAGAACGTGATTACCAAGGATAATGTTCAGACAGAGATCAATGCCCTTCTTTATTTCCAGATTGTAGACCCATTCAAAGCTACATACGAGATCAATAACCTGCCAAACGCCATCGAGAAACTGACTCAGACCACACTTCGTAACATCATCGGAGAGCTGGAACTCGACGAGACACTCACCTCACGCGACACCATCAATAAGAAACTCTCTGCTGTGCTCGACGATGCTACCGACAAGTGGGGAGTAAAGGTTAATCGTGTGGAGCTGCAGGATATCACTCCTCCTGACTCTGTACTAACAGCTATGGAGAAGCAGATGCAGGCAGAGCGTAACAAACGAGCCCAGATTCTGACCTCAGAAGGACAGAAAGCTGCCGAGATTCTTGCTTCTGAGGGAGAGCGTACTGCCATCGTGAATAAGGCAGAGGCCGCCAAGGAACAGGCTATCCTCGAGGCAGAAGGAGAGGCTCAGGCACGTATCCGTAAGGCAGAGGCAGAGGCTAAGGCCATCGAACTTATCTCTGAGGCTGTAGGCAAGAGTACCAATCCTGCCAACTATCTGCTTGCACAGAAGTACATCCAGATGATGCAGGAACTGGCTGAGGGTGACAAGACTAAGACTGTATATCTGCCATATGAGGCTACCAATTTGCTGGGTTCTATAGGTGGAATTAAAGACCTCTTTAAAGCAGAATAATACTTTTTTGCAAAAAATAAGGGCAAGATGTAGGGTTTCTGAATAAAATTGTGTAAATTTGCAGCCGAATTAGGCACTTTGCCATTTCACAACGCAAATTCATACTGTATGGTACACAATATTTTCAAGGGACTGGGCATCGCCCTCATTACCCCTTTCAAGGAAGACGGCTCCGTTGACTACGAGGCATTGATACGTCTGCTCGACTATCAGCTCAACAACGGTGCCGACTTTTTTTGTATTCTCGCAACTACTGGTGAGACGCCTGTGCTTACTCCGGCCGAGAAACTAAAGATTAAAGACACAATCGTTGACTATGTTCAGGGACGTGTGCCCATCCTGATGGGATGTGGTGGATATAACACTGCTGCGGTGGTGGAAGAGTTGAAGACAGGTGATTTCCGAGGCGTTGACGGCATATTGAGTGTCTGTCCTTATTACAACAAACCGTCTCAGGAAGGTCTCTACCAGCACTTTAAGACAATCGCTGCAGCAACAAAACTGCCAGTAGTGCTATATAATGTCCCTGGTCGTACTGGTGTCAACATGCAGGCTGCCACTACGGTGCGTCTGGCTCGTGACTGTCAGAATATCGTTGCCATCAAGGAGGCAAGTGGAAATCTCGAACAGGTGGATGAGATTATAAAGAACAAGCCCAATGACTTCGACGTTATCTCTGGTGATGATGCTCTCACTTTCCCTATGGTAAGCTGTGGAGCAGTAGGCGTGATCAGTGTTATTGGTAATGCCCTTCCTAAGGAGTTCTCAAAGATGATTCGACTGCAGATGCGTGGCGAATATGATCCAGCCCGTAAGATACATCATCGATTTACCGATCTCTTCTCACTGCTGTTCGTTGATGGCAACCCAGCAGGTGTAAAGGCTATGCTCTCAGAGATGGGATTTATCAATAATATACTGCGTCTGCCACTCGTTCCCATGCGTATCAAGAATATGCAGCGTATGTCTGAAATTCTTAAGGAACTGAAGATTTGATGGAGGATTCGAAGGTCATACATGAGATAACCCCTTTGATGGGTAAAGATCTGCTCTATATTGCAGAGCGCCACAAGAAAGAGTTTACATATCCCATCCACAACCATGAGGTATATGAACTGAACTTCGTTGAGCATGCCCCAGGTGTGCGTCGAACAGTGGGTGACTCAAGTGAGGTGATCGGTGATTATGACCTGGTGCTTATTACTTCTCCGGATTTGGAGCATGTATGGGAACAGAACACATGTATTAGTGAGGATATCCATGAGATAACTGTACACTTTGACCTGAATTTCGATTCTTCCAGTTTCTTGGGAAAGAATCCATTCACTTCACTTCGTAATATGATGCTTGAGGCACGTAAGGGACTGTGTTTCCCGATGGATGCTATCATGAAGGTGTATCAGCATCTGAACACCCTAAGCAGTATCAAGGACGGTTTTTATGCCTTTACGCAGTTTATGACCATCCTTTACGAACTCTCGCGATGTGATGGCGCCAGGACACTTGCTACAAGCAGCTATGCAAAAGTGGAGGTGGCCAGCGACAGCAGACGAGTGCTTAAGGTAAAGAACTATATCAACCAGAACTATAAGAACGAGATACGCCTTTCTGAAGTGGCAAGTCTTGCTGGGATGAGCCCAAGCGCTTTCAGTCGCTTCTTTAAACTTCATACAGGACGTAACCTCAGTGATTATATCATCGACCTACGTCTTGGCTACGCCAGTAGGATGTTGGTTGACAGTACGCATTCTATAGCGGAAATAGGTTACGGTTGCGGGTTTAATAACCTCAGCAACTTTAACCGTATATTTAAGAAAAAGAAGGGCTGTAGTCCTTCGGAATTCCGCGAGAATTACCATAAAACACGTATAATTGTGTAAAAAATGCACTTTTTTCGAAAAAAGTCGCAAAAACATTTGGTTAGTTCAAAAAAAGTGTGTACCTTTGCACCCGCAAATCAGAAATGAGGAGCCAAGAGGGTTCCGTAGCTCAACTGAATAGAGCATCTGACTACGGATCAGAAGGTTGTGGGTTTGAATCCCGCCGGAATCACAAGAAGAGAGAAAATCGAAAGATTTCCTCTCTTTTTTTGTTAATACAAAAATAAATCGTATCTTTGCAGAAAAATTATGTCTTATGGAAGATTCAGGATTAAACAGATATTTGGATGAGATAGGTCGTGAGTCACTGCTCTCTGTTGAGGAAGAAGCCAAGCTCTCTGAGCAGATAAAGGCCGGAAACACCCGTGCGCTCAACAAACTTGTGGAGGCCAACCTCCGTTTTGTTGTTTCTATCGCCAGTCAGTATAAGGGCAAAGGTCTCTCTATGGATGACCTTATTAGTGAAGGCAATCTCGGACTGATGAAAGCCGCAGGGAAGTTTGACGCATCAAAAGGTACTCGTTTCGTGAACTACGCAGTGGTCTATGTCCGTCAGTTTATCGAGAAAGCGATAGACCAGCAGACAGGTCTATATACTGTTCCCAAGGATGTTAAGAATGAGATGGCAGCGCGTCAGCAGAGTATGCCTCTCTCTGTCGATGCTCCCCTGGGACATCGTACAAATATGAGTCTGCTCTCTGTTATCATCAATCAGGATGCTCCTTTTGCCGACGAACGTATCCACTCTGAGGCTATCGAGGATGCCATAGAGTTTGCCTTGGGGGCTCTTGATAAACGTGAGAGTAGGGTAGTGAATGCTTATTTCGGCATTGACCAAGAACATGAGACGATGGCTGAGATAGCTGAGGATATGGATCTCAAGAGAGAACGTGTGCGTCAGATTCGAGACAAGGCTGTACGCAAGCTTCGTAAGGCTTATAGGACCAGACTGTACGAATTAAAGAAATAAAAAAGCTCCCGGCTGGGAGCTTTTCTTATTTTATCAGGTCTACTGAACGTTTGAGAAACTTATCGAGTGCCTCGCCCTTAAGCATACCGTTCTGTAGGAGCGCGAGGTCGATGAGCTGGTGAACGATAGAGTTACCCTTGGCATAGTCGGCAAGAACCTGCTGTTTCTTGTCCTTCTGTTCCTGGACAGCCTTCTCTGCCTCTGCCTTCTGATCTTTGTCCTCCTGAGTCAGTTCATCATATTTCTTCTTGTCCTGAGCCTGACAGATGGCTGCCAGACGAGCCTCCTGACCCTTAAGTTCAGACACTATAGGCTTCAGAGCCTCCTCAGTGGCAGACTTACTCTCATCGAGCACCTTCTTGACAAGTGGATGGTCAGAGTTGAGCACGAGGTTGAAACTGTCAGGCATCTGACCATAGAATCCCATACCTGCCTGGAACTTACTCATGTCCTTCATACGACGCATATACTCATTCTGTGTGATGATGACAGGACGGGACTCTGCACCGAGAGCATCAACCTGAACTATAAATTCTGCTTTGTCGATCTTTGGCAACTGAGTACGGAACACTGCTGACAAATTGTCACTCTCGTCCTCAGAGAGGTCTGACTTAGGAGCGTCGCTCTTGACAATCAGACGGTCGATGATGTCAGAGTCTACACGTGTGAAACGGCTCTTCTCAAACTTCTGTTCAAGCGTCTGGATGGTAGGAACATCGAGCTGACCATCAAGCAGAAGTACTGAATAACCCTTGTCCTGAGCAGCCTTGATATAGCTGTACTGCTCTTCCTTATCGGTAGCATAGAGATAAACGAGCATGTCGTCCTTGTCCTTCTGAGAAGCCTCGATAAGTGTCTTATATTCATCGAAGGTGAAATACTTACCCTCAGTATCTTTCATAAGCGCGAAGTCCTTGGCACGATCGTAGAAGTTCTCCTCAGAGAGGATTCCGTAGTTGATGAAGAGCTTCAGGTCGTCCCACTTCTCCTCATATTCCTTACGGTTCTCTGCGAAGATAGCCTTCAGACGGTCTGCTACCTTCTTTGTGATATAGGTAGAGATCTTCTTTACCTCACGGTCGCTCTGCAGATAGCTGCGGCTTACGTTCAGAGGAATGTCTGGAGAGTCGATGACTCCATGCAGCAAGGTAAGGAACTCAGGAACGATACCTTCCACCTGATCAGTTACAAACACCTGATTACAATAGAGCTGTATCTTATTACGCTGTAGTTCGATGTTTGACTTGATCTTCGGGAAATAAAGGATACCAGTGAGGTTGAATGGGTAGTCAACGTTCAGGTGAATCCAGAACAGAGGCTCATCGCTCATAGGATAGAGGGTGCGATAGAAACTCTTGTAGTCCTCGTCTTTTAGTGTGCTTGGGGTCTTGGTCCACAGAGGTTCTACATTATTGATGATGTTATCCTCATCGGTATCTACCTGTTTGCCGTCTTTCCATTCGGTCTTCTTGCCGAAGGCTACTGGCACAGCCATAAACTTACAGTACTTGTTAAGCAGTCCCTCAAGCTTGTACTTATCGAGGAACTCCTTGCAATCATCGTCGATATAAAGGATAATGTCGGAGCCACGATCCTCACGCTCTGCATCGTCGATCTCGTAGGCAGGACTACCGTCACAACTCCACTTCACAGCCTTAGAACCATCCTTCCAGGATTTTGTGATGATCTCCACCTTCTTAGATACCATGAAGCTTGAGTAGAATCCCAGTCCGAAGTGACCGATGATATTATTGGCATTATCCTTGTATTTCTCAAGGAAGTCGGTTACTCCAGAGAAGGCTATCTGATTGATATACTTGTCGATCTCCTCCTCTGTCATTCCGATACCATGATCGCTGATGGTAATAGTACCCTTGTCGGCATCGAAGTTCACACGGACTGTAAGATCACCTAGCTCTCCCTTGAAATCGCCCTTCTCCTGAAGGGTCTTCAACTTCTGCGTAGCGTCTACTGCATTTGAAACCATCTCACGGAGGAAGATCTCGTGATCACTATAAAGAAACTTTTTGATGACCGGGAAAATATTCTCAGTCGTTACACCAATGTTACCTTTTTGCATAATATGTCATTTTTAAACGTTTGACATTCATCTTGCAAATACCGTGCCAAATATTTGGTTGTTTCATTAAAAGTGAGTAATTTTGCACCCGCTTATAATATATAATAAGGTATAAGGATGACAGTAAGGAACATGAAAAGACGTTGGCACTGTCTGCCGGGACAGGAACCTACAGAGATGGACAAGACCATCATGTACTGGGAGAACAAAGGTAAGGAAGTGCCTACGCGTGAACTGATAAAGACCCCGGAACAGATAGAAGGTATCCGTAAGGCAGGTGTCATCAACACTGGAGTGCTCGATGAGGTGGCGAAGAAGATACATGCAGGAATGTCGACGCTGGAGATAGACCAGATTTGTCGTACGTACTGCGAAGAGCATGATGCCATTCCGGCATGTCTCAACTACGAGGGATTCCCGATGAGCGTATGCACTTCAATCAATGAGGTGGTGTGTCACGGTATTCCTAAGGAAGAGGATGTGCTCCAGGAAGGTGATATCATCAACGTAGACTTCACGACTATCCTTGACGGCTATTATGCTGATGCCAGCAGAATGTTCATCATCGGCAAGACAACGCCAGAGAAGGAACAGCTGGTACGCGTGGCAAAGGAATGCCTTGAGATAGGTATGGAAGTGGCGAAGCCTTACTCTTTCGTTGGTGACATCGGTCATGCGATAGAGAAACACTGTAAGAAATACAACTATGGAGTGGTTCGTGACCTCTGTGGTCATGGGGTAGGGCTTCAGTTCCATGAGGAACCGGATATAGCCCATTTCGGACATCGAGGTACAGGAATGCTTCTTGTTCCGGGTATGGTGTTCACCATCGAACCGATGATTAACTTGGGTACCTGGCGGGTGTTTGTTGATGAAGATGATCCATATGGATGGGAGGTAATCACCGATGATGAGCTTCCAAGTGCCCAGTGGGAGCATACTCTGCTGATGACAGAGCATGGTGTGGAGATACTTACATATTAGTGAATAGAGAATAGTGGATAAGGATATATATATATTAGGTATAGAGTCAAGCTGTGACGATACGTCAGCTGCAGTTCTTAAGAATGGTATACTACTCAGTAATGTCACTGCATCGCAGGCTGTTCATGAGGCTTATGGGGGTGTGGTTCCCGAACTGGCATCAAGAGCACATCAGCAGAATGTCGTTCCTGTAGTGGATCAGGCCATTAAGAAGGCTGGTATCACCAAGGAGCAGTTGACAGCGATTGCTTTCACCAGAGGGCCAGGGCTTATGGGTTCTCTGCTAGTAGGAGTCAGTTTTGCTAAGGGTTTTGCCCGTAGTCTAGGTATCCCTATGATAGATGTGAACCATCTTCAGGGACATGTGATGGCGCATTTTATCAAGGAGAGTGATGATGATGTTCATCAGCCTCCTCTCCCTTTCCTCTGTCTGTTGGTTAGTGGTGGAAATTCACAGATTGTGAAGGTGAATGCATATAATGATATGGAGGTCTTAGGTCAGACTATCGACGATGCTGCCGGTGAGGCTATCGACAAGTGCTCGAAGGTGATGGGACTGGGATATCCCGGTGGTCCTATCATCGACCGTCTGGCTCGTCAGGGTAATCCTAAGGCTTTTCAATTCTCAGAACCTAATATACCAGACCTCGACTATAGCTTCTCAGGACTGAAGACCTCTTTCCTGTATTCTCTTCAGAAATGGGTGGCAGAAGATTCCGATTTCATCGAGAAAAACAAGGAGGATATCGCTGCTTCACTGGAGTGGACTATTGTGGATATCCTTATGAAGAAACTGAAGAAGGCAGTAAAACAGACTGGTATCAAACATGTGGCTGTTGCAGGAGGTGTGAGTGCAAACAATGGACTCCGTAATGCCTTCTACGATGCTCAGAAACGTTATGGCTGGACTATATATATTCCAAAGTTCAGCTATACCACAGACAATGCTGCGATGATAGGTATCGTGGGGTATTATAAATATCTGGATGGGGAGTTTTGTGGTATTGATGCCCCAGCATTCTCGAAGGTAACTTTCAAATAAATAGTAAATCTGTAAATCGTAAATAAAAAGATGGATTTTGAAGCAAAGATTATAAGCAGGGAGGTTAGTGAACTGCTATGGGAAATGGAAAAGACAGTCGGTACTGCTGAGAGTTGTACTGGTGGCAGAATAGCAGAGGCGATTATCGCTGTGCCTGGTGCATCTAAGTATTTCAAGGGTGGCATTATCTCTTATGTCAATGAGATAAAGGAGTCAATTCTTGGTGTTGACCATCAGGTGCTTGAAGAGCAGACAGCTGTATGTGAGGAAGTTGCGAAACAGATGGTGATAGGAGCATGCAAGGCCCTGAACACTGACTATGCTATTTCCGCAACAGGTATCGCAGGTCCTACCGGAGGTACCAAAGAAATTCCTGTGGGAACCATCTGGCTTGCCTGTGGAAATGCAGAGAGAATCTCAACTGTCAGGGTACAAGAAGATCATGGAAGAGACATTAATCTCGCCATTGCTACAAATACCGCTATGCAACTGTTTTTAGACCACCTCAAAGGCGAAAATTTTGAGAAAAAGGAGCTCGAAGGTTAAAAAATCATAAATTACCATTCAAATCTTATTTCACACCTGTCATTTCTCAATTAAAATATGTACCTTTGCACCCTGTTTGGAATAAGTAGTTAAAAAGAACAAGTAAAAAGTAGATAGAAATGTCTAAAGTTTGTCAAATTACAGGAAAGAAGGCACAGATAGGTTGTAATGTGTCTCACTCAAAGCACCACACAAAGAGAAGCTTTGATGTCAACCTGTTCAGCAAGAAGTTCTACTATGTAGAGGAGGGTTGCTGGATTCAGTTGAAGATCAGCGCTGCTGGCCTTCGTATGATTAACAAGGTGGGTCTTGACGCTGCATTGAAGCAGGCTGTTGCTAAGGGATATGTAGACTGGAAGGACATTAAAGTTATAGGAGACTAAGCACTATGGCAGGCAAGAAAGCAAAAGGTAATCGCGTTCAGGTGATCCTGGAGTGCACAGAGATGAAGAATAGTGGTCTTCCCGGAACAAGCCGTTATATCACTACAAAGAATCGTAAGAACACGGCTGAGCGTCTGGAGTTGATGAAGTATAACCCAATCCTGTATGGCAAAGAAAACCGTTGCTACCCTCCATGAAGGTTCAAAGGATGGTCGCGCTTACACAAAGGTAATCAAGATGGTTAAGAGCCCAAAGACTGGTGCATACATCTTCGACGAGCAGATGGTTCCTAACGAGGCTGTTAAGGACTTTTTCAAGAATTAATTTTAAAAAAGGATAAAAAGAGAGGTTGCAACACGTTTTGCAACCTCTTTTTTTTGCCATTTCATCGGAAATTATTAATTTTGCACCCATAATAGGTATATTATGGGAATTTTTGGATTTTTCAATAAAGACAAGAAAGAAACACTCGATAAAGGTCTTGAGAAGACAAAGAGTAGCGTATTTGATAAACTAGCTCGTGCTGTAGCCGGAAAATCGAAGGTTGATGACGATGTCCTCGATAATCTTGAAGAGGTTTTGATTACTAGTGATGTCGGTGTGGACACCACTCTGAAGATCATCGAGCGAATCGAAGAGCGTGTGGCTCGCGATAAGTATGTGTCCACCTCTGAGCTCAACGGAATACTTAAGGATGAGATTGCCAACCTCCTGGCAGAGAATAATACGGAGGATAATGACAATTGGAATCTCCCCAGCGACCATAAGCCCTACGTCATCTTGGTTGTTGGCGTAAATGGTGTGGGTAAGACCACGACTATCGGAAAACTCGCCTGGCAGTTTAAACAGGCGGGAAAGAAGGTTTATCTGGGAGCTGCCGACACATTCCGTGCAGCAGCAGTAGACCAGCTATGTATCTGGGGCGAGAGAGTAGGTGTGCCTGTCATCAAACAGCAGATGGGCTCAGACCCTGCATCTGTGGCTTTCGACACCCTCCAGAGTGCAAAGGCCAATGGTGCTGACGTGGTGCTTATTGATACCGCTGGACGTCTGCATAATAAGGTTGGTCTTATGAATGAACTCAAGAAGATCAAGGATGTCATGAAGAAGGTTATGCCTGAGGCTCCTGATGAGGTGATGCTCGTGCTTGATGGCTCAACTGGGCAGAACGCTTTCGAACAGGCAAAACAGTTCTCTGCTGTCACGCAGATAACATCACTGGCTATCACAAAACTCGATGGAACCGCAAAGGGTGGTGTGGTGATTGGCATCTCAGACCAGTTGAAGGTGCCTGTAAAGTATATCGGCTTGGGCGAGCGCATGGAAGACCTGCAGCTGTTTAACAAGAGACAGTTTGTCGATTCACTTTTTAACAAAGAATAATGAAAAAGAAGATTTTTATAGAAGGTCTGGTAATTGGACGGGCGTGTGGTGCTTTTGCTGCATGTTTGTTCTTTTTGAAGTAAGGATTAGGAATACAATATTGTGAAAACAATAGATTTTATTTCACTTGGATGTTCGAAGAACCTCGTTGACAGCGAGACTCTCATGGGACTGATGGATGCTAACGGCTATCAGTGTACTCACGATAGCGATAATCCTCAGGGAGAGATTGTTGTTGTCAATACCTGTGGCTTCATAAATGATGCCAAGGAGGAGAGCATCAACACCATCCTGGAGTTTGCTCAGGCAAAGACAGAGGGGAAGATTAAAAAACTCTTTGTCATGGGTTGTCTCTCAGAGAGATACCTCGCAGAACTTGAGGAGGAGATTCCTGAAGTGGATGGTTGGTATGGTAAGTTTAACTATAAGCAGCTGCTTAGGGACTTGAATGGTGAGGATTTCAACGTTTGCGAGGGCAAGCGTCATATCACTACTCCAAAGCATTACGCCTATATCAAGATAAGCGAAGGCTGTGATCGCCATTGTGCCTACTGTGCCATCCCTCTGATAACAGGCAGACATCAGAGTAGGCCTATGGAGGACATTCTCGATGAGGTGAGATATCTTGTAAGTCAGGGCACAAAGGAGTTTAATGTCATCGCCCAGGAACTCACATATTATGGAGTTGACATCGATGGCAGACAACATATCGCAGAACTCATCGAGAAGATGGCTGATATAGAAGGTGTCGAGTGGATTAGACTGCATTATGCATATCCTACGCATTTCCTCTGGGATCTCATGAGAGTGATGCGTGAGAAGAAAAACGTATGCAAATACCTCGATATCGCCCTGCAGCATATCTCTGACAATATGCTAAGCAGAATGAGACGTAACGTCACAAGACAAGAGACCTACGAACTTGTTGAACGACTGCGTAAGGAGGTTCCTGGCATACATATCCGTACAACCCTGATGGTTGGATTCCCGGGGGAGACAGAAGATGACTTCAACGAACTCATCGAATTCACGAAGTGGGCTCGTTTTGAACGTATGGGAGCCTTCTCTTATTCTGAAGAGGAAGGGACGTATTCGGAAAAGAACTATGAGGATGATATCCCTGAGGATGTAAAGCAGAGACGTCTTGACAAACTGATGAGAGTCCAGCAGAACATCAGTGCGGAGCTGGAGGCAGATAAGATTGGTACTGTTCAGAGAGTTATCATCGACCGACGGGAAGGCGACTATTTCATAGGGCGCACCGAGTATTGTTCTCCTGAGGTCGATCCGGAGGTACTTATTCAAGCAGAAGATACGCCTCTGGCCATTGGGGAGTTCTACGACGTTAGAATAACAGACTCGGAAGAGTTTGACTTATACGCAACAGTGATTGAATAAATGAGAAATATAAAATAAAAAATATTTATTGTGAATAACAAAGACTTCATAACAATACTAGCCGAAAAGTCGGGCTATTCCGCAGAGGATACCCAACGGATGGTTGACATCGTTATTGAGGCGATGGCTGACTATTTTCAGGAAGACGATGCAGTCCTTATACCTACCTTCGGTACTTTCGAGGTGAAGAAAAAGATGGAACGTGTCATGGTTAACCCTTCTACAGGACAGCGTATGCTTGTTCCACCCAAACTCGTGCTTAACTTCAAGCCCAATACCAATTGGAAGGAACGAATAAAGAATGGAGGAGCTGAATGATGGGAAAGGTGTCTGTTAATGAACTTGCAACCAAACTGATTGATAGCAAAGGACTATCAAAGAAACAGGCTGCATCCTTTGTGAATGATATGTTTGATATCATACAGAAGGGCTTGGAAACGGATAAGGCTGTGAAGGTAAAGGGTTTCGGAACCTTCAAGATTATCAGTGTTGATGACCGGGAGAGTATCAATGTCAATACCGGAGAACGTGTGTTGATTGGAGGTCATAGTAAGATTACCTTCACTCCAGATTCGGTGATGAAAGAATTGGTAAACAAACCTTTCTCTCAGTTTGAAACAGTCGTTCTGAAAGATGGTGTCGACTTCGACGATTTGTCTGCCTCTGAAGAAAATCTGATGCAGGATAATATCGCGGTTACTGAAGAAAGCTCCATTCCTGAGAATAATACACCTATAGAAGAGGCTGATGCTTCTAAAGCTCCTTTGGTTGATTTCTTTGCAGAATCAGAGGTTATAAATAAAGAGCCCTTTAATCTTCAAGATGAGCCACTTAATGAGCCTCTTGTTGTAGAACAGAAGGCATTTGTTAAGACTTCTGTTGAAGAGCCGGTAGAAGAGAAAGCAGATACTATTCCAGAACAAGAAGTTGAAACCTCGGATAACTCAGACAACTCTGAAAATTCAGATAATTTCGAAAAGTCTTCTGAGGCAGAATTCATTTATGAAGAAGAATCATCCGAAAGCTGGAAGAAATGGGTCCTTCCGGTAGTTTTTGCTCTTATAGGTTTTGCTACAGGTTATCTTGTGGCAAATATGATGAATAGTCAACCTGCGGTTCCAGAACTGCGTAAGCAAGTGGAAGTTACACAGCCTAAGTCACATACTCAACCTGTTGTTGCTGACAGCATAAAGCAGAAGGAAGAGATTGCTGTTAAAGATTCTATTATGTCTAAGCCAAATCAAAAGCATGAGCCTGAGAATGAAGCAAAGCCTGAGGTAAAACCAGAGTCTAAACCTGTAGTTAAGCCGGAACCCAAGCCAGAGCCAAAGAAAGAGGTGAAGCCAGAGATGAAGCCTGAACCTGCTCCTGTGGCGTTGGACAAATATGAGAAGATGGACTCACGAGTTCTTCATGGCGCATATAGGATAGTTGGTACCGATCATGTAGAGAAGATCAAACCAACAGATAATCTCACCAGAATCTGTAAACGTACCATCGGTCCTGGTATGGAGTGTTATCTTGAAGTCTATAATGGCATTAAGGGCGATGCAGGCCTGAAGCCGGGCAAGGAGATAAAGATTCCGAAGCTGGAACTGAAGAAAAAAGGAAAAAAATAAAAAAAATATAAAATAATAATTATATGGCAGAAGCAATTGACATCCGTGAGTTGAATATCCGGATAGAACAACAAAGCGCATTTGTTACAAATCTTGTAGCAGGAATGGATCGTGTCATCGTTGGTCAGAAACACCTCGTTGACTCATTACTTATAGGTCTCCTCAGTGATGGCCATATCCTCCTTGAGGGTGTCCCTGGACTGGCAAAGACCTTGGCTATCAAAACCTTAGCCCAACTGATTGACTCAGACTACAGTCGTATTCAGTTCACCCCCGACCTTCTCCCTGCTGATGTTATCGGTACGATGATCTACTCTCAGAAAGACGAGAAGTTCCAGGTTAAGAAAGGTCCTGTCTTTGCCAACTTCGTTCTGGCAGATGAAATTAACCGTGCTCCGGCAAAGGTACAAAGTGCTCTTCTCGAGTCTATGCAGGAGAAACAGGTAACGATAGGCAGTGACACCTTCCAACTCCCTAATCCTTTCCTTGTTATGGCCACACAGAACCCCATCGAACAGGAGGGAACATATCCCCTCCCAGAGGCACAGGTTGACCGTTTCATGCTGAAGGTTGTCATTGACTATCCAACTATTGACGAGGAGAAGAAGATTATCCGCGAGAATATCGCCGGTGAGATGCCAAAGGTTACTCCAGTGACTACTGCTGATGAGATCCTTAAGGCAAGAAGTGTTGTCCGTGAGGTTTATCTCGACGAGAAGATCGAACAGTATATTGCTGATATCGTGTTTGCAACCCGTTATCCAGACCGTTATGGCATGAAGGACCTGAAGGATATGATCAGCTTCGGAGGTTCTCCCCGTGCAAGTATCAACCTTGCAAAGGCAGCCCGTGCATACGCCTTCATCAAGCGTCGCGGCTATGTCGTTCCTGAGGATATACGTGCTGTGGCTCATGATGTGCTTCGTCATCGTATAGGTCTTACCTACGAGGCAGAGGCCAGCAACATCACCAGCGAGGAGATTGTTTCAAAGATCATTAATAAGGTTGAAGTGCCTTAATGGAAACAAGTGAGATAATTAAGAAGGTCCGTAAGATTGAGATCAAGGCACGTGGCCTGAGCTCAAACATTTTCGCAGGTCAGTATCACTCTGCCTTCAAGGGTAGGGGAATGGCCTTCAGCGAGGTGCGTGAGTATCAGTTTGGTGATGATGTCAGGGATATCGACTGGAATGTCACTGCCCGTTTTCATCGTCCTTATGTGAAGGTCTTTGAGGAAGAGCGTGAACTGACGGTGATGCTTCTCATCGATGTCAGCGGATCTCTTGACTTCGGTACACAGAAACAGATGAAACGTGATATGGTGACGGAGATTGCTGCCACCATAGCATTTAGTGCGATACAGAACAACGATAAGATCGGTGTGGTGTTCTTCTCTGACAAGATAGAGAAATACATCCCACCGAAGAAAGGACGTAAGCATATCCTCTATATCATCCGTGAGATGCTCGACTTCCAGCCAGAGTCAAAGAAGACGGATGTGAAACAGGCCGTTGAGTTCCTCTCGAGTGTTCAGAAACGCCGTACCACAGCCTTCATCCTCAGTGACTTCTATGTACGTAATGACTTCATGCAGTCACTGCAGATAGCCAACCGCAAACATGATGTTGTGGCCATTCAGGTCTATGACCAACGTGCGAAGGACCTTCCTGACGTGGGACTGATGAAGGTGGTGGATGCAGAGACAGGTTTCGAACAGTACATCGATACCAGTTCCAGGCATCTGCGTGACTCTTATCGTAGGTACTGGATGAACAGACAGGGACAGTTGCTTGAGACTTTTAACAAGAGCAATGTAGATAATGTGAGCATCGCCACAAACGAGGATTTCGTGAAGGCTTTGCTGATGTTGTTTAAACAAAGGAGTTGATGAAGATGAGATTACTTTTTTACCTTTTTGCCTTATTACCTCTTTCCGTTTCTGCTCAGTCTGTAGAGGCGAGCATCGACAATATCGAGATGCTTGTTGGGCAACAGGCGCATGTTACTCTCAAGGCTGTGGCAAAGGAGAGCTCCAAGGTGGAGTTTCCTATCTTCCAACCATCACAATACGTAACACCTGGTGTAGAGGTCCTTTCTTGTCAGCCTCAGGAAGACAAGGCTGCGGATAATGGCTTCGTGGAGAAGTCGATGGTATATACCCTCACTTCTTTCGATGATACATTATACTATATACCTCCAATGACTGTTAAGGTTGATGGTAAGCCATATCAGACAAAGAGCCTCGCCCTCAAGGTACTTACCTTCGAGGTGGATACCACCCACGTGGAACAGTTCTTCCCCCCAAAGGGTGTTCAGGAGAATCCCTTTCTGTGGAGTGACTGGAGTTTTATCTTCTGGTTGAGTGTATTGTTGCTATTCCTCTCTGCGATAACATATTATCTATATGTCCGTCTGAGAGATAACAAACCTATTATCACTCATATCCGTATAGTAAAGAAACTTCTGCCTCACCAGAAGGCCATGAAGGAGATAGAGCAGATAAAGGCTGATAAAATGGTTACCTCGGAGAATCCGAAGGAGTACTACACCAAACTCACTGACACTCTCCGACGATACATCGAGGAGCGTTATGGTTTCAGTGCTATGGAGATGACCAGTAGTGAGATAATAGAGAAACTCATGGCCACTCAAGACCAGAAGTCTCTCGATGAACTACGTCACCTCTTCACTACGGCTGATCTGGTTAAGTTCGCTAAGTACTCCACTCTCATCAATGAGAACGACATGAACCTTGTCAGTGCCATTGACTTCATCAACCAGACAAAGCTTGAGAATGTTCCTACGGAAGAGACTGTCAAACCCCAGCTCTCAGAAGAGGATCAGCGTAGCGTGAAGACCAGACGTCTGTTGAAGATCCTCATCTCGGCTCTGCTTGTCCTAAGTATAGCAATGCTGGCATACGTGGTTTGGTCCACTTATCAATTAATTAATTAAAGAGTATGGAATTTGCCAATAAAGAATATCTGTTTCTGCTGATACTCATCATACCTTATGTGATATGGTATGTGATGTACAGGAAGAAGACGGAACCCACCATGCGGATGAGTGACACTTTCGCTTTCCGTAATGCTCCGAAGAGTTGGAAGGTGATGCTGATGCCTCTCTCTCCACTGCTTCGCATCCTGGCATTCACGATGATAGTGCTTGTGCTCGCACGACCTCAGACTCAGAATTCATGGAAGAACAAGACCATTGAGGGAATCGACATCATGCTGGCCATGGACGTCTCTACATCCATGTTGGCAGAAGACCTTAAGCCCAACCGTATTGAGGCAGCAAAACAGGTTGCTGCGGAGTTCATCTCTGGTCGTCCTAACGACAATATCGGTCTTAGTATCTTTGCCGGAGAGGCATTCACCCAGTGTCCTATGACCATCGATCACGCCTCATTGCTCAACCTCCTGCATAACGTGAGGACAGACATTGCTGCAAGAGGACTTATCGAGGATGGCACAGCGATAGGTATGGGACTGGCAAATGCAGTCTCTCGTCTTAAGGCCTCTAAGGCCAAGAGCAAGGTGGTGATACTCCTTACCGATGGAAGTAACAACCGTGGAGACATCTCTCCGATGACTGCCGCCGAGATAGCAAAGAGTCTTGGTATCAGGGTCTATACTATCGGTGTAGGAACAAACAAGGTTGCTCCTTATCCTATGCCAGTGGCTGGTGGCGTTCAGTATGTGAATATCCCAGTAGAGATTGATAATCAGACGCTTAGCGAGATAGCAGCAGCCACTGATGGAGATTTTTATCGTGCTACGAATACAAAGGAACTCCGTAAGATCTATCAGGAGATAGACCAGTTGGAGAAATCAAAACTCAATGTTAAGCAGTTCAGTAAGAAATATGAGGCGTTCCAGCCTTTTGCCATCATTGCTGTACTGGCCCTGCTGTTGGAGATACTGCTTCGCATCACCATCTTCCGCCGAATCCCATAAATAGTTAAATAGTAAATAGTCAAATAAACCGTGTTTAGATTTGAAGACCCCATATATCTCTGGCTGTTAGTGCTGATACCTGTGTTTGCACTCGTCAGGTTCATTACTTTCCGTAACCAAAAGAAGAAACTGCGTATGTTTGGTGACCCCAGACTGTTGAAGGATCTGATGCCCGACGTGTCACGTTTCCGTCCTATGGTGAAGTTCTGGTTGCTTCAGGCTGCTCTCGCATTACTCATCGTGATGTTGGCACGACCACAGATGGGAACGAAGATCAGTCAGGAGAAACGTACTGGCATAGAGACGATCATTGCTCTCGACATCTCCAACTCTATGAGGGCTGAGGATATCGTACCCAGTCGTCTTGACCGTAGTAAGATGATGGTAGAGAATCTCGTTGACCACTTCACCAACGACAAGATTGGTCTTATCGTCTTTGCCGGTGATGCCTTCGTTCAGTTGCCTATCACCAGCGACTATGTGTCAGCGAAGATGTTCCTCTCGAGCATCGATCCGTCTATGATGGCCACTCAGGGTACTGACATCGCTGCTGCGATTGACATGGCGATGAACAGTTTCACTCAGGAGGAGGGTATCGGTAAGGCGATAATAGTCATCACCGACGGAGAGAATCATGAGAGCGGTGCCCTCGAGGCTGCTGAGGCAGCAAGGAAGAAGGGAATGCGTGTGTATGTCCTTGGCGTGGGCAGTGCCCAGGGGGCTCCCATTCCCGTTCCGGGAACAGGTGATTACATGAAGGATAACACAGGCAGTACCGTTATGTCTGCCCTCAACGAGGATATGTGTCGTCAGTTGGCTCAGGCAGGTGGTGGAGCATATATCCATGTGGAGAACAACAGTGCAGCACAACAGCAGCTTGACAATGAGCTCGACAAACTCTCGAAGAAAGAGACGTCAACGACTGTCTACAGCGACTTCGACGAACAGTTCCAGGCTTTCGGTATCCTGGCTCTGCTCTTGCTGATTCTTGAGATATGTATCTTCGACCGCAGGAACCCGTTGCTGAAGAACCTCTCTTTGTTCAAGAGAAAGAGCAGCACTACCTCGATGCGCATGCTTTTGTATATTACCTTTGCTCTTACATCTTCCGTCTTACCTCTTACGTCTTTTGCGCAGACAGACCGCCAGTATGTCCGCCAGGGTAACAAACTCTTTGAGGCCGGTGACTATGCCAATGCAGAGGTGTCTTACCGTAAGGCGGTAGAGAAGAATCCACGTAACCCTCAGGCAGCTTATAACCTGGGTAATGCTCTTATGGCCCAGAAGAAAGACTCTGCTGCCGTCCAGCAGTTCCAGAGTGCCGCCCGTATGGAGACTAATCCCCTACGTAAGTATCAGTCGTTTCATAACATCGGTGTCATCTGTCAGACTCATAAGATGTATGGTGATGCCATAGAGGCTTATAAGAGTGCCCTGCGTCTGAATCCTGATGACGACGAGACAAGATATAACCTTGTCCTCTGCAAACATCTGCAGAAGAAACAGGACCAGAACAAGCAGAACCAGCAGAATCAAGACCAGCAGAAGAAACAGGACGAGAAGAAAGACGATCAGAAGCAAGACCAGAATAAGGACGAACAGAAACAGAAGCAGCAGAAGCCTCAGATGAGTAAGGATAATGCGGAACAGTTGCTTAACGCTGCCATGCAGCAGGAGAAACAGACTCAGGATCGTCTGAAGAAAGCCCAGCAGCAGCCCCAGCGTCGTAACATACAGAAGAATTGGTGATGAGAAAATTATTAATGATAATAGGTCTGGTTTGTGTCACAGCGGCAGCTGTGGCACAGACACTCATGGGTTCTGCGCCACCTAACTTGGCTATGGGTGAGCAGTTCCGTCTTACATATACTATCAGCAATAAGGACGTAGAAGATTTCCGGGTAGGTAACATCCCTGATGCCTTTGAGGTGCTCATAGGCCCTAACAGGTCTGTGCAGTCGAGTTATCAGATGATCAACGGAAAGACTAGTTCCACGTCATCGATAACATTCACATATATCGTCGTTGCAACGAAGAAAGGCACTTTCACCATCCCTCCAGCCCATGTCGTTGTCGACGGTAAGACCATTGCCTCCAACAGCATCAAGATCACAGTCTCTGACAAGGGTCAGTCTGGCGGCTCTAATGTCAGTCCACGTGCAAGAGACGATGATGGTGCAGAGATGCGTGATGCCGGCAGTCGTATCTCCGGCTCCGACCTCTTTATCAAGGTGAGTGCCAACAAACGACGTGTCTACGAACAGGAGCCTATCCTCCTTACATATAAGGTGTATACCCTTGTCTCGCTCACACAGCTTGAAGGAAAGATGCCCGACCTCAAGGGGTTCCATACTCAGGAGGTAGACCTTCCCCAACAGAAGAGCTTCAAGGTAGAGACAGTCAATGGCCGTCCTTATCGTACTGTCACATGGAGTCAGTATGTGATGTTCCCGCAGATTACCGGAAGGCTGCAGATACCAAGCATCACCTTCAATGGCATCGTGGTACAACAGAACCGTAACATCGATCCCTTCGAGGCGTTCTTCAATGGTGGCTCAGGTTATATAGAGGTAAAGAAACAGATCCTGGCTCCTGGCATAGAGGTGCAGGTAGACCCCTTGCCCCAGCGTCCTGCAAACTTCTCTGGTGGTGTCGGTAAGTTCAGCATCTCTGCCCAACTTGACAAGACCGATGTCAAGGCCAACGACCCCATCAGTCTTCGTGTTATCATCAGCGGTACCGGAAACCTCAAGCTCATCAAACAGCCTGAAGTGGCTTTCCCTAAGGATTTCGATAAGTATGATGCGAAGATCACAGACAAGACCAAACTGACTCCAAACGGTCTCGAGGGTTCTATGATTTATGATATCCTTGCCGTTCCCCGTCATCAGGGTAAATACGAGATACCTCCCATCGAATTCACCTATTTCGATACCGAGACAAAGAGATACGAGACGGTAAGAAGTGAGGGATTCACTCTCTCTGTGGCCAAGGGTTCCGGTAGCAGCAGTGTCAGTGACTTCACGGGTCAGGAGGATCTCCAGCTGTTGAATAAGGATATCCGACATATCAAGACTGGTGACACCCGTCAGCATTCTCTCGATGATTTCTTCTTCGGTTCAACGGGTTATCTGGTGTCAATCATCGTGCTCGCCCTGGTGTTCATCTCTCTGTTTGTCATCTTCCGTCAGAGGGCAATAGAGAATGCCAACATCACCAAACGACGTGCCGGCAAAGCTAATAAGGTTGCCACCAAACGACTGAAGAAAGCTTCTAAGCTGATGAGAGAGAATAAGCCTGGTGAGTTCTATGACGAGGTGCTCCGTGCTCTCTGGGGTTACGTGGGCGACAAACTGAATATCCCTGTAGCACAACTGTCTCATGATAATATCAGTACGCGTCTCTCTGAGCGTAATGTCAACGAAGAGACGATATCTCAGTTTATCGGTGCTCTCGACGAGTGTGAGTTCCAGCGTTATGCTCCAGGCGACCCTAAAGGTAATATGAGTAAGGTATATGAGAAGGCTATGACAGCCATCGAACACATCGAGGATATGATGAAGAAAAGTAAAAAGGTAAAAAAGTAGGAAAGTAAAGATGAAAAGAAATATAGATTTAAAGGTTCAGGGGTGGGTAAAATGGTTTTTACCTTTTTACCTTTTTACCTTGTTACCTTTTATCGCTGCCGCCCAGACGAAGTCAGAGGCCGACTCTGCCTATGTAAGAGGTGAATACCAGAAGGCGATAAAAGACTACGAGGCTCTCTTGAAGAATGGTGCCTCTGCCGACCTCTATTATAATCTCGGCAATGCGTATTATCGCACGGAGAACATCACCAAGGCAGTGCTTAACTACGAACGTGCACTCTTACTGTCGCCTAGTGACCGTGACATACGTTTCAACCTACAGATGGCTAGTAGCAAAACCATCGATAAGATCACCCCTGAACAGGAGATGTTATTCGTCACATGGTATCGTTCTCTCATCAACCTGGCGAGTGTCGACGGATGGGCCCGTACTGCCCTCATCTCACTGGCGCTGGCTGTCATCCTGGCACTGCTGTACCTCTTCTCAGATCGTATATGGTTACGTAAGGTCGGGTTCTTCGGGGCGATATTTATGATAGCGGTGTTTATTCTGAGCAATGTCTTCGCCCATCAGCAGAAAGACCTGCTCGTCAACCGCAGGGGAGCGATTGTCACGGCAGGAGCTGTGACAGTGAAGAGTACTCCTGACAAGAAGGGCACCGACCTCTTTGTCATCCACGAAGGCACGAAGGTCACCATCACCGACGCTTCGATGAAGGAGTGGAAGGGCATCCGTCTTGCTGATGGTAAGGAGGGGTGGATAGAGACAAAACAGATAGAACTGATATAGAGATGGACTGGCAGGCGATAATCGATTATGACAAGGAACTGCTGTTATGGTTTAACGGCAGTCAGTCGCTTTTTCTCGACTCTTTGGTGCGTACACTCACCAACGGATTCACATGGGTACCTCTCTATCTCAGTCTGTGTTTTGTAGTGATGAGGAACAACGAAACCGCACGTAATATCCTGTATGTCATCGGTTGTGCGGGATTATGTATCCTCCTCGCAGGAACAATCGATGATGAGATCGTGAAACCCACTGTTGCCCGATGGCGTCCTACCCATGACCCGCAGATAGGTATGCTGGTGGATGTCGTCGATGGCTATCGCGGTGGCAGCTACGGATTCTTCTCTGCCCATGCATCCAACACCTTCAGTATCACCATCTTCTTCTGGTGGCTCATGCGTAGCCGGCTGCTCACATCGGCGATGGTACTGTGGTCACTGACCAACTGTTGGACACGTCTTTATCTCGGTGTCCATTACCCTGGTGATATCCTCGTAGGCCTCTGCTGGGGCTTTATCTGTGGCTCTGTGGCTTTCCTCGTCTATCGTCGTATCACTCATGACGAGCGTCGCAGGTATATGCCCAATGACATGAACATCCCTGTCGGCGTTCTCGTTATCACACTCCTCTTTGCACTTATCAAATCATCCTTTGCATGACAGATCCAAGACATATACATATCAGCGACTATAACTATCCGCTCCCCGACGAGCGTATCGCAAAGTTCCCTATTGCCCGGCGTGACCACTCCAAACTGCTTCTCTATAAGCATGGTGAGGTGGGAGAGGATATGTTCTATAACCTCCCGAAGTATCTTCCCAAGGGTGCCCTGATGGTGTTCAACAACACTAAGGTCATCCAGGCACGCATGCATTTCCGTAAGACTGATGCCAATGGCCAGCCCACTGGTGCCCTCATCGAGATATTCCTCCTCGAACCGGCTGAGCCCTCTGACTACGAACTGATGTTCCAGACCTCAGGCCACTGTGCATGGTACTGTCTCATCGGAAACCTCAAGAAGTGGAAGGGAGGAGCCCTGACTCGGGAAATAGAGATCAATGGTCAGAAGATAACCATCACCGCCACTCGTGGCGAGATTCATGGCACCTCCCATCGCATCGACTTCTCCTGGTCTCTAAAGGGTTCAAGTTTCGCGGAGGTTATCGACGCGATAGGCGAACTTCCCATACCTCCATATCTCAACCGCGATACCCAGGAGAGCGACAAGACAACCTACCAGACTGTCTACTCAAAGATAAAAGGTAGTGTTGCGGCACCTACGGCTGGTCTGCATTTCACACCTGAGGTGCTCGCTGCTATCGATGCTGCCGGCATAGATCGTGAGGAACTGACCCTCCATGTGGGTGCAGGAACCTTTAAACCCGTCAAGAGTGAAGAGATAGAGGGTCATGAGATGCATACCGAGTATATCAGTGTACGTCGTGACACCATCCAGAAACTCATCGACCACGGTGCGTCTGCCATTGCCGTTGGTACCACCAGTGTCCGTACCCTTGAGAGTCTGTATTATATGGGCCTCAAGGTCATGCGCGACCCCAGCCTCTCAGAATCACAACTGCATGTGTCACAATGGGAACCGTACGCCGGGGAAAATCCCCAGTGCGCTGCCCTTGACAGCCTTAAGGCTTTGGCAGACTGGATGGATGCACATGACTTAAAGGTCCTCAACTCCAGCACCCAGATCATCATCGCCCCGGGCTATGACTATAAGATAGTAAAGATGCTCGTCACCAACTTCCATCAGCCTCAGTCAACACTCCTCCTGCTGGTGAGCGCTTTTGTACGCGGTGACTGGCATAAGATCTACGACTACGCCCTTGCTCATGACTTCCGTTTCCTGAGTTATGGCGACTCGTCATTGTTAATACCCTAACCGTTTAATATAAAGAAGGATATGAAAAATTATTCAAGCTTGGTTATAACGCTTCTTCTTTGTCTCTGGACAATCACATCCAATGCCCAGAGCAAGACGCTTCTTGTCTCTGAGTCAGGACTGCCATACACCGAACAGACATGGTATGCCTATGGTGCAGGTCAGTCTCTTGTGGAGACAGACATCACCTCCAGCTGGAACCTTGGCAAACGTATTGTCTCTGCCGCCTATACCAGTGAGGGATGGCTCGTCATCATGGCTAGGAACACGGAATATACCGAACAGTCGTTCTCTCTCACCGACGAGTGGCCTGAGCAGTGGATAGAGGATAAGACGAAACAGGGTTTTGCGATAACCTCTCTCTCCAGGAGTGAGAAGGAGTGGCTTATCGTGATGTCTCAAGGTTCTGGTATCACAGGACAGACGATATGGCGTAACTCCTGGACCAACCTCGCTCCTTGGATAAAAGAACAGTATAACAATGGCTATTTCATCACCGATCTCGCCTATGACGGCAAAGCCTGGACCGTTGTGATGTCCAAGACCCCCAAGTACCTCTCTCAAGGCTATCTATGGGAGTCGGATACCTCTGAGCTCCTCTCAAGAGTGGAACATGGAGTATGGGGTCGTGGCTTCAACCTCCATCAGGTGGTATATGGCGAGGGCAGCTACGTTGTCATCTTCGGCAACTACGCCAATGGTGACAAGCGTTTCCAGAACCTCCAGGTCAACCCCGACGACCCCAAGGAGTATATCCGTGAACAGTGGAACAGAGGCATCAGTATCGCCTATGTAGGTGGTGGTCTCTCAAAAAAGAAATAATTATGATAGAGGTAACAGTAAAAGACGCTACGCTTCAGCAGGCAGCCCTTGAGGGCATGGATGCCTTCGTGAAGGTTTTCATCGATGCTATAAAATCCGCCATAGGCGGTGAGCTGACATCAGAAAACATGTCAGAGCTCAACAACGACCAGATAACCCTCCTTGCCTGGGACATTCTCCATGACGAGGTGATGGATGGTGGTTTCGTCCAACTGATCCACAATGGCCTTGGAGAGTTCATCTTCAAGAACCCCTTTGCCAAGGCACTCAATAAGATGTGGGGTATGCGTGAACTCTCGAAACTTATCTACGAGGGTCATACGCTATGGCTTAAGTATAGAGACGAGATAGAGAAAGAGTGCAACGAGGAGGAGTTTATGGCTCTCTTCGAGAAGTTCCCCGAGTTCGACGACCTCGACGATAAGTTCATTGAGAACGAGGAGGAATGGACCGATGATATCGCCCATTACATCGACGATAACCTCGAAAAATTTGCTAAGATTGTGTAATGAACAAGACAGAAGAATTACTTCGTAAGAAGAGCCCGGTCCAGATAAAAAACCGCAAGGCCTCGTTTGAATATTTCTTCATCGAGACCTTCACTGCCGGCATTGTCCTGACAGGTACGGAGATAAAGAGCATCCGTCTGGGTAAGGCCAGTCTGGTGGATACATACTGTACCGTCATCAACGGTGAGCTGTGGGTGAAAGGCATGAACGTCAGTCCGTATTTCTATGGTTCCTACAACAACCATGAGATGAAACGTGACCGCAAGCTTCTTCTAACCAAACGTGAGATCCGACAGCTCGAGAGTGCCACGAAACAGACAGGTTATACCATCGTGCCCATCCTCGTTTTCATCGACGATAAAGGACGTGCCAAGATGGACATCGCCCTCTGTAAGGGTAAGAAGGAGTTCGACAAGCGTCAGACACTCAAGGAGAAGGAAGATCGCCGTGAGATGGACCGCGCGATGAAAGTGTTTAAATAGATTCGTGCTTAATGACTAAGATAGAAGAGATAATAAAAGAAAAGATCCTCGTGCTGGATGGTGCTATGGGCACTATGGTGGGCGCTGTGATGGGTAAGGTCGGTAATACCGACGAACTCAACCTCACCCGCCCTGATATCATCTCTGAAATACATCGCAAATACCTCGATGCAGGGGCGGATATCATCACCACCAACACCTTCAGCAGCCAACGTATCTCCCAGGCCGACTATCATCTCGAGGACTCAGCTCGACTGATGGCTCTCGAAGGTGCGAGGATAGCCCGTAGGATGGCTGATGAGTTCTCTACTGATGAGAAGCCCCGTTTTGTGGCAGGTTCCATCGGACCTACCAACAAGACTCTGTCGATGTCGCCAGATGTCAGCAACC
This sequence comes from uncultured Prevotellaceae bacterium, assembly GCA_902776935.1. Classification (GTDB taxonomy): domain Bacteria; phylum Bacteroidota; class Bacteroidia; order Bacteroidales; family Bacteroidaceae; genus Prevotella. Next base: position 5,777 of record CACYRS010000008.1, on the reverse strand, counting down.
CCGCTGCTCGTGAGATAACCTACGATGAACTCCTTGAGGCTTATATGGAACAGGCTGACGGACTTATCGAGGGTGGGGTGGACACTCTCCTCATCGAGACCATCTTCGACACCCTCAATGCCAAATGTGCCATCGATGCCTGTATGCATGTGATGGAGCAGCGTAATGTTGAGCTCCCCATCATGCTCAGTGTCACCATCAGCGACCTCGCAGGACGTACTCTCTCAGGACAGACCCTCGATGCCTTTCTGGCCAGCGTGAGCACCTATCCGGTCTTCAGCGTAGGTCTCAACTGTTCCTTCGGTGCCACACAGATGAAGCCTTATCTCCGTCAACTGGCACGTAAGGCTCCATACTACATCACCTGTTACCCCAACGCCGGTCTTCCCAACGCCATGGGTCTCTATGACGAGACTCCCGAATCGATGGCCCCGAAGATGGCCGAACTCGTTGACGAAGGCCTCGTAAACATTATCGGAGGCTGTTGTGGCACCACCGATGAGTTCATCCGCCTCTATGCTCCTATAGTCGAAGGCAAAAGTCCTCATAGGATTGCGGATTCGAAGAGCCCCACGATGTGGCTGTCGGGATTGGAACTGTTGGATGTGACGCCAGAAGTACAGTTCGTGAATGTGGGCGAAAGGTGCAACGTGGCAGGAAGCAGAAAATTCCTTCGCCTGATAAAAGAGAAGAACTACGATGAGGCTCTTACCATCGCCCGCAAACAGGTGGAAGACGGAGCTCTCGTCATCGATATAAACATGGACGACGGTCTGCTCGATGCCAAGGCAGAGATGCAGACATTCCTCAATATGATTGCTTCAGAACCCGACATCGCAAAGGTGCCTGTGATGATTGACTCCTCCAACTGGGACGTCATCGTGGCAGGTCTGAAGTGCGTCCAGGGTAAGAGCATCGTCAACTCCATCTCGCTGAAGGAAGGTGAGGAGAAGTTCATCGAACACGCCCTCGACGTGATGCGTTATGGAGCGGCTGTTGTGGTGATGTGCTTCGATGAGAAAGGACAGGCCACGAGCTACGAACGACGTATCGAGATAGCAGAGCGTGCTTATCGCATACTCACAGAGAGGGTAGGTATGAACCCTCACGACATCATCTTCGACCCAAATATCCTTGCCATCGCAACGGGTATGGAGGAGCATAATGCCTACGCAGCCGACTTCATCAGGGCTACTGAATGGATACGTAAGAATCTCCCTGGCGCGCATGTCAGTGGTGGTGTGTCCAACCTCAGTTTCTCTTTCCGAGGCAATAACTATATCCGTGAGGCGATGCATGCCGTCTTCCTCTATCATGCCATCAATCATGGTATGGACTTCGGAATAGTAAATCCTTCCACCAAAGTTACTTACTCTGATATACCTCAAGACCAGCTTGTAATAATCGAAGATGCCATCCTCTTCCGTCGTGCTGATGCCTGTGAACGTCTCACAGAGCTTGCCGGCGCACTTGCTGCGGAGATGGAGGCACGTAAGAATGGGGCAGGGGATTCAGGAAGTAACGGGACTGTGGGTTCAAACAACTCTGGAGATGTCCCTTTTGTGACAGCTTCTGTCGAGGAACGTCTGGCGACGGCTCTGCAGAAGGGGATAGGCGACAATCTGGAGAGTGACCTTAAGGAGGCCTTGGAGAAATACCCCAAGGCAGTTGATATCATCGAGGGACCTCTTATGGATGGTATGAATAAGGTAGGACGACTCTTCGGTGAAGGAAAGATGTTCCTGCCTCAGGTGGTGAAGACAGCCCGTACTATGAAACAGGCTGTGGGTATCCTCCAGCCGTATATCGAAGCCCAGAAGGCAGAGGGTGTGAAGAGTGCGGGAAAAGTGCTCCTGGCCACTGTCAAGGGTGATGTTCACGACATAGGAAAGAATATCGTGAGTGTTGTGATGGCCTGCAACGGCTACGAGGTCATCGACATGGGTGTGATGGTGCCTGCAGAACAGATTGTCCGTAAGGCGAAGGAAGAGAATGTAGACATCATCGGACTCAGCGGCCTTATCACCCCCAGTCTCGAGGAGATGGTCAACGTGGCAGAGGAACTGAAACGTGCCGGCCTGAATATCCCCATCATGATTGGTGGTGCCACTACCAGTGAGCTCCATGTGGCCCTGAAGATAGCCCCTGTCTATGGCGGACCGGTGGTATGGATGAAGGATGCCTCTCAGAATGCCATCACCGCCAGTCGTCTGATGACCGAGGAATCTCTCGTTGAGCGCGAGCTCAATGAGAAATATGCTCACCTGCGCGATGATTACCAGCACGAGCAGGAATCTCTCATCTCCCTCGAACAAGCCCGTAAAAACAAACCGAAACTCTTTTAAATTACCAAATATGAACAAGATGCGATTGAATAAACGTTGGGCGCTGACCCCATTATTTTTTATTTTTTATTTTTTATTTTTTATTTCTTCCTCCCTTGTCGCCCAGCCCAAGCGTGAGTTCCGCGGTGCCTGGATTCAGTGTGTCAACGGTCAGTTTCAGGGCCTTGGCACCAAGAAGATGCAACAGACCCTCTCTTATCAGCTCGACGAACTCCAGAAAGACGGTTGTAACGTCATCATCTTCCAGGTGCGCCCCGAATGTGACGCCCTCTATGAGAGTAAGCTCGAGCCATGGAGCCGTTTCCTGACAGGCAAGCAGGGTGTGGCACCCTCTCCTTACTGGGACCCCCTGCAGTGGATGATTACAGAGTGTCATCGCCGTGGTATGGAACTCCACGCATGGATCAACCCATATCGTGCAAAGACGAAGACCACCAAGCAACTCGCATCCAACCATATCGCAGTACGCAAGCCCCTCAGCTGTTTCAGCTACGACGATCTCTTCATCCTCAATCCCGGACTCCCAGAGAACCGTGATTACATCTGTGAGGTGGCGCGTGACATCGTGAGCCGTTATGATGTCGACGGCATCCACATGGACGACTATTTCTATCCCTATCCCGTGAAGGGCGAGATTATCCCCGACGAACACCTCTTCCGTGAGAACTCCAACGGCATCAGGGACATCAACGACTGGCGCAGATATAATGTCAACCTCTTCATCGAGCAGTTCTATAAGACCATCCACGAGACCAAGCCCTGGGTGAAGGTGGGCATCTCTCCATTTGGTATTTACCGTAACAAAAAAAGTTCTCCGATAGGCAGTAACACCAATGGTACCCAGAACTACGACGACCTCTATGCCGACATCCTCCTATGGGTAAACAATGGTTGGCTGGATTACAACGTACCACAGATTTACTGGGAGATCGGCAACAGGGCAGCCGACTACGACACCCTCATCAAATGGTGGAACCAGTATGCCTCCAAACGTCCTCTTGTCATCGGTGAGGATGTGGAGCGTACGGTGAAACATCCTGATCCCCAGAATCCCAATACCCATCAGCTTGGAGCCAAGATGCGACTCCACCAGCAGTTGCCTGCAGTGAAGGGAACTGTTCTCTGGTATGCCAAGGCGGCTGTGGATAATATAGGTCAGTATGGCACATCGTTGCGCAACAACTACTGGCGATTCCCCGCTCTCCAGCCAGAGATGCCTTTCATCACCGACAAGGCCCCTAAGAAGGTCCGCAAGGTGAAACCCGTATGGACCGACGACGGTTATATCCTCTTCTGGACAGCTCCGAAATCCAAGGACTGGCGAGGTGAGGCAGTGAAATATGTTGTTTACCGTTTCGCCAAGGGTGATAAGATCAACACTGACGATGCCTCAAAGATTGTAGCCATCACCCCACAGACTTTCTACCGTCTCCCTTACAACGATGGTAAGGAGAAATATACCTACGTCATCTCCGCCCTCAACCGTATCGACAACGAAAGCAAGTCCGTCAAAAAGAAGATAAAATTATGAGCTCGCGTCGCACTATCCTCATCGCCTCAGCCATTCTCGTGGCACTATTATCATTTATCATCTATCATTTATCATTTAACACCTCCTCTTCTTGTGAGATGTCGCCAGAGCTGCTTCAGCACAAGCTCGACAGCATCCAACGCCTCGAGGCGAAAGAGAAACTTGCTGCTCAGGGCATCAACCTCGACCGTGAGGTCTCTCCCGTACAACTCTTCTACGACTCCCTGGACATTCAGCCGCTGCCTTTACGTTACTCTGAGGACTACGTGGCAATCCTACCAAATTATAAGACAGTGCCAGCTGAGCTCGCCTCGTTTATGGGTCTTGAGGGACGCATTGAGCCCAAGGCTATCTCCCTTCCCGAGACTGCCGGGGCACGACTGATGATACTTGCAGCTGATGAGGGCGACAATCTCTACTCACTCTGGCTCTACTCCCTCGACGAAGAGTATATGCCTGTCGACAAGCTTTGTCTTTATGCCACGAATAAGGAGGAAGCCAAGGCCAACCTCGATGCAGATCCTGAGGACCAGTTGATACAGGATTTTGTCATCACCAGCGATTACGAAGTCCGTCTTACCGACTATACTGGCAAGTTCAAGGCCGAGGTCCAGCGAGTCTTCCATATTGACCCCTCGCGCCATTTTGAGGAGGACGATGAGATAGATTACGAAAAAATCGACCAATAAATAAAACAGTTTTAAACAATTTAAACAAACAATGAAAAAGTTTCAAATGATGATGGCTACGGTGCTGGTGGCACTGATGGCTTTTGCAGTTCAGAGCTGCGGTAGTGATGACAAGGATGACCTGAGTTCTTCTCCCTATGAGATAACCGGTGCGGTCAATATTCAGCAGAAGGGTGATCTTACTGATACAGATATTGCTACACTCAAGGAAAAATTCGCCCAGAGTGTAACAGGTACATACATGACTGATCAGATGGCGGAATCCACTACAGACCAGCTTGTACAGAAATACATTGCCAACCTGAGAGAGCTTGATTCGTCGAAGAGCACAGCTGTGTTTACTATCACCATTACGACCATCAATCTTAAGACCAATAAGCAGGTCTGCAAGTGGGACATCGAATGGAATAAGGGCTCTGTTTCTGGTAAGAAGTATTAAGCGCTGACTTAATCGAAATAAAGAAGAGGTGGAACTTCATGGCTCCACCTCTTTTTTAATCGTTATTCTGCTTACTTCAGGATGAAATTATCATCCTTTTTATACGAATTATATGTCACGTTACCGTCTTTGTCGATGAAGAAGACCATATTGATGTAGGCTTTCTTAGCAGCATCGGCACCTTCGGTCTCTATGGATGTTCCGCTCAGGTTGATATTAGGAAGGGTGAAAGACTTAGCAGGTATGTCCTTACCCTTATATCTGATCAAGGGCCTGAATTCAATCTTTTCCAAAATTAATTCCCATGGTCCGGTCTTACCAGGCCTCGGTGTTATCTCTACGATAAACTGACCCTTGACTGGGGCAGGAAGACCACCTTGTGACCAAGAGAATTGAGAATTCATAAGACCAAATTTTGCCGTTTCCTTACCCTCGATACTAAACGAATTTGTAAACTTGAAGTTCTTAATCGATTTATAGCTGGCATTATAGATTGCCATGATAGAATTTTCCCAGTCGGCAGCGCTTTGGGGCATACCGGTTGGCAGCATGTCGTCTCTATTGTCGTAAGGCGGATTGTTTACGGGGAAGCCTGGGTTCTTCTCCAGCCAGGTGCTCCAGCCCGTTGCAATGTCAAACTCCAGTCTGTTGTAGGTGTTTGCCCAAGTCAGGTGATTGGCAGCTACGCCCTTCGCCTCCAGCTTCAGCGTCTCCATGTTCAGTTCTGCATATTTGCCATCCTTGGTATAGCCTTTTATGATGTTGGGAGCATC
>CACYRS010000007.1 GCA_902776935.1 uncultured Prevotellaceae bacterium | reverse complement strand
TCGATGAAATAGACGATCTGCTTGCGCCACCAGGCCCAGTCGTGAGCGGAGTCGAAACCCCAGTAGTCGATCCAGGCAGGAACGTCTTTCTCCTTGAGCAGGGCATCCATCTGTCGGGTACTGTCGAGCAGTTCATCCTCCCACGAGCCCTGACCTACGCACATAATGATGCGGCGATGGCGGTAGATGTCCCAATAGGGATGGTCGGCAGGCATCTGGCGCAGGAAGTCGTAGGGCGAGTTGTTGTAGATAAGCGGGTCCTGATAGTTGGGGAAGAAGTAGCCTGCATAGTAGAGTCCGCTCAGTGCCAGCAACGTGTCGAAGAGGTCGGGACGGCGGAAGAAGAAGTTGCCGGCGTGGAAGCCGCCCATGGAGCAGCCCGTGACGATAAAGGTCTCATTGCTGAAATGGCGTACCTCGGGTATCAGTTCGTCGACGATGTAGTGATACCAACGCTCGTGCAGCTCGATGCGGCGGTGATGGTCACCCTGGATGTCCGACCACGTCTCGCGGTCGATGCTGTCCACACAGACGAGGCGTATCTGCCCACGGTCGATATAGCTGGAGAGTACGCCCACCATGTCGAAGTCCTGGTAGTCGTAGAAACGTCCGTCCTGCGACGGGAAGACGAGCACGGGGTGGCCCTTGTCGCCGTATGTCTTGTATTCCATGTCACGCCCGAGGGCGGCAGAGTATTTCTTCACGTAATTGATATTCATTTTTTCAAGTGTACAAATTCAACAAATTCATTAACTTCATCCATGTTTTCCAGACTCACGGTGTACATCTGCTGTCCCATGGCGGCAGAAAACAGTTCCGGCATGCGCTCACACATCACCATGCGGTCGCCGTAGCGAGACAACACCTCGTCGTGCGAGTGGACGTACTGGTAGATGTCGCGACGGCTGGCAAAGGCGCAGTAGTGCTGCTCGCCGATGGCGGTATGGCTCTTGCCGAAGGCCACCATGTCGGCCCATATCTTATAGACGTCGGTCGAGTGGGCATAGTTGATCATGTCGGGCGTATAGCCGCCGGCAGGTCGCATGTTTACCTCAAGCGCCACAAAGTCGCCCTGCTTGCCCAGACCCTCGCGGTCGCTATCCAAGCGGAAGAACTCCAGATGCACGAAGCGGTTCCATACGCCGAAGGCTTTCACCGTGCGACGTCCCAGTTCTCGTAGCGGCTCTGGCATCTCCCTGTCCACATAATAGGAAAGGTCGAGTTTTTTGTTGACGATGTCCATGATGGAGGGTGGCCAGACGGTCATCGACTCGAAGATAGGTTCGCCCTCACGACTGATGACGGCATCGTAGGAACAGATTTCGCCCGTGATGAACTCCTCGACCACGTAGCGGGTGTAGTCAGGTTCTGTCTCGTAGAACTGCTTCAGCTCTGCGTCATCGTGAATCTTATACGTTCCGCTGGCTCCCACACCTACGTCGGGCTTGGCGATGATGGGATAGCCCGTTGTCGCAGCAAACTGTCTGACCGCTTCCTCGCCCTTGTCTGCACTGATCTGTCGCGCTGTAGGCACCTGACCCTCGGCATAGTATTTCTTCATCTCCGACTTCTCCTTGATGGCACGGATGCGGTCGGTCTGTATGCCCGTTGTCACGTTGAAGTCCGTACGCAGCCGTGCGTCCTGCGCAAGCCAGTACTCATTATTCGACTCAATCCAGTCGATGCGTCCGTAGCGGAAGGCCAGATAAGCCACGGCACGGTACACCTCGTCGTAATTCTCCAGCGACCCCACGCGGTAGTACTCCGTCAACGACTCCTTCAAATCATGCGGCAGACCCTCATACGGCGCATCGGCAATGCCCAGCACCGTCACTCCGTTCTGCTTCAGCCGCTGGCAGAAGTTCCAGTAAGTATGCGGGAAATGTGGTGATATAAATACAAAGTTCATTATCTCTGCTTTCTAATTCGGCTGCAAAATTACTCATTTTCGAGCGAAAAGCGATGCGCCACAGACAGAAACTTTAAACCGACAATAGTTCTGGCGGACGCATCGCGGGTAAAACCGGTTTATTTTTTACTTTTTACCTTTTAAAGGTGTACTTCCTTATCCACCACCTCACCGTTCAGAATTTTAAACGAGTTTAATTTCGGTTCTTCGTCAAGCAACGAGAGGATGGCATAGCGGATGGTGGGGTCGTTGGCCAGACGCAAATCTTCTTGTGAAGGGCGCGAGGGGGATGCCGGGTGCGAATGCCAGTTGGCGAGAATTTTTAAGTTCTTGCTGCGCGCATATTTCAGGGCTGCAAACTGGTCCTTCGGCGCAAAAGAGAAATGCTCCGACGAGTTGTCGATATTCTCCATCCAGTAGTTTTCGGCGACCTCGTCGCCTGTCCCGAGCAGATAGCCGCACGATTCGTCGGGTGCGTCCTTCCGAGCCTGCGCTATCAGTTCTTCTATGATGTTCTGTGGAATCTTCATAATGTTCAATGGTCAATCGTCAATGTTCAATGATTCTTCAAATCGCACGCAGCCTGTTCATAGTCAATGAGGTGATCGATGGTCGGATGTTCACCGCAGATGGCGCACGAAGGACGCTGTTTCACGTTAATGGTGCGGAACTGCATGGTCTTGGCATCGAATGTCAAAAGACGATTCGTCAGCAACTCGCCGATACCTGTAAAGTATTTCAGCGTCTCGGCAGCCTGGATGGTACCCAACATACCAGCAATAGCACCCAATACACCCGCTTGCGAACACGTCGGCACAGCTCCTACTGGAGGCGGTTCCTTAAAGAAACAACGATAACAGGCCGTACCAGGCAAGTGTGTAAAGGTCTGTCCGTTGAAGCGCAGGATGCCGCCATGCGAGAATGGCTTGCCTGCCATCACACACGCATCGTTGATGAGGAACTTCACGGGGAAGTTGTCGGTACCGTCCACCACGAAGTCGTATTCCTTGATAATATCCAGCGCGTTACTTGAGTCGAGGAACTCATAATAGGTATCTACCTGCACATCAGGGTTGATGGCCTTGATCTTCTCCTCGGCGCTCTTCACCTTGGGTACGCCAACATCCTTGGTGAAGTGAATCACCTGGCGCTGCAGATTGCTCAGATCTACCACATCCGCATCCACGATACCGATGCGTCCGATACCAGCTGCCGCCAGATAGAGACTCACAGGAGCCCCCAGTCCACCGGCACCCACCACGAGCACGCGTGCGTTCATTATCTTCTCTTGTCCCTCGACACCCACATCCTGCAAGAGGATATGTCGCGAGTATCGCTGTATCTGTTCTTCAGTAAAATCTATCATAACGCTCCTCCTCCCATGAAGTATAAGAAATCAACTTTATCGCCCTCTTTCAGTTGGATTGTTTCCCAGTCCTCGCGCTCAGCAAACTCCTCGTTCACCTGCACACTCACCATATCCGGTTGTACTACGTTATTCTGCTGAATCAGTTCACTCACGTTGAGCGGCAGGCTCACTTCCTGCGCGTCTCCATTTACATAAATCTTTGCCATAATTTTGTCGGTTTAAAAAAGAATCAATTTCACGCTGCAAAATTACTGCCTTTTGGAAAATGTCACAATCCCATACGGATGGTAAATAGCATACCATATTTTGGGTATGTAAAATACTATGATAAGGTGATTGTCCACCTCACCGAAACCCACTAACTTTGCACCCAGATATTTAAACCGACAAAATTATGGCAGAAACAAAGAAACTGAGCATCATCGCCTTCAGTGGCGATTTTGACAAGCTGACTGCAGTATTTACATTAGGTACGGGCGCGGCAGCAGTAGGGTATGAGGTGAACATCTTCTTCACGTTCTGGGGACTCGATGCCATCAAGAAAAAGCAAGGCAGGAGTTTCACAGGCGGTAACTGGCTCACCAAGATCTTCGGATTCATGATGGGCGGCCTGAAGGTGACGCCAACCTCGCGCTTCAACTTCCTCGGTGCAGGCCCCAAGATCTTCCGCTATCTGATGAAGAAGAACAACGTGGCCACACTCGAAGAACTTGTTGAGGCCGCCAAGGCATTAGGTATTAATCTGTACGCCTGCGAGATGGCGATGCACGTGCTGGGTTTGAAAAAAGAGGACTTCATTCCCGAGGTGAAGGATGTGCTCGGCGTGGCGTCATTCCTGAACCTCTCGGATGGTGGACAAACCTTGTTTATCTAATGGATAATGGATAATTGATAATTAAACCGACAACATTATGGCAACAAAAGTTTTAGACATTACGAAAGAACATTGCCCGATGACTTTCGTGAAAACGAAGATTGAGCTCTCGAAGCTCAACGAGGGCGACATTCTTGAAGTACTCCTCGCTGAGGGCGAACCCCTCGATAACGTTCCCCGCAATGCAAAGGAACAGGGATATAACGTTCTCTCCGTAGAACACGTAGAAGGAACAACACATAAAGTAACAATTAAAAAATAAGTAAAGTTATGGCAGATTCTAATTTACAGCGCAGTGTGACCACTGCTACCGCCAGAAGACTGGCGACGACAACGAAGACCGCCCCGCAAATGGGCTCGATCACCCCGAGATTACTCCTGAAGTTGCTGCCCTGGGTACAGGTGTCAGGTGGCACGTTCCGCGTAAACCGCACGAAAGTAGAGCTCCGCAAGAACGACCGCCTACCCATCCAGTATGTCAATGGTGTACCTTCGTTTACGGCGAAGAACCTGAAGGCTATCCCCTTGTTCTCTGAGTTCGACGACGAGATTCTGAACCGTCTGGTGAGCTCGTTCGAGACGAAGGAGGTGGATGTTGATAAACTGTTCGTGGAGGAAGGCAAGGACAAGCAGCGCTTCTTCATCGTGGCCAGCGGTCAGGCTGAGGTTATCAGCAAGGGGCCTCACGGCGAGGACTTGCGGATTGCGCTCTTGGGCGACGGCGAGTACTTCGGCGAGGCTGACCTGCTGGACGAGCAGGAATCGACCGTCAGCGTTCGTGCCATCACCCCTACAGTGTTCCTTGGGCTTAAGTTGAAGGAGCTGATCAAGTTCATCAAGGAGGTACCCGACTTCCGCGAGACGTTCAACAAGGCTGTCGATAAGCAGCTGCGCCTGAAGGCATCGGTCAACGACAACGGCGAGAAGCACATCGACCTGGTGAGCGGCCACGAGGAGGACAACATCATCCCCGAGACCTATATCGACTACGAGGAGAATCCCACGGAGTACTCGCTAAACACGCTACAGACGGTGGTTCGTGTGCATACCCGCGTCAGCGACCTCTATAACAACCCCTACAACCAGTTGGAGGAGCAGTTGCGCCTGTCGATTGAGAGCATCAAGGAACGACAGGAGTGGGAGCTCATCAACAACAAGCAGTTCGGTCTGTTGGCTGCCGCCAACCCCGCTTATCGCATCACTACGCGCTACGGTGCCCCGACACCTGACGACCTCGACGAACTGCTGAGCCTCGTTTGGAAGGAGCCCGCCTTCTTCGTGGCCCATCCGCGTGCTATCGCCGCCTTCGAACGCGAGTGCACATGGCGTGGTGTGCCCCCTGTAACCACTGATCTCTTCGGCACAAAGGTCATCCTGTGGCGCGGTGTGCCCCTGATTCCTTCAGACAAGGTTGAGGTAGAAGGTCAGTATCTGACAGGTCGCGGCGTAGGTACCACGAAGATTATCCTCGTGCGTACCGGCGAGCAGAACCAGGGCGTGATCGGTCTGCACCAGAGCGGCATCCCCGGTGAGATTGCACCAAGTCTGAGTGCCCGTCTGATGGGTCTCGATAAGTTTGGCGTGGCTTCTTATCTGCTCACGAAATACTTCTCATTAGCCGCCCTCACCGACGACGCCATCGCTGTTCTCGAGAATGTGGAGGTAGGCTATTATCACGATTATCAGCATCGAAATAAAGTAGAGAAATAATGGTAGATATCCAGAATATTAACGGCTACGGCATCGAAGACCCAGGCTTTGCGCTGCTTCGAGAAGTCGCCCAGCGATATTGCCCCGAGGAGGCCAGGGAGGCTCGTCAGAGTGTGCTGCCTGATGAGGCCCTGAACCTCACGGCGCTGGAGGCGGGCTTCAAGCAACTGCTGGGTGGCGGAAGCGGCTATGCCGACCTACCGTACTTCGGCGATCCTGACGATTCGCGCGGTGCGGTGAAGGCTGTGCCTCAGGACAACGGCTTCGGCATCGGTATTCCTGAGACGCAGAAGCTGCGCGACCTGCACTATGAGGAAGTGGACACGCTGAATTCGGAGGAGATCAAGAAGGACTTCCCCGTGCTCCATCAAAAGGTGAACGGCCACGACCTCGTATGGCTCGACAACGGCGCCACCACGCAGAAGCCGATTCAGGTCATCGACAAGATCAGCGACTATTATAAAAACTATAATAGCAACATCCACCGCGGTGCCCACACGTTGGCTGCTCGCGCTACGGATGCCTACGAAGAGGCCCGTGAGAAGGTGCAGCGCTTCATCAATGCCGCTACCAGCGAGGAGATCATCTTCGTGCGCGGCACCACCGAGGGTATCAACCTCGTGGCGCAGACCTACGGCCGGCAGTTCCTGACACCAGGCGATGAGGTCATCGTCAGCGAACTCGACCATCACGCCAACATCGTGCCTTGGCAGCAGGTGGCCCTCGAGAAGGGTGCCACGCTGAAGGCCATCCCCACGGATAAGAACGGCGACCTCATCCTGAGCGAGTTCGAGCGACTTATTACGCCCCGCACGCGCTTCGTCAGCGTGGGACATGTGAACAATACTTTCGGTACCATCAACGATGTGAAGCGTATCATCGACATCGCCCACGGGCACAACATCCCCGTGCTGATTGACGGTGCACAGTCCATCGCTCACACGCCTGTCGATGTGCAACAGCTAGGTGCCGACTTCTTCGTCTTCTCAGGCCACAAAATCTACGGCCCCAACGGCATCGGTGTGGTCTATGGTCGTAAGGACCTGCTCGACAAGATGCAGCCCTGGCAGGGTGGTGGCAACATGATCAAGGACGTGACCATCGAGCGCACGGAGTATAATGTGCCGCCTGCTCGCTTCGAGGCTGGTACGCCCAACGTGGCCGACGCCATCGGACTCGGTGCCGCCCTCGACTACGTGAGCCATCTCGGTATCCGCAACATCGAGGCACATGAGCACAAACTGACGGAATATGCCCGCGAGCAACTGGCTCAGATCAAGGGTCTCACGCTCATCGGCAATCCCAAGAATCGCGTGTCGGTGGTGAGCTTCGTACTCGACGGCATTCCCGTTCCCGAAACTGGTACGTTATTAGATAAGGAGGGCATCGCAGTGCGTGCTGGTCACCACTGCGCTCAGCCCGCCCTCCGAGCTCTCGGCTACGAGATGAGTGTCCGTCCCACCTTCGCCCTCTACAACACCCGCGAGGATGTGGATAAACTGGTCGTTGCCATCCGCAAGATTGTGGGCCAGCGAAGCAAATAGTCAAATTGTAAATGGTCAAAAGTCAAATAAAAAACCGTGCAATACGAAACGAAAGTATTAACCACAAAGTATCAGAAGCCTGACGCCTATGGGGCCCTCTCGATGCCGGTGTATCTCACAGCGGCGTTCGAGTTCCCCTCGGCCAAGGCGATGAACGATGCCTTCTGCGGTCGCTCGATGGACCCGTCGTATGCCCGTATCGCCAACCCCACGACCACATATTTGGAGGAGCGCGTGCGACAGATTACTGGGGCTACCAGCGTGACGGCACTGAACACGGGTATGGCGGCTATCCACTATGCCCTGACAGCGGTGAGTGCAGCAGGCCTGAATATCGTAGCCTCGAAGCATCTGTTTGGCAACAGCGTCTCGCTGATTCGCGACACGTTGGGTAGTTTCGGAGTGGAACCGCGATTCGTAGACTTCACGAAGCCCGAGGAGGTGGAGGCACAGATTGACGATAAAACCGCCGCACTGTTCTTCGAGATCATCACCAATCCGCAGCTGTTCGTGGCTGACATCCGCCAGCTGTCGGAGATAGCCCATTCCAAGGGTGTGCCCCTGATAGCCGACACGACCATCGTGCCGTTCCCTGCCTTCCATGCCGGAGATTTCGGTGTGGATATCGAGGTGGTGTCCAGCACAAAGTATATCTCTGGTGGTGGCACAGGTCTCGGCGGTCTGCTCATCGACTACGGACGGTTCGACTGGTCGCAGTCGCCCTCCCCAGCCTTGCAGAGCCGAACAAAGAAAGTAGGAACGAAACTGGCATTTACGGCGCGTGTAAAGACAGAATTAGTGACGAATCTCGGTTCGCTGATGACACCGCAGGTGGCCTATATGGAGACGCTCGGACTTGACACACTCGACATCCGTTTCCGTCGCCAAGCAGAGACCACACTATGGCTTGCCAAACAATGTCAAGCGCTACCCGAAATCAAACGTGTGAACTATACAGGCTTGGAGGATAATCCTTTCTATGAATTGTCGAAGGCACAATTCGGTCCGTTACCAGGTGCAGTTTTTACCATCGACCTCGAATCGAAGGAAGCCGCTTGGGCATTCATTGATAAGTTGCAGGTGATTCGTCGCGCTACAAACCTCTTCGACCGTAAGTCGCTGGCTATACATCCTGCCTCGACGATCTTCGGTCTCTTCACCCCTGAGCAATGTGCCGAGATGTCTGTCCCAGACACCACAGTACGCCTCAGCATTGGTCTTGAGGCCGGAGAAGACCTTCTGGAAGATATCAAGCAGGCTGTGAAATAAAAAAGTGAAGAGGCAACTCTTCACTTTTTGTTAGATGTAGAATTCCGACGGATCAATCAACCCCGCTCGGAGCGCGTATTTTACCGCTTCGTGTGCTGTGTTGATACCCAGTTTGCGGAAGATGTTTTTCCTGTGGGTAGTCACTGTATGGATGCTGGAGAAACGCTCGGCAGCAATCTCCTTGGTAGTCTTACCCAGTGCTATGCCCTTTACTATCTCCATCTCTGTTGTCGTCAGGATGCTTGGTGCTTCTTCATCTTGCTGTTGCTGTGTGATGATACTCTCGAGAGCTCGCTGGCTGAGATAGCGTGTATGGCGGTTGACAGCGCTGAGAGCCTCGCGAAGCTCACTCAAGGGGCCGTCTTTATATACCACACTGAATTGGTGCGATGAATAGACCACACGTCGTATGAACTGTGGTGTAAGATCGTCGCTGATAAGAATCCATTGCGACAGACTGAAACGTTCAGCTATAATCAGGAGCTGATCTTCGTCGGCAAAGTCGAATAGGGTGTAGTCGAGCAACACAACTGCGCTCTCGTTCTCCTTTAGCAGTTCTACGAGTCTGGCTTTGTCGAAAGCACGATACACTACGTTTCCCTCGTCTTTCTGAAGCAGGCTCTCTAACGCGAATCGCGTCAGTTCCTGATTGTCGGCTATAATATAATTTCTCATCTCTGTGTCGGTTGTTGGGTGCGAAATTACTAAATTCGAAGCAATCTGCCAAATCTTTTTTATGGATTTGACAGATTACGCTATTTAAATTGACTTATGTGGTCAAATCTTGTCGAGAGCCTGAGCCAGATCATCGATGATGTCGTTGATGTGCTCTGTACCGATGCTCAGACGGACGGTCGATGGCGTGATGTGCTGCTCAGCCAGTTCCTCAGGCGACAGCTGTGAGTGGGTGGTGGTGTATGGATGAATCACCAGGCTCTTCACATCGGCCACGTTTGCCAGCAATGAGAATATCTGCAGGGCATCGATAAATTTCCAGGCCTCTTCCTGTCCACCCTTGATCTCGAAGGTGAATATCGAGCCACCGCCATTAGGGAAGTACTTCTGATAGAGCGCGTGGTCGTGATGACTTTCGAGGGCAGGATGGTTTACCTTTGCCACCTTGGGGTGCTTAGCGAGGAAATCGACTACCTTCAGGGCATTCTCCACATGACGCTCCACACGAAGACTCAGAGTCTCTACACCCTGCAATAGGATGAATGCGTTGAAAGGTGAGATGGCTGCACCAGTGTCGCGCAGTATGACGGCACGGATACGGGTGACGTAAGCTGCTGCGCCTACAGCGTCGGCAAACACGATGCCATGATAGCTTGGGTCTGGCTTAGCAAGCGTTGGGAACTTATCGTTCTGCTTCCAGTCGAACTTGCCACCGTCGACGATGACACCGCCTAATGAGCTTCCATGACCGCCTAAGAACTTTGTGGCTGAGTGTACCACGATATCAGCACCGTGCTCCAGAGGACGGATGAGATAAGGTGTGCCGAAGGTGTTGTCGACGATGAAGGGGATGCCGTGCTTATGGGCTACAGCAGCCACACCTTCGAGGTCGAGCACGTCGCTATTGGGATTGCCGAAAGTCTCGGCATAAACCACCTTCGTATTTGGCTGGATGGCTGCATCGAGGGCTTCGAGGTCGTTCACATTAATAATCGTGTTGGTGATGCCCTGTGTAGCCAGCGTGTGGGTGATGAGATTGTAAGAACCGCCATAGAGGTTGTCGGCAGCTACGATATGATCGCCAGCCTGTACGATGTTCTGCAAGGCGTATGTGATAGCAGCGGCACCAGAGGCTACGGCCAAACCTCCAACACCTCCCTCGAGGGCAGCAACACGATCCTCGAATACTCCCTGAGTGGAGTTTGTCAGACGACCATAAATATTACCTGCATCGCGAAGTCCGAAGCGGTCAGCGGCGTGCTGTGAGTTATGGAACACATACGACGTGGTCTGATAGATGGGCACGGCGCGAGCGTCGGTTGCGGGGTCAGCCTGTTCTTGGCCTACATGGAGTTGCAATGTCTCAAAACGGTAATTTTTCTTTGTACTCATAATCTTATCCTTTCTTAAATTTATTAATAATTGATTTCTGGGTGCAAAGGTACGGACTTTAGAATTATCTACCAAATTTATTGCGTTATTTGGAAAATATATCTGCAATTCTATTTGTTAAAGAATATCTTTCTAATTGAGACCTAAAAAGTGGCCTTAAACAGAATAAAACTCTAAAATGTGGCTAAAAACCTTGTTTATGCTTAATATTAATATAATGTTCGCGCGATGTGTATCACTTAATTATGGTAGGTGAAATGACCAACTCTTGGGATTGTGGTATCCGCAGAATCGCCGTACCTTTGCACCCGGAAACATAAAGTATGAAATATATAATATAAAATTAAATGGTTATGAAAACAATGAATCGAATGCGAATGCGAATGCAAGAGTGTTATTGCAGTATGATGGCAATGACAACAAAAGTGAGTGTATATATAATAGGTATTAACAAAGTAAAGAAAAAAAGATATGAAAAGATTAGTTTTAGTAATAGTAGCATTTTTAAGCCTCAGCGTCAACAGTATTTGGGCAACTGATTACTTTTTTGGGAGTGATAACCAATTCGACAAGTCAATACCAACACCTGAAGAATTCTTCGGTTTTCCTATTGGATCAGAATTGGTAAGATATGATAAGGTTGTAGAGTATTTCCGTTTGCTTGATAAGTTGTCAAGTCGTGCACAACTGAAGGTGATAGGTCATTCCCATGAAAACCGCGAGTATGTGATACTCCACATTTCCACACCGGAAAACATCCAAAACTTAGAGAATATCCGTCAGAACCATGTAAAACTGGTAGATCCGAACTATGGTTATCCCACTTCTTACGATGATCAGAAGGTGATAATCCAGTTGGGATATAACGTGCATGGTGGTGAGTTGGCAGGTACCGACGCATCTGTTCTGGCAGCCTACTATTTTGTAGCCACCCAGAATGCTGATATAGTGAAAAGACTGGGCGATGCCGTTATACTGATAGAGCCGGCACTCAACCCTGACGGTCGCGAAAGAGCTGCACAGTATTATAACTCTTTCCATTCGGTTCCTCCTGTCGATGATGCACTTGACATTGAACATACACAGAGCTTCACTCCTCTGCGTGGCAATCATTTCTATGCTGACCTGAATCGTGACTGGTTTGCCTTGGTGCACCCAGAGAGTCGTGCGAGAGCTGATTACTACCATCAGTGGTATCCTAATATCTATGCCGATTACCATGAGATGGGCCGTAACAGCAGCTACTATTTCGAGCCGTCACCAGTACGCAGTACATGGAACTACACTATTCCAGAAAGCACATATACGGAACTGAACGTAATCCTTGCTGATTATTTCGGTGCAGCACTCGACAAGATAGGTTCGCTGTATTTCACGAAAGAGAACTATGATAACATCTCACCTATATATGGTTCAACTTATCCGGATTTCCAGGGCGGTGTGGGCACAACGCTTGAGGTTGGCAGTTCGCAGGGTGTTCAGGTAGAGTCGTCACTCGGTGTTCATCGCTTTGCAAAGAATATCCGTGACAATCTTGTTACCAGTATCGGTGCCCTGAAAGCCGGAACAGACAAGAAGGATATATTTCTCCGTCATCAGCAGGATTTCTTCAAGAGTGCTGTAGCAAAGGGTGGAAAGGGATATATCGTGTTTGGTGACAGGGAGAACAAAGGGGCTACAAACCTGTTTCTCGACAACCTTCTGCGTCACAAGATTGAGGTTCGTCAGCTGACAAAAGACTATACGCAGGGTAGCAAGCAGTTTAAGGCAGGGGCAGCCTATGCCATCCCTTTGGCTCAGGCACAGTACCGACTGGTAAATGCTGCCTTTGAGGAACACACAGAGTTTGTTGACAGTATCTTTATGGACATTACAGCCTGGAGTACTGCTCATGGCTTTGGCTTCCCATTTGCAAGAGTGGCTGCAGGCATCAGCGTGGGAGATGTGGTGAAGGAGGTTCCTGCTGTAAAGTCTGGTAATTTCCAGAAATCACAGTTTGCCTACGTCATCGACTATGCCGACTTATATGCTCCACGCGTATTGTATCACTTGCTTGACAGAGGTGTTTACGTGAAAGCAGCATATAAGACTTTCTCTGCAGAGACTGTTGAGAGAGGAAAACAGAACTTTGCTACAGGCACTCTTGTTGTTCCCCTTGTATATCAGACAATCTCAGCTGACAGCGTATATCATGTTATCCAAGAGGCTGTTGCGGAGACTGACGTGCAGGTATACAGTGTTTCTTCCAGCGCAAGCAGTGAAGGCATTGACCTAGGAAGTGACAATATACAGGAAGTAAGGAAGCCAGTTGTTGCTACTTTTGTCAGCACAGGAGGCTATACCGGCATCAACTGGACAGCCATCGGAGAGATATGGCACTTGTTAGGCAACCATCATCATATACCATTGACAAAGATCTTTGTTGAATATGCTGACCGCACACCACTGAATCGCTATACGGCTATCATACTTGCAGATGGCTCATATCAAAACTTCTCCCAGAGGTTTGTCGAGCGCTTGAAGAACTGGGTTGCTGAAGGTGGTGTCTTAATCACTACACAGCGTGCCTCACAGTGGGCTATAAAGAACGGTATTGCTGTTCATTTCACTGCATCAGAGGAAGAAACTGTTAATGAGAAACAAGGAGGGAAGCATGACTATCAGCGTCTTGACTACGTATCACAGCGTGAGAAGATAGGTCCGAGCCGTATTGGCGGTGTACTCTATGAAGCCGATCTCGACATCACCAACCCGCTGGCCTTTGGTATTCATAGTCGTCAGCTCTATACCATGAAGTCAGGCAACTATATCTTGCCGCGCCCACAGAGCCCTTACAGTTCATTGTTACAGCTCAAGGGTGATAAGCAACTGGGAGGATACCTGACAAAAGCAAATCAGAAACTGTTGAAGAATGCGACAGTGATTGCCCTTGATAATGTAGGGGCGGGAACGATTGTTCTGTTCAGCGAGTCACCCACCTATCGCGGTTATTGGCTCAGTACAGGGCGCATCCTGACAAATGCACTTTTCTTTGGCAACAATGTGTCGACATCTTCACGCTATCGCCCATAAAAAATACCAGATTGTTTTTTTAATAAGGATAATAGTATGAAAAGACTTTTATTATATATTATTGCCTTGATTGTGACCGTTTGTGCATCAGCGCAAGACGTGCTCCAGGGTAGGGTACTTGATGCCCGTACCCAGGAGCCGGTAATCGGAGCTGCAATACAGATACGAGGCACACATAACAGTGCAGTAAGTGATATCGATGGTAATTTTTCACTCGCCATTTCCGGTGAGGAGCCTTATACCTTAGACGTGACCTATATAGGCTATCTTGCCCAGGAGATTGAAGTGTATGACACCAGTGAACCTGTTGAGATTTTTCTCCGCGAAAACTATCGTTTGCTTAACGAAGTCGTAGTGATAGGCTATGGCACAGCGAAGCTTCGCGACCTCACTGCCTCGATCACATCAATAAATAATGAATCATTGAAGGGCGTGACGGGAAACAGTATCGATAATATCCTCGAAGGACATGCTGCAGGTGTGATGGTATCCACATCAGGGTCACAGGTGGGCTCTGCTCCTGTGATCAACATTCGCGGACTGGCATCCATCACTTCCAGCGTTACACCACTGTATGTTGTTGACGGGGTACCCATCAATTCGAATAACATCGCATCAAACACAGATTATAACCCCATTTCAGATATCAATCCTGCTGATATCAAGTCAATTGATATCCTGAAGGATGCAGCTGCCAGTGCAATGTATGGTTCTAGGGCTGCAGCAGGTGTGGTACTCATCACTACTAATTCCGGTTCGTCGGGAAAATCGAAACTGACATACGACTATAACATCGGATTCAACTCTGCAACGAAATTACTTACACCTATGAACGCAGAGCAATATACTGAGATAAAGAATCAGGGATGGTTGAATAATGGTGGTGACCCCAATAAACTGCCTTATGCCACGATGACTGATAAAAACGGCAATATCGTCAATACTAACTGGGTAGAACTCGTGTTCCGTACAGGTCTGTCACAGAATCATAACCTGAACCTTCAGGGTGGCAATGATAAGGCAACCTATTACCTCTCAGGAAGCTATACCACTCAGGAGGGTATAACGGTGGATGCCAAATACAACCGTTTCTCATTTAAGGGCAACGGAACCTATAAACTTAACAAATATGTTAAAGTGGGTTTCAACTCAGGCTATACTTATAGTAAGATTCATACTGCTGATGATTCGCGTGGTGGTTCACTTAGTGCTATGGGTGGCCTGACACGTCTGGCATATGTTGACCTGCCAAATGTTCCTTCTCACAATGAAGACGGCACTTTCTATGCCTCTACACTGGCTCCACGTAATCTTGGTAAGGGAAACAATGCTATAGAGGTCTTCTATTACAATGCCCTTGGTCTTGTAGAGGGTGGGCAGTATGCAGAGTCGAAGACCCACCGTATCCTTGCTAATGGATATGCTGAGATTACTCCTGTTAAAGGTCTTACA
The DNA here is from genome assembly GCA_902776935.1 of uncultured Prevotellaceae bacterium. Taxonomy (GTDB): domain Bacteria; phylum Bacteroidota; class Bacteroidia; order Bacteroidales; family Bacteroidaceae; genus Prevotella. The sequence goes on along the minus strand of CACYRS010000007.1, from coordinate 54,594 downwards.
CTGAAGACACTGTATGGCATTGACTGGACACTGATCCAAAACGAGTCTTTCAGCACTCCTCTTCATGGTGGTGGATATCCTAGCGGTAGCAGTCGTACAGGAACCTCCAACCTGAAGAGCTGGACATGGACGAATACCGCCAACTACCAGTTCGATATCAAGAAGCATCATTTCGACATCCTCTTCGGTATAGAAGCTTCAGAAAGCAATCAGAGTATCATATCTCGTACAGGTACTACTCTAAGCAATCCAGACCAGATGTATGTAGAGGCATCTTATCTCACCTATGGCGGCTCGGGCAATATTCAGGAGAGCAGTATGTTCAGTTATATCAGCCGTTTCACATATGACTGGAAGAACCGTTATTATCTTACAGCCAACTGGCGTCGTGACGGACTCTCAAAACTAGGTCGTAAGTGGGGTAACTTCTATGGTGTCAGTGGTGCATGGCGTATCTCTGATGAGGCTTTCTTCCACGATTTACGACATACTATCGATGATCTGAAGATAAAGGTGAGCTATGGTGTGGTTGGTAATGCCAATGTAGACTGGTACGCCTCTAAGAGTGTTTATTCATCATCTACCTATAATGGTAGCGTATCCTACATCTCATCTGGTATCAATGATCCGGATTTGGGATGGGAACAGACGGGCACAGCAGATATCGGTTTTAGTGCATCACTGCTGAAAGGGCGTTTTAATATCGATGTTGATTATTTCTATTCAAAGTCGAAAGACCTTATCCTCGATGCTTCTCAGGCCTACTCAACAGGTATTGTAGGAGCGTCAGTATCCACCAACCTCGGTAAGACGGTGAATAAGGGCCTTGAGATTACTGTCAGTGGTGATCTTATCAGGAAGAAGAATTTCACCTGGAGCAGTAGCTTTAATATTTCACTGATAAAGAATGAGGTAACAGAATTGGCCGATGATATACTTTTCTCCAGTTCTACAGGAGCCAACATCACTACAGAAGGTTATTCTATGGCTCAGCTTTATGCCTATCCTACTGATGGTATCGACCCGCAGACAGGACGTCGCGTAGTACTGATTAAGAAGGAGGATGGCTCATATGATCGGACACTGTTGATATATAAGTACGGAAAGGGTGGTGCACAACTCTATGAGCTCGATGGTGAAACCCCCTCTAAATATACGATGAGCGACTGGAAGCCTGAGATCTCAGGAAACACGAAACCCACTTATTATGGTGGGTGGAGCAACACGTTCCGTTATAAGAACTGGGATGCCAAGGTTAATTTCCACTTCTCTGGAGGCAACAAAATCATTAACGGTATGAGAGCCACACTCTCCGACGGACGTATGTGGAGCGGTACCGAAGAGTACTACGAGAATATATGGCGCCAGCCTGGTGACAATGCGAAATACGCCAAGGCATCATATAATGATAACTACTCTAATGGTACAGCCAACCTTATTACCGACTTGATTGAAAGTGGTGATTTTATCCGTCTGCAGAGCCTATCCATAGGTTATCAGTTTAATACAAAGAAGTGGGCACAGGATTGGGGTATCTCGTCGGTAAGACTCTATGCACAGGCTCAGAACCTGTTTTGCATCACGGGCTACACAGGATTCGACCCAGAGATCAATTCTTATTACAATAGTGCTAATCTCCGCTCTGGTATTGATCTTAACACAACACCGCCTACACGTACAATCACCTTTGGTGTAAATGTATCATTCTAATAAAAATAGCAATTATGAACAAGATATCATATAAATCAGTTATTATAGCCCTCTTGTCAGTCTTGGTGCTGACATCTTGCGGTGAGGATTTCCTCGAGAAAAATCCGAAGCTTAACGTGACAGAGGCTGACATCTACGCTTCTGAAGACCTTATCGATGCAGCTGTTGCAGGTGTATATACCCGTTTCAAAAGCAGTAGCTTTGCTGGTGGAAACATTGCCGTCATCTTCGATAACCGTAGCGACGACTTCGTTAATACAGGTAACAACACCTATGCCCATTCGGATACCTATAATATGACCGTGGGTCAAAACAGCATCATGAACCCTGGATTTTTCCAGGCTGGATATCTTGCTATCAATGCAGCCAATACCGTGAAGGAGAATCTGGAGAAGCGCGACAATCTGCCAATAAGCGAGGCCAAGCGTCAGCAATATATCGCCAGCTGTCTCTTTATCCGTGATATCAGCTGGTACTATCTGTCGCAGGTCTATTCCCAGCCTTATGCCTATGACCCCGATTCCAAGGCTATACCCATTCATACGGAAGCAGTGCTGGGACCAGGTCATAACGATGCACGCCTGTGGACCATCGGGGAAGTTTATGATCAGATTATTTCTGACCTGAACAGCAACACAATAGCTTCACTGCCAGCCGGTGGCGATCCTACTATCCCAACACAGTCAGCAGCCCACATGCTCCTGCAGCGTATCTATATGGCTAAGCAACAGTGGCAGGATGCCATCAGCGAGGGTGAGAAGGTATCGGGATTCTCTCTTAGCGCCAATGTGCGCGATATGTTTGATGCTCCTTATCACACTGCTGAAAACATATACTCGCTTCCATTTACCAACACCGAACGAGGTGGCGGTAATCCTGCCAGTTATATTTCAAGTGCTGTAGGATATATCGACACACTTAATGTACGTACAGGCATCATCACTCTTCCCGCCTACAATCTCGATACAGATAGCCGTATATCGTTTATCAAGGTCGATCCCGCCACCGGACGTGAGACCTGGTATGAGAAATATGATGAGTACACAACACCGCTGGAGTGGATACATATCTTCCGTTATGCCGAGACCCTGCTTAACCTCTCCGAGAGTTATTATAATATCGGCAATTATGAGAAGGCAGCCCAATTGCTCCATCAGGTACGTAGCAGATCTGTTCCTACAGGGGATATCCTCGATGTGACAACATTAACAGGTGATAAACTCCGTGATGCCATCTACAACGAACGCCGTGCTGAGTTTATAGGCGAAGGCATCAGAGGTCTCGACATCAGCCGTAGGGCAGAGGATTTCGTTCATCCTGCAGCCACTCGTACAAATGGCCATTGGGACACAGTGGTCGTGGCAACCCCAAGTGACCGTACTTCATACTGCTGGGCACTGCCATCTTACGAAATATTGATAAATAAAAGTGCAAATTAGGCTGTATCCCAAAGGTTTGGTATATGATATGCCGCAACAATGGGATTGTGGGTATGTGAAAATCACCGTACCTTTGCACCCAGAAACAGAGATAAATAGACAATAATAAATAATAAATAAAAAATTAAAAATCAGATGGTTATGAAAACAATGAATCGAATGCAAATGCAAGAGTGTTGTTGCTGTTGTATGATGGCATGGTCAATGAAAGGAGAAATATATATAATAGGTGTAAATAACAAAGTAAAAAAGAAGAAATATGAAAAAGATAGTTTTAGCGATAGCAGTTTTGTTGAGTATCAACATCAGCAGCGTTTGGGCTGAGGGTAATTCTACCAATACAAGTAGTGTACGCTACGTGAAGGCACCACGTTTTGCCCGTCCTTTGGTAGAGAAGTGGATATCTGAATATGCAAAAACACAGCCCGGCGTGGAGTTCCAGATCGCCAAGGGTAAGGATAACATCGATTTGAATGTCGTATTTGACAGTCAAGAAAAGACCAAAGACTTTAGCCATATAGTTGTTTATTTTGGAGAGTTCGCCGTGCTGCCTATCACAGCCAGTGGCAGTGAAGCTGCTAAAGTGCTGGAAGGCAAGCACCTGAACTCCAAGAAGCTAAAGCAGCTTTATTTTCTCAACGATGATTTCGAAGAGGATGTAAAGAAAATCAAGCAGTTCGAGAAGCTTGTAATCTATAGCGGCAGCAATGCCACATCCGTTGCCTCTTCCTTTGCTCATAACTTCGGTGAGGAGAGCAGTAATTTCCGCGGCAAGCGTATCTCTGGCGATGACCTTTTTATCAATACCGCTCTGTTGAAAGACCCTCTGGGAGTATCTTTCAACGCCCTGCCAAACATCTTCGACCTAAAGAGTCGTCATATTAAGAATGATCTTACCTTGATAGGTATCGACGTGAAGAAGAACCTCGAAAAGAACTTCTCTGACGAGGCTACACTCGACGAAGTGATCGATGCACTTGAGAATGGAAAGATACAGGAAGTTGCTGTCGAGAAGATTGGTGTTAGCTATAACATTGCCGACGATGCTGTAAACCAGTTCCTTAGCTGGATTCTTACTGCCGGCACAAAATACAACCATGAATACGGTTTGTTGAACCTTGACAACAAACAGTCACAGGCACAGATAGAGAAGGTAAAGTCGGAATTTACCGCTCAGAAATAATTTTTGTTAGTTTTGTTAGTAGATGTTTAAAATGCATGGTTAGGATGGCCCGAAAGGGCTGTCCTTACCAAAGCCATGCTCACAAAAACTGAAGCGATTATGAAAAAAGGATTATTTATAATAGGTTTTGCTATTGCTCCTTTGTTGGCTGCTGCACAAAACCTGATTACAGGTCATATTACAAATGTTCGTACTGGTGAGCCACTGATTGGCGCATCGGTAATCGTAAAGAGCGAGAAGGGTAGAGGAGTGGTATCCGACATCGATGGAAACTTCAAGCTCCAGACAAAGGTGGAGGCACCATTGACCCTCAGGGTGGAATTCGTTGGATATCGCGCTCTCGACGTGGATGTCTATGATTTCGAGGAACCTGTAGAAATTACATTGAGAGAAAACTACAATAGTCTCAGTGAAGTAGTTGTTGTCGGTTATGGTACACAATCACGCAAAGAGTTTACTGGTTCAATATCCAGCATTAACGGTGCTGATGTAAGCCAGCGCCCTATCCAAAGTTTTGATCAGGCTCTCGCAGGTCATGCTGCCGGTGTTAGTCTGGCGGCATCAAACGGCCAACTCAATGCGCCTTCGGTCATCCGCATACGTGGTGTCAATTCCATTTCTCTAAGTTCTTTGCCACTTTTCGTTATAGATGGTGTTCTTGTATATAGTGATGACATCTCAACAAACAGTGCTGCCAACAATCCGTTGAGTGACATTAACCCAAGTGATATTGAGAGTATTGACATCCTCAAAGACGCTGCTTCTACGGCTATTTATGGTTCAAGGGCTGCTGGTGGTGTTATTCTGGTAACCACAAAAAAAGGACGTTCTGGACGCGCTGTGACTCATTATAATGGTTGGGTGAGCTTCACTAATGCTGTTCGTCTTCCAGAGATGCTCAATGCGGAGCAGTATACTGCCCTAAAGAACGAAGCAATTACAAATGCAAATAATATCGACGGAGGGAACCGCTCACTTGTTTATCAGTTGCAAAAAAACTCTGATGGTTCTATTGTAGATACTGACTGGAAAGACTATGTTTATCGTACGGGTATATCACATAATCATAACATTGATATTTCTGGTGGAACAGAAAATATTACTTATTATTTCTCTGTTAACTATTCAAACCAGCAAGGTATCTTCCAAGGAAATAATTTCGAACGAAAAGGTATTCGTTTTAATGCAGAAGACCGCATAACAAACTGGTTGACATTGTCGTTGAATAGCAATTACAGTTCTAGTTTCAATGAGTCGCCAGACACAGGTAGCCGTCCAGGATCATCTATGAGTTCATATGGTGTAACTCGCCTTGCCTTGGTTCTTCCGCCGAACGTAGGAGCGTATAATGAAGACGGTACTTTCAACGTCAATCCTGTCAGTGGAACTCTAGGATCTGGTGCTAACAATTCGAGTTTTCCCCTCTATAATCCAGAGGCCCGTTTAGCTCTGACAAGCAATACCTCAGATAACAGTCATTTTATCGGCAATATAAAGTTTGTCCTTAGGCCTGTCAAGCAAATAACATGGACAGGACAGTATTCCCTAGACCGTATAAACAATGAAAGCACCTCATTTGCCAGCACACAGCTTGGCTCAGGAGCTAGTTCATCAGGAGGATCTGTTACTAATATTACTAGTAGGTTCATAAATGAAGATTTCAATACAACTCTTGGTTATGATGATATATTTGGGAAGTTACACAAAATTTCTTTGTTAGTTGGTTTCGACTATCAACATAATACGACGAATTTTTGGGGTGCACGTGCTACGAAGGAGAGTGATGATTTCTTCCGTTATTACCAAGGAGGATGGGCTAATGTTGTAGCCACAGGAAATCAGATAGGCGAACGGAACTATATATCATATTTCTTCCGTGCTAGCTATACGTTGTCAGATCGTTATTTCTTAACAACTAATTTCCGTCGTGACGGAAACTCTGCTTTAGCCAAAAATCATAAATATGGTAATTTTGGTGGCTTGTCCTTTGGATGGCTCATTTCTGACGAACCATTCTTTAAACATGCACTCTCTAAAGATGCCATAAGCAATCTTAAGTTGAATGCTAGCTGGGGACGTGTCGGTAATGGTAATATTACAAATGACTATAGCTCGTTCAGTCTCTATTCATCATCACTATATGGTGACGCCAGCACTTGGGATATATCACAACAGGGAAATGATAATTTAAGTTGGGAAACAAGTAGTCAGACAAATATTGGATTATCGTTTGATGCATTCAAGGATAGACTTCACGTGGAGTTGGCATATTTTAATAATAATGTTGATGACCTTATATTAAGTGTCCCTCAGTCTCCATCGAAGGGTATCGTTGGTAACTCAATTCTCTCTAATGTAGGTAGCATGTATAATCGTGGTGTAGAATTCAGCCTGAATTATCAAGTGTTGAATAATAAGGAGTGGAAATGGAATGTTTCTACAAATTTCACTTATCTGAAGAATGAGGTTACTGCCTTGTCTGGTGATGAGAGTGCAATTATCTCATATACAGGTTCTGGCTCTACCAATATTACAAAGGTTGGCTACTCTGTAGGAAGCCTTTACGGTCTGAAGACCCTCCGTGTAAACCCAGAGAATGGACAGCGTGTATTCTTGAATGGAGCCGGTGAAGAGGTTCAGTACAATGGCTTGGGAAAATGGACTTATCTTGACGGAAGGACAGCAAAAGCTCTTAGTGGCGATGATTATTACGTTCTTGGCAATGCTCTGCCAAAGTGGTATGGTGGTATCATATCAAATACTGAATGGCGTGGATTTGAGCTTAACTTTAGCTTCAGTTTTGCTGGTGGTAACAAGATTATGAACCGTTCTAAGTCTACCATTACGGATCAGATCTTTTTTAACAATTCAACAGAAGTGCTTGATCGTTGGACAACTCCTGGGCAGGATACGAATATACCTCGCCTGGTAACAGGTGACCGTTACTCTTTTGGCGGCTCAGTTCCTATCTCAGAACATGTTGAGAACGGAGATTTTCTGCGTTTGCAGAATATTACACTGGCATATAATCTCCCAAAGAAAGTCTTGAACAATGTATTCATCAAAGGTGTAAGAATTTATGGTCAGATAGACAATGCATTTATCCTTACTGGATATTCAGGCGTAGATCCGGAATTGTCTGCCAATGGAAACTCTAACACTACTCCTGGTGTGGATTATAATACTGGCGGATATGGTCGCACATTTACCTTTGGCCTGAACTTAACATTTTAAACATAAAAGGGAAAACTTATGAGACGCAATTATTTATATAAGTATATTTTGAGTGGAGCAGCTCGCTCAATAGTTATATTATCAATATTGACAGTAATAGGGTGCAGTGATGAACTTGAGACAACATCAAAGACTTCGCTTAGTTCAGCAACTGTTTTTAGCACAGAAGCGCGTATTGAAGGTCTTGCCAACGGTTTATACAAGTCATTAAAGACAGCCAACCTCTATAGTGGTTATCTTATATTGTATGGCGATCTTCGTGCCGAAGACTTTGTTTGCCGTACGGAAAATGCCCTGACAGGAGGGTATGTGTGGTCCAATACTTTTACAAATACAACAGGTGATATTGCTAATACATGGGGACAGCTGTATGCAGCAGTCAACAATATAAATACTTTCATTGATGGTGTTAGTATCTCAAATGTAATATCAGAAGCACAAAAGAATCACTATTTGGGGGAAGCTTACTTCTTGAGAGGTTTGGCATACTATCATTTGGTTACGCTTTACGCAACTCCTTATACGAAGGATGACGGAGCATCAAAGGGTATTCCACTGCGCCTTCTAGCTGAGAATTCATCGGAGCATAACGACCTCGAACGTAGTTCTGTGTCAGATGTCTACAAGCAGATTATCCAGGATTTGGATAATGCAGAACGGTTGCTGCCAGAGAGTTATGAAACGAACTTACTGAATACCACCAGAGCTCATAGAAACACAGCTATAGCCTTAAAGACTCGCGTGTATCTGAGTAAAGGTGAATATACAAAAGTAGTGGATGAAGCGAAGAAGATTGTTCCTCAGACAGCAGCTCCTTTCTCAGCAACGTCTGGTGTACATTCTGCGTTGCAAGAAGACATTACTACAGTATTTGGTGGTAACTATACAACCACAGAGTCAATTCTCTCATTCCCGATGACGTCTTCTGACACTCCTCTAGGAGTTTCTCTTTCTGAAACATTCTATGCAAATAGGATTGATTATGTCCTCAATAGTTCTGAGACAGGAATAATCAGCGATAAAAGCTGGCGGGAGAATGACAGACGTAGGAGTTTTGTTGTGTTTAATCAAAATATTGGACAGAACACACTGGCAAAGTACAAGAAGGTAAGCCCCTCTGTGGATTATGTGCCTGCTATACGCTATTCGGAAGTATTGCTCAACTATGCAGAAGCTTCTGCCAGTACGGGTAATGTTGCTTTAGCTGTACAATTATTGCAAGCTGTAAGACACCGTTCTGACGATACATATGAGTTTTCTGCGGACGACTTGGCTGCAGGACAAATCATTTCAACTATTGCAAAGGAAAAAAGAATAGAACTGCTCGGTGAGGGATTAAGGGCTAATGATATTCTCAGAAAACTGGAAACATTTCCAAGTAAACCAACGCTAAGTAGTATGAATCCTATTTCTGTGTCTCCCAACGATGACAATTATATATTCCCTATTCCAAATAGTGAAATACAGACGAATAGTTTAATTAACAAATAGTACGACGATGAGAAAAATAGTAACAATAGTAGCATTGACGTTTGCATTATCCCTTTCTGCACAGGAATTGCATCTTGGTGGCAAGGCTCTTAATCCGAACCACGGGAAAGTGTATTTGCAGAAATATGTAAACAAGTCTTTTATTACAATAGATTCCGCAGAGGTAAGAGACGGTCGTTTTGAGTTTCGTAAAAGATCTGATTTGAAGTTGCCTGAAATCTATGGCTTATCCTACTTGTCATCAACAGCAAATCCGTTTGACTCTTTCATCATATTTCTTGATGAGGGTAACATTGAGGTGGAACTTGATTCCATATCACAATTCAGGAACACCAATGTATACGGCTCAAAAGAACATGCTCTGTTTAAGGAGCTTGTCAGTAAGCGCGAAAACATTATCAGCCTTATCCAAAAACATCCGAGTTCCATTGCTGCACTTTACATTCTGTATCGCTATCATTCTTTCAGGATAACCCCAGTTGAATTAAGAAATGCATTAAGTTATCTTGATTCGCGATTCCAAGATACTGAATACGTGAAAGTCTTGACAGAACTGGCATCAGTACTAGAAAAAATCGGAATAGGTGAAAATGCTCCAGAGTTTGTGGCTTATGATGAAAACGGAAATGAAATAAAGTCTTCCTCTTTGATTGGCAATGGCTTTGTATTATTTGACTTTTGGGCATCTTGGTGTGCGCCTTGCAGGGCAGAGAATCCGAATCTTGTAAAGGCCTATTCGAAATATAAAGATAAGGGATTAAAAATCGTCAGCATCTCTTTAGACAATAATGCTGAGAGATGGAAGAATGCATATACAAAGGATCATCTCGGATGGTTACAGCTGATAGACAAGAATGCCTGGGCTGGTGATGGAGTCGTAAAATTCGGCATCCGTCTGATTCCTGCCAATTTCCTGATATCCCCAGACGGTAAAATCATTGCCCACAATCTGAAAGGGGACAATTTGGAGTTGTTTTTGAATGAATTGTTAGACAAATAGGATAAAATATAGCGAATGAAAAGAGTGAACTTATCTTCTGCAATCATAGTAGTATATCTCATACTTGGTATTGCAAATCCTGCCATTTCACAGGATAATACGAGCCTGCATCCTGTAGGAATAGACTTCTTCACGCATGTAAAAAGCATCTCAAATGTCAAGACCATAGGCAATGATATCTTCTTCACGATCCGTCAGGCCAGTACTAAAGATGACAAATATACAACAGATATCTACCAACTCGTAGATGGAAAGGCAAAACAGTTGACGAACTCAGGAAGAATCGGAGGTTATGATGTTTTGGATGATGCCATTGTATTCCGGAAGATTATTGAGAATGAGACCGTTTTTATGCAACTTACTCGCGGATATGGAGAAGCTACGGAATGGCTACGCCTTCCTTATAAGATTGGACAGATAAAATTTCTCAGTCGGAATCACTTCTTTTTTACTGCATCTCATACTTTGAAGCAGACAATTAGTGAATTACCCGATTCTTTGAAGGCAAAAGATGATAATAGACGTTACCGGATTTTTGACGAGATTCCATTCTGGTCCAATGGTCGTGGAGACATTAATGGTCTGAGGTCTGTTCTTTATGAGTACAAGGACGGAAAAGTAACTCCATTGACAGATAGTTTGTCTATAGTTGCTGGTTTTAGGATAAGTAATGACAAGCATTATCTTGCTTATACCATAAGTAACAAACATGTTTTCCGCTCCTACGGCAACAACCTCTACCTGCGGGATATAAGAAATGGATATCTGAAGAATATCTCAGTTGCAGATAGTACAAGTCACAACCCGTTGATATTTATAGACAATAGCCACTTGTTTGTGACAGTACGTCCATATGATGCAGAGAATCCACAAGCAAACAGCTTGTTCTTCAGTATTGATATCACATCAGGTAAAAGTAAACAGATATACAATGGAGATCGTTATGAATTTGGTGTTTCTCTTCTCTCTGACGTCAAGACAGGTAATCATTCCGAACCAATTATTGAGAAGTCAGGAATAGTATATAATACAACAGCTGTAGACCAAGCTCCTTTAGTCCGACTTCCGCTTACAGGAGGTGAACCTCAGGTTTTGACACCAAACGACTTTGACGTTGATGAATATCTGCCATATCAGAAAGGCTACCTGCTATTAGGGACAAAACAGCAGAATGGTCAGGAATTATATTACTTTGATGGAAAGAACGAGCCCCGACTTATTAGTAATATCAACGGGCACGCTTTTGCAGACATTTTAATAGCTCATCCCAGAGAAATTTTATTTAAGAACAAAGCTGGTAAGTTGCTGAGAGGCTATGTGTTGCCTCCAGCCAACTATGAGCAGGGGAGATTGTATCCTACGATTCTGAATGTGCATGGTGGCCCTAAATGTGCTTATGGAAAAGGGTTCTTCCATGAGATGCAGTATTGGTCTGGTAAAGGTTACGCTGTCATCTTTACCAATCCACGTGGCAGTAGTGGTAATGGTTCCGACTTCGCAAAGCTAAAAGGTGACTTTGGTGGCAGAGACTACGATGATCTTATGGATTTTGTCGATGCAGCCATAAGTCAGACTGACTTCATTGATGAAAAGCGTCTTGGTATTACAGGTGGTTCTTATGGTGGAGTTATGACAAACTGGGTAATAGGCCACACAGACCGTTTCCGTGCTGCTGCCTCTCAGCGTAGTATATCTAATTGGGTCACTTTATCAGGCATTAGCGATATAGGTTACAATTTTGTAAACAATTATGTCGGCGCTGATGTTTGGACAGATATTGCTACGCTATGGAAACAATCTCCATTGGCTTATGCTAACAAGGTTAAAGCACCAACCCTTTTCATCCATAGTGAGGAAGACTATCGTTGTCCGTTGCCTGAGGGACTTCAAATGTATAGTGCACTTCAATATTTCAACGTCCCATCGCGCATCGTTATCTTCAAGAATGAGAATCATGAACTCTCGCGTAATGGTAGACCTCTAAATCGAATAAAGCGACTTGATGAGATAACCCATTGGTTTGATAAATATCTTAAGTAAACAGTGAAGACAATGAGAACGATTGCAAGTATATTGCTGCTTGCGGGACTGGTGGTCGGCAGCAGCGCAGAAGCAAAGAAAAATGCTAAGAATAATACAAAGGCGAAAGTAGCCATTGATTACCTTAACAGCAATTTCGCCACATACGATAAGTTGCAGAAGACCATCTGGGCTAATCCTGAACTCGGATTCCTCGAGAATAATAGCAGTGAACTTCTGAAACAGCATCTCCGTGAGAATGGCTTTACGATAGAGGAAGGAGTGGCGGGAATGCCAACGGCCTTTGTGGCTACATATGGTAGTGGACTACCCGTTATAGGACTGTTGGCAGAGTTTGATGCCCTGCCAGGATTGTCACAGGATACTGTACCTTACCGTAAGCCAATTAAGGAGAATGCACCGGGTCAGGGCTGTGGTCATAATACTTTTGGTGTAGCTTCTTCAGCCGCTGCAGTATCTATCAGTAAGTGGTTGGCAGCCAATAAGAAAAGTGGCACGATTAAGGTGTTTGGCTCACCAGCAGAAGAGGGTGGAGCCGGTAAGGTTTATCTGGTTCGTGAAGGCTTGTTTAAAGGTGTAGATGTGGTGCTCGACTGGCATCCTTCCAGTAGGAATGCCGTTACAACAAATGGCGGAACTGCAATGGTTATGGTAGATTATAAGTTCTATGGCAAACCAGCCCATGCTGCTGGCAACCCCTGGAAAGGACGTTCGGCTCTCGATGCTGTAGAGGCTCTCGACTATATGGTTAATCTGTTGCGTGAGCATGTGCCCACATCATCACGTATTCACTATGTTATTCCGGATGGTGGCTTCGCTCCGAATGTGGTGCCTGAATACGCACGAGTGTCTTATTATATCCGTAGTCCCAAGCGCGAAGATCTCGTTAATTTGACAGAGTGGATAGATTCTGCTGCCGTAGGTGCTGCCAAAGGCACTCAGACACGAGTAGAAAAGGAGATCGTGGCTGGAACCTATGAGCGTCTGCACAACAAGACCCTCTCAAAGGTAATTCAGAAGAATCTTGAATCAGTAGGAGGCGTTGTATATGATGAACGTGAACGCAAGTTTGCATTAGAACTGATTCGTGCAACAGGCAATCCTGATTCTATTATTAGTCAGGCAGCAAAGGTTGCTCATCTTGCAGAGTTCCCCAAGGAGGGTAGTGGAGGCAGTAGCGATGTAGGCGATGTGTCGTGGGTTGTACCCCTTGCAAGTTTCGGAGCTGCCACATTTGTTCCAGGCAGCCCTGGTCACAGCTGGCAGAACGTTGCCGCCGATGGTACCACCATTGGTACAAAGGGATTGCTAAATGCGAGTCGCGTATTCGCATTGACTGCAGTAGAACTGTATTTAGATGCTAAACTGCTTAAGGCTGTAAAAGATGAGTTCGAGCAGGTTGTAGGATCTGGTTTTAAGTATGTTCCTCTGCTTGGTGACAGAAAACCGGCGCTTGATTATCGTGTATCGAAATAATTAACAGAATAGTTTGCTTGTTTTGCAAAAAAAGTGTAATTTTGCATCCGATTAAAGATTTTTGAGATTATGAAACAGAAAATTGCATTTATCACCGGTGCTAATAAAGGTATTGGTTATGGAATCGCCGAGCATCTCGGTAAGAGCGGTTGGCAAATTGTTGTAGGAGCACGCGACGAGCAACGTGCGGAGAATGCCATCGGCTATCTTAAATCAGCAGGTGCCAATGTACTTGGCTGGGTTAACATTGAATTACGCAACCTTGCAAGCATCGAACAGGCTGCAAAAGAGCTAAAAGAGAAATACGCAGGATTGACTCTTCTGATTAATAATGCTGGTATCCCAGGTGATATGAGCGTGAATAGCGAACATACTGAAATCGAAGACATCAAGGAAGCGCTCGAAGTAAATTTTATCGGCACTTTCGCACTAACGAAGGCTCTTATACCACTGCTTGCCAAGAATGAGGGCCGCATCATCAACGTCACAGTTCCTTCTGAAATCAGTCCTTATTGGCACCCGCTTGCCTATGTTGCCAGCAAGTCTGCTCAGAATGCCATGATGGGTGTTATGGCCATCGAGTTCCAGCAAGCTGGCACTCCAGTTGAGGTCTTCTCTGTTCACCCAGGCCCCACCACCACCGATTTGAACGGCAATATGGCTCTGCCTGGTTTCCACGACATTGAGACTGTTGGTCGGAAGTTTGCCGAACTCATCAACGATGGCCAGAACCATCAAGGTGAGTTCATCGAACTTTACCCTATTGTAAAAGAAGACTAAACCATCTGTGTTCTAATTAATGGCATCTTGTACTACCAAACCGGCCAGCATGAAGCCAAAGATGGCTGTGATGTGGGCAAGAGTGCCATTGATTTGGGCTTTAGATGAGCACCACTCATGATTAAGCAGACTGGGGTCGCCAGGTCCATTCTTAGCTTTAGGACACATGCAATGCTCGGTGCCACAAGTGGCATTGTGGCCCTTATTCTCAAGCAACTCATCAGAATAAACGCACTGGAACTTACGCTTGGGATACTGACCGTCGCGCTTGAAACGCTTGCGAAGAGCACGGGCCAGAGGGTCGCCTTGCACCTTCCAGAACTCAGCGGTTTTTATTCGTGTCGGGTCTAACTTTAAAGCAGCCCCCATAGACGAGAAGAACTTTGCCTCAGTCCTAGTTGCCATCAGAATGAGCAACGCCTTATCCTTGAGCGAGTCGATGGCATCGATAATATAGTCGTAATTGCCAATGTCGAAACTATCAGCTGTCTCGGCGGTAAAAATCTGCTGTAGGGCTGTGATGTCTGCCGATGGATTAATACTGAGCAGTCGCTCTTTTAATGCGTCAACCTTTACCTGACCTACCGTCTTTGATGTCGCCATCAGTTGTCGGTTGATATTGGTGATACACACGCGGTCGGAATCAACAATAGTGAGGTGTTTGATACCACTTCGCACCAGACTCTCCGCACACCACGACCCAACGCCGCCTACACCGAAGATAATGACACGCTTAGAGGCAATGTTGCCCATCGCTTCATTGCCCAATAGGAGTTCCGATCTACGGAAAATAGCTTGTTCTAACGCCATGTTTGTAATTTTGGTTGCAAAGGTACTGCTTTTTTCTGAATGAACAATGATAAGTAGACACTTTTTGAGAAAATACCAATGGTGTGGTATTCCTGGTGTCAATTATTCTTACTACCTTTGCACCCGAAAACAGAGATAGTTTGTTATGAAGAAAACAATATTATGGATAGCAGCGCTAGTGATGGGTGCCATTTTAGGAGTGTTGGGACTTGACTGGATAAACGCAACGGCCGATTTTGTGGCTACAGTCTATACACGATTGTTCCAACTGTTGGCAGTGCCAACTATCGTTCTTGCAGTTATAACGACCTTTGCCACATTCGGCTCTAAGGGTTCTGGACGTATATTAGGACGTACGCTTAGTTACACGCTGATTACAACATTTGCTGCAGCAGTTGTGGGTGCTGTGCTCTATGTGGCCATTGCTCCAGGCAATCTGCCTATCGATGCCTTGAACAGCGGTGCTCAGCCCATTGCCGAGCAAAGCTCGCCTACCCATAGCCTTTCAGACATTGCCAGTCAGACGTCATATGTAAATCATATTCTGAGTATCATCCCCAACAATATTGTGAAGCCATTTCTTGAGGGTAATGTGCTCTCGCTGTTGCTATTGGCATTTGCTGTGGGGATAGGACTGTCGAAACTTCCAGAGTCAGAGAATAAGCAGATGATAGTAAATGGCTTGTCAGGGCTTTAGGAACTGCTATTTCTGCTGATTCGGTGGCTCGTCTGGACTCTGCCACTTGGCATCGTAGCTTTCTCGGCACAATTGTCGTCACAGGTTTCTGCTGGTGTAGTTGCCGATAGCATTGGCAAGTATGTGTTAGTGGTTCTGGGTGGTAATGTGATTCAGTTTTTTATAGTGCTGCCTCTTTTCCTGCTGGCACGAGGATTGAATCCAATACATGTGTTAAGTAAAATGGTGCCAGCAGTGCTGATGGCACTCTTTACAAAGAGTAGTGCAGCCACACTTCATGTCACGATGGAAACTGCTGAACAGCGACTGGGGGTGCGCAAGAATATATCCCGTTTCGTGCTGCCCATCTGTACCACTATCAATTTGAACGGTTGTGCAGCCTTTATTCTTGTCACCTCGCTTTTCGTGATGCAAAATGGTGGGGCTGCTCTTTCGATGCCCACCATTCTGCTTTGGATTCTTATCTCTGTCATCTCAGCAGTTGGCAATGCCGGAGTTCCTATGGGCTGTTTTTTTTCTGACGCTATCGCTTATGTCAGGCATTGGAGCCCCTGTCAGTATCTTGGGTATCATCCTGCCCATCTATACCATTATTGATATGGTGGAAACGGCCGAGAATGTATGGTCCGACTCTTGTGTCTGTGCGATGACAGATCACGACATTAGATAAGAGACTTATTTTCTTAATGCATCAAACAACTGGTCTAAGGCGGCATCGGCGTTACCCTCGTTTTCATTGAGGAGCGTTACGAACTTTGACCCGATGATGGCACCAGCGGCATTGTCCTGCGCGGCTTTGAGAGTCTGGGCATTGCTGATGCCGAAACCTATCATACGGGGATTGCGGAGCTTCATGGCGTCGATACGACGGAAATACTCTTGTTTGGCATCGTCGAATGATTTCTGGGCTCCGGTGATAGAAGCAGAGCTGACCATATAGATGAATCCGTCGGTATTGTCGTCGATGAATCGGATACGTTCCTCGCTGGTCTCAGGGGTGATGAGCATGATGATACGCAGGTCGTATTTGTCGGCAACGGGTTTTACGATGTTAAGATAGTCGTCGAAGGGAAGATCCGGGATGATGGCTCCGCTGACACCAGCCTCGACACACGACTGGCAAAACTCTTCGATGCCATAATGAAGGATGGGGTTGAGGTAACCCATGAGGATAAGTGGAATCTCTACCTGGTCTTTGATGGCCTGTAGCTGGGCAAAGAGCTTGCTGAGACTCATACCGTTTTTCAGAGCCTTAGTGGCGGCACTCTGGATGACGGGGCCGTCGGCTAAGGGATCGCTGAAAGGAATACCAACTTCGATGAAGTCTATGCCTCGACGCTGCATGGTGAGAATGACATCGGCAGTGCCTTCGAGGGTGGGACATCCTGCACAGAAATAGAGTGAAAGAAACTTCTTGTCTTTTGGTTGCTCGGCAAAGAGCTTATTAATCTTATTCAACATGATATTTACGATTTAACGATTTACTTATTGATTTCATTGAGGAATCGCGAGAGGGTGGTGACATCTTTATAGGCGGGGGAGGACTCGAACTTGGAATTGAGGTCTATGCCGGCGCACTTTGGATGACGGAAAGAGGATACCCGTGCTGCATCGTCAGGACCGATACCACCACTTAACAAGAATGGTGTCTCGCCTTCGTAGCTGTCGAGTACACTCCAGTCGAACTTCTCACCATTGCCGCCAACTGATGCACCTTTCGTGTCGAAGAGGAAGTAGTCTGCGAGTCCTGTGTAGGATGCTGTTGACTTCAGATCTTCGGCTGTGGCGATGTTGAAGGCCTTGATGATTGAGAGGTGACTGGTGAGGGATAAGAGGTGAGAAATTTGTTCGGGAGATTCATTGCCGTGAAGTTGGATTGCATCAAGATAAAAGTCGTGAATTTTCTTCGTGATTTCATCTGTGCTTGCATCGACAAACACACCTACGCGCTTACATTTAGTGGGAAGATAAGCAGGCACTTCACTGACGTAACGGCTCGACTTTGGATAGAAGATAAATCCCATCCAATCAATTGACAATTGCTCCACTTCACGGATATTATCTCCATCGCGCATGCCACAAACTTTGATAATCATAACAGGTGGATGTTTAGAGGTGAGTGATGAAATCGTGGAGGGCTTGACCTGGGTCTGGAGTCTTCATGAAGTTCTCGCCGATAAGGAATCCTTGGAAGCCTGCCTGACGGAGAGCCTTGACTGTAGCGGGATCGCTGATGCCACTCTCGCTGACTTTTACAGCATCCTTCGGTAATAGCTCTGCCAGACGGAAACTGTTCTCTACATCGGTAACAAATGAACCAAGATTACGATTGTTAATCCCGCATATATCTGGCTCAAACTCAGTGTATTCCAATTCTTGCTTAGAGTGCATCTCTAACAGCACTTCGAGGCCTAACTGATGGGCTTTGTCTATCAGTCTCTTGTAATCCTCTTTGCTCAGACATGCGGCGATGAGCAATACGGCAGATGCTCCACAGAGGGCTGCGGCATAGAGCTGGGCCTCGTCGATGACGAAGTTCTTATATAGGATGGGCAGTGTGACACCGCTCTTACGAGCCTGACGGATATAATCATCGCAGCCACCAAAATACTGTTCGTCTGTAAGTATGCTGAGAGCAGCTGCACCATTCTGTTGATATGACAGGGGGATGATGTCTGCACGCCCCTCTTCCTTGATCCAACCCTTAGACGGTGAACGACGCTTGAACTCGGCGATGATGCCAGTCTCGCTTCGTAGCAGAGCCTCGCGGAGGGAGGGCTTGGGAGCATAGAGATGTTCCAATTCTTGATCCTTGGTTCTGATTATCTTTTGTAAAATATCTTCCATAACTATTAACTGTTCAGTTCGACGAATTTTCTGAAGGTGCGCAGGGCTGAACCGCTATCGATACTTTCACGCGCAATCTCTATACATTCCTCGATGCTCTTCTGTCCTTTCTCCAGTACCTGAATACCAAAGGCGGCATTTGCCAGGACGATATTCTTCTGGGCAGGAAGGGCACGATTCTCGAGTACGCTGTCGAAGATCTGAGCTGCCTCTTCCTCAGTAGCACCACCCACGAGTTCCTTCGGCTTGGCAATGTCGAATCCTAAGTCCTTGGGTGAGAAGATACGCTCGTAGTCCTTGGTGGTCACCTTGAAGTCGCCTGTCAGCGAAATCTCGTCGTAGCCGTCGATGGAGTTCACGATACCGTAGTCAATACCAAGCTTCTGATACACCTGACTATAGAGTCGCATCTGGTCGAGATTGGCCACACCGAGGAGCTGGCATTTAGGCTGCGAGGGATTTACGATAGGGCCTAAGAGATTGAAGATAGTGGGAAACTGCAGCGCCTTGCGGATAGGGCCGACGAACTTCATGGCCCTGGCGAAGAGCTGGGCATGGAGATATACGATGCCTGCCTCGTTGAGCGAGCGGTTCAGCTTGTCGATATCATCCGTGAACTTGATGCCGTGATGCTGTATAACATTCGAGGCTCCAGATACTGAAGTGGCAGCATAGTTACCATGTTTGGCCACCTTATAACCAGCTCCGGCAATAACGAAACAAGCGGTGGTAGAGATATTAAACGTGTTCTTGCGGTCACCTCCAGTACCGACTACATCAATATATCTGTCTGCCTGCAAGATGGCTGGCACACCAGTCTCGAGGATACCATCGCGGAATCCAAGGAGTTCGTCGACTGATACACCACGCATCTGCAGACATGTGAGCAGTGCTGTAATCTGTTCGTTGGGATATTCACTCTGTGTGATACCAATCAGAATGGTCTTCATCTCCTCGCGGGAGAGCTCTTCGTGATTCAGCAGGCGGAAGAGATAGCCTTTCATTGTCTGTTCCATAATTTAAAATGATAAATGATAATGGATAAATGATAAACGTGATTCAAAGGAAGAGCCAGTTTTGGAGCATTTTCTTGCCATCGGGGGTCAGTACGCTTTCGGGATGGAACTGGATGCCTCGGATGTTGAGTTCGCGATGGCGGAGGGCCATGATCTGTCCTTCATCGCTTATGGCGGTCACTTCGAGACAGTCGGGCAGGCCTTCGCGAGATACTACCCACGAGTGATAGCGCCCGATGGTGATGTCGCGAGAGATACCACTGAAGATGGGGTCGTCGGCAATGATATGACAAGGGGTAGCAACACCGTGAAAGACATCGCTGAGGTTCTCGAGCTTGCCTCCGAAGACTTCTCCAATAGCCTGATGACCCAGGCAAACACCAAGGATAGGCTTGCGACCTGCATAGGTGCGGATAACGTCGAGCAGCAGTCCTGCCTCTGAGGGGATGCCAGGACCTGGTGAGAGGATAATCTTGCTGTATTGCTCGAGGTCTTCGAGACGGAACTGGTCGTTGCGTACTACTGTTACCTCTGCACCCAACTCTTTCACTAAATGACTCAAATTATATGTAAACGAGTCGTAATTATCTATTATTACTATCTTCATAACATTTCCGCTTTTTCAATGGCCTTGCGTAAGGCACCAAGTTTATTATTCACTTCCTGTAATTCATACTCTACGTCGCTCTTGGCTACGATGCCGCCGCCTGCCTGGAACCATAATTGGCCGTTTCTGCTGACGAAGGTTCGTATGGTGATGGCTTGGTTAAGGCTTCCGTCGAGACCGATGATACCGATACAACCACCGTAAGCACCACGATTGTGAGGCTCGTACTCAGAGATGATCTGCATGGCGCGAACCTTCGGCGCACCACTAAGTGTTCCGGCAGGGAATGTGTCGATAAACGCCTTGATAGGATCTGCACCCTCGTCGAGTTCACCGCTGACACGGGATACGAGATGGATGACATGAGAATAATACTGCAGATCCTTGTAGAAGTCTACTTTTACATCGTGACAGTTACGGCTGAGATCGTTTCGTGCCAGATCTACCAGCATCACGTGCTCGGCATTCTCCTTCGGATCGTTACGGAGATATTCCGCTCCCTTTCGGTCTGCCTCAGCATCGCCTGTGCGCTTCGTCGTGCCAGCGATGGGGTCGATGTAGGCGCGGCGCCCCTCTATCCTGCAATGCGTCTCGGGGCTGCTTCCAAAGATACGGAAACCTCCGAAGTCGAAGTAGAAGAGATAGGGTGAGGGGTTGATGCTCCTCAAGGCGCGATAGAGCTTGAAGTCGTCGCCTTCGAACTTTTGGATAAAGCGGCGTGAGAGTACAATCTGGAACACATCGCCACGCAGACAATGCTTGATGCCCTTGCGGATGTTCTCTCGGTGTTCATCGTCGGAAAGGGTAGAGCGGACATCGCCTACGGGATGGAAATCGTATGCCTGCACGTTGGTCTTGTTCATTGCTTTGAGGATGCTATCGATATCAGAGGCATCACCCAACGTCACTACTTTCAGCATGTTGTTATGATGGTCGAACTCAATCACAACCTTATATAATATATACAGCACGTCGGGAGCATCGTTTTTGGCCTGCGTCTCATCCTTCACGGCGATGTCCTCGAAATAACGTACGGCATTAAACGACGTATATCCGAAGAGTCCGCAGATAGCGGCATCGTCGCCCGTAACCTCTATGCGGTCGATGAGTTCATGGATGGCTTTATCTGAACGATAGTCCTTATTTACCTCATGTTGGAAGTTAGAGCCGTCGGGATAGTTGATGGTAGCGATGCCGTGTCCGATAGCCACGCTGGCGATGGGATTGATGCCGATGAATGAACGTGAATTGTTTGCGTCGTGATAGTCAGAGCTCTCCATCAGTGCACTCTGCGGATAGAGGTCTCTTAGTCGCATATAGACACCCACAGGTGTATACATATCCGCAAGTATACTTTTGCTCGTTGTTGTATATTGAAAATTATTATTCATATTATTCTAATTTCTTTCTTAAAAATTTCCGTATTCTTTTGCCATTTCTTTATTTTTAAGATACGTCTCTACATCCTTGTCGCCACGCCCGCTGACAGTGAGCACCACCACGTCGTCCTTCTTAAAGCTCAGCTTCTTCAGCGCTGCGATAGCGTGAGCACTCTCGATAGCAGGGATGATTCCCTCCATACGTGTCAGTTCGTAGCCGCCATAGATGGCCTCGTCGTCGTTGATGCTCAGCACCTGCGTGCGACCTTTCTTCGCCATGTTGCAGTGCATCGGACCCACACCAGGATAATCGAGACCTGCGCTGATAGTGAATGCCTCCTGTATCTGTCCGTCATCGTCCTGCATCACCAGCATCTTCGCACCATGAAGAATGCCCGTAGTGCCACGATGGATAGTTGCTGCGGTATAGTCAGTATCCCAGCCGTGTCCTCCTGCTTCTGCCAATACGATCTTTACTCGCTCATCATCCATGTAATGATATATGGTTCCAGCGGCATTGCTTCCGCCTCCGATACATGCTATGAGATAATCGGGATAGTCGCGACCGATCTTTTCCTCCAACTGCCATTTTATCTCTTCTGAGATGACGCTCTGCATACGGGCCACGAGGTCAGGGTAGGGATGAGGTCCCATTGTAGATCCTACGATATAGAAAGTGTCGGCAGGATGACAGCACCAGTCACGTATGGCCTCAGAGCAGGCATCGCTCAGCGTCATGTTGCCTGTACGTACAGGATGTACCTCGGCACCCAGCATCTTCATCCTCTCTACGTTGGTGTGCTGGCGCTCAACGTCTGTCGCACCCATAAACACCTCGCACTTCATGTTCATCAGTGCACAGACAGTAGCTGTGGCTACACCATGTTGGCCTGCTCCTGTCTCTGCGATGATACGTGTCTTACCCATGCGCTTGGCCAGCAGAATCTGTCCGATGGTGTTGTTGATCTTATGGGCACCTGTGTGATTCAGGTCCTCACGTTTCAGGTACAGCTGACAACCGTATTTCTCGCTCATACGTTTGGCGTAGTAGAGCGGTGATGGTCTGCCCACATAATCCTTCAACAGCGCATGATACTCAGCCTTGAACTCTGCACTCTCGATAATAGGCAGATAAGCCTCCTGCAGGTCATGTACGCACTTGTAGAGAATCTCAGGCACATACGCCCCTCCGAACTCTCCGTAAAAACCGTTTTTGTCTACTTGATAATTCATATATTCTTATATTTGTGTTGATGATACATATTAAAACTTTGAGAGGCCCGTCGCAAGAACGACAGGCCTCTCAGTATCTCTCCTATAACAAACCATAGGTACTCGGCTATCTTCTCACGACTTTTTGAATCTTGAGTTGCGCCACCACCAATTATTTGCTATTCTAATCATTTGCAATTATGTTTAATTTCGTCGGCAAAAGTAAGAAGATTCTTTCTCTCTGCCAAATTTTTCTTCATTTTTTTGTCGATTTAATGTAATTTTATCGGTTTACTGCATATTTATGAAAATTACATACGGAATTATTCTACTGTTACTGACTTTGCCAGGTTGCGGGGCTGGTCAACATTCTTGCCCTTACATACGGCAACGTGATATGCCAGCAGCTGCAGAGGGATGGTTGCTACCAGCGGTTCGAGGCATTCCATCACATCAGGCAGTTCTATCACCTCGTCGGCAATCTTACTGATGGTGTCGTCGCCCTTAGAGACAAGAGCAATAACTTTTCCCTGACGAGCCTTTATCTCCTGGATGTTTGAGAGTACCTTCTCGTACATCGCATTATGGGTGGCAATGACCACTACCGGCATGTCGCTGTCGATAAGTGCGATAGGCCCGTGCTTCATCTCAGCGGCGGGGTAACCCTCAGCATGGATATAAGATATCTCCTTCAGTTTGAGAGCACCCTCGAGGGCTACGGGATAAGAATAGCCGCGACCCAGATAGAGGAAGTTGTGTGCATAGGTGAAGGTGCGTGCGAGATTGCGGACCTTTTCGTTTGTCTTCAAGACCTCCTCGATGGTCTGAGGGATGTTGTTCAGACCTTTAACCACCTTCAGATACTCATCGCGGTTGATGGTGCCTTTGGCTTCTCCGAGTGCGAGGGCAAACATCGTGAGCACCGTCACCTGACCAGTAAAGGCTTTCGTGGATGCCACACCTATCTCCGGACCTACGTGGATGTATGTTCCTGTGTCTGTGGCACGAGGAATGGATGAGCCGATGGCATTACATATTCCATATATAAAGGCTCCCTTCTCCTTGGCCAGCTGGATGGCGGCGAGGGTGTCGGCTGTCTCACCGCTCTGGGAGATGGCTATCACAACATCATCATTAGTTACCACAGGGTTGCGATAGCGGAACTCTGATGCGTACTCCACCTCGCAAGGGATGCGGCAGAACGACTCGATGAGCTGTTTGCCGATGAGGCCTGCATGCCATGAGGTTCCACAGGCAACTATCACGATACGCTTGGCATCAAGCAACTGTCGGCGGTAGTCGATGAGTGCAGAGAGTGTCACGTGGTCGGCCTCTACGTTTATTCGTCCTCGCATGCAGTTGGTGAGGCACTCAGGCTGTTCGAAGATCTCTTTCAGCATGAAGTGATCGTAGCCGCCTTTCTCTATCTGTCCGAGGTCGATGTCGACCTTCTTCACCTTCAGCTCCTGCTCCTCGCCAAGGATACTCATTACATGAACACCCTCACCAAGACGGATGACGGCGATATTGCCATCCTCCAGATATACCACCTTGTCGGTATATTCGATGATAGGACTTGCGTCAGAACCAAGGAAGAACTCATCATCGCCGATACCAACTACGAGAGGACTCTGTTTGCGGGCAGCGATAATCTGATTGGGGTCGCGCTTGTCGACTATGGCGATGGCATAGGCTCCGATAACCTGATAAAGTGCCACCTGAACAGCTTCGAGAAGCGGAAGGTTTTTCTTAACCATGATAAATTCAACCAACTGTACCAATACCTCTGTATCGGTGTCGCTCTTAAACTCTACGCCATTATCAATCAGTTTTGCCTTGATGTCGGCGTAGTTCTCGATGATACCATTATGGATGATGGCCAGGTTGCGGCTCTGCGAATAGTGGGGGTGGGCATTACGTGCAGAAGGCTCGCCGTGAGTGGCCCAGCGGGTATGCGCAATGCCTATATTGCCTGTTACATCCTTATCAGCACAGTATTCTGTAAGATTGTCGACTTTTCCCTTCGCCTTATAAACGTTCAACTCACTGTTTGAATTGATAAGTGCTACACCTGCCGAGTCGTAACCACGATACTCCAGTCTGCGTAGTCCTTTGATAAGTATGGGATAAGCCTCTTGTTTTCCTATATATCCTACAATTCCACACATAGTCGTTTGTTTTTTTTTGTTATGTCTAATTCTTTTTCGGTTGCAAAATTATAAAAAAATCAGTTACCTAGTGCATGTTATCCCGTTTTTTTCATAACTTTGCACGCAAAAATATCAAAGAATAGACTTTATATGGAATATATGTCTCAAGAAGGTTACGACAAACTCGTGGCCGAATTGCATCAGTTGGAGAGCGTAGAACTCCCTCAGGTAAGAGAAGCGATAGCCGAGGCTCGCGACAAGGGTGACCTCAGTGAGAACTTCGAGTATCATGCTGCAAAGCGTGAACAGTCACGTCTGTTGGGGAGAATCCGCTTCAAGCAGAAGGTACTGGAGAATGCGAGGGTTATAGATATGTCCCGACTGGGAAGTGATAGCGTGGGATTGTTAAGTAAAGTGGAGATTACGAATCTGAACAATAACAGCAGGATGACCTATACTATCGCCAGTCCTCACGAGGCAAATCTCCGTGAGGGCAAGATATCAATAAAGTCTCCGATAGCCCAGGCTCTATTGAATAAAAAGGTAGGCGATGTGGTGGAGGTACGTGTCCCAGCCGGTTTGCTTAAGCTTCGAATAGAGAGCATCCAGCTATAAGATGCTCTCCAGATGAGATGTTACTTGCCTAAGAACTTCTTGTTGAGATAGTCGTTGAAGGCGTCTTTATAGTTATCACCGATGGGAAGATATGTCTCAGAGTCCATTATCACACGATTCTTGTTAACCTCTTGTATCTTCTTAAGATTGATGATGTAACTGCGGTGTATCCTCATGAAGTGAGGCGGCAGAAACTCTTCCATCTTCTTCATTGACAACAGCGTAACGATAGGCTTGGGCTGATTCTCAAGATGAATCTTAAGATATTCGCTCATTCCCTCTATGTAACGGATGTCACTGATGGCAAGCTTTATTACGCGATAGTCGGTCTTGACAAAGATGGAGTCGTCTTCGGAGGTTGCGATGACTGGTTCCTGTCTCACCTCTAAACGTTCCTGAAGCCTGTTGGCGGCTCTTTTGAAATCATCGAGACCGAATGGCTTGAGCAAATAGTCGACAGCATCGACTTTGAAGCCTTCGACAGCATATTCGGAATAGGCAGTGGTAAATACGATGAGTGGGGGAGTGGACAGTGACTTCACGAAATCCATGCCGTTGAGATCGGGCATGTTAATGTCGCAGAAGATGGCATCGATATTATCGTTGTTGAGAATATCCCTTGCCTCTATTGCGCTTTGGCACTCTGATACCAGCTCTAGGAATGGTATCTTTTTTATGTATGCAGCGAGCTGTTGTAATGCCAATGGCTCGTCGTCGATAGCTAATACTCTAATCATACTTGTTGGATGTTTTGTAATAGTGGAATAGTGAGACTTACACTATAAATCTCCGGGTCGTCTATTATTTCAAGTTTGTAATCATTGCCGTAGATGAGGTCAAGACGCTTTTTGACGTTCTTCAGACCAACACCTCCGTGCTTGTCTTCAGAAGCAGGGATACGGCTGTTGCGACATGTGAAAGCCAGACTGGTGTCGTCGGTCTTCAACTCTATCTCTATGAATGACTCCTGTCGGTAGCTCACACCGTGTTTGAATGCGTTCTCAACAAAAGTGATGAACATCAGTGGCGGCACTTCCTTGTGAGGCAAACACTCAGGAGTGGTTACAGTTATGCGAACCTTGTCAGTGTAGCGCAGCTTCATAAGGGTGATGTAATTCTGCAGGAAGGCAATCTCACGATCAAGAGGCACTCCCTGTTTGTTGCCTTCATAGAGTACAAAGCGCATCATCTTTGACAGTTCCAAGATAGTATGCTTGGCTTTCTCCGGGTCGATATCTACTAAGGCATGGATGTTGTTGAGGGTGTTCATAAAGAAGTGGGGATTGATCTGGTATTTCAGATACTCAAGCTGCTGCTCGAGGTTCTGATGCTCCAGCTCTGCCATCTTCTTTCTGTCGCCAGCATGACGGAAATAGAGCTTTATGCCCAGGTTCATGCCTAGCATCATTATGAGAATGACGATAGAGATGATGTCATGCTGTCCGAAGAACAAAGGTGTGCGATGCTCCTTACGTGGCCCGCGTTGAGGCCCTTTCTCGAAGAACTCATCTGGCCTGTGCATATCGTCGGGTTCATGCAAGCCATCGGGCTTGAAATTATCGTCTGGAGGAAATGGGTTCCTGTCCATCTTGCCTTCCATCATCTCTATACGGTGTTTTCTTATCTCCTTGAAATTCGGACGATGATTGCACTGATAGGTGTGAAAAAGAATGATGATGGCCAGACAGCTTCCGATATACAGCCATTTCCGTTGACGATAGATGAGCATCGGTGCCAACAGATGGTTGTGTATAAGGAACACGACGAAGAAGAGTGCGTATTGCTTCCAAACAGTAAATATTTCCTGCCAATCGAACGTGATGTCTGTGTTTGCAGTACGAATGGCCAGACTCATCACCGGCGCTAAGAACAGCAGTGTCCATAGGGCCAGATAGATGACGGTTTCTTGTCGATGTTCCTTCTTAAATGACATTTTATCTTTTTTTTGCAAAGATAGTTAATAAAAAGAAACGGGGCAAATTCGTTCAACGAACGCCCCGTTTTATTCAGCGAATAATATTTTTAGATACCCAGAGCCTTTTTAGCCTTGTCTGCAGCAGCGTCGACAGCCTCGCCAGCCTTTTCCTTGGCAGCGTCCTTAGCCTCGTTTGCCTTGTCCTCTGCAGCCTGCTTAGCATCTTCTACAGCACCCTCAACAGCCTCTTTGCCAGCCTCTACAGCCTCACCTGCAGCAGCTTTGGTAGCATCAACAGCCTGCATCAGACCGTTAACAACTGTTTCTGCAGGAGCCTCTGTGATAGCACTTAATGCAGCAGTAACGGCAGCATTTTCGCCAGCGAAAGCCTTAATCTTCTCAGCATTCTCCTTCAGGAAATCCTGAACCTTAGTAACATATTCCTTTGCTACCTCAGGGTTAGAACCGATAATCTCCTTGATCTTCTCCTGAATGGTAGCGAGAACCTCCTGGAGCTTACTTGCATCCTGAGCCTCAATCTGTTCTGTAAGTGCACTTATGGTAGCAGCAGCTTCATCCTCTGCATTGTAAACGATAGCCTCTTCTGCAGGTGCTTCTGCTGGTGCCTGAGTCTTGTTACCACATGATGTGAAACCGATGGCGAACATTGCCATCACAGCAAACATAATTTTTTTCATAATGTTACTCTTTTAAAAATGGTTTATATGTTAAAATTGATTTTCGGCAACAAAATTAGGCCTTTTTCAAATAAGTTGTTAATTATCAGAGTTTTTTTAACTTTTTTTCTTAATTTTGCATTCAAATTCCTCTCTTTAATGCGTGAAGAGTAGTGATTAGGTATTAGAAACAAGACTGAAAATGACAACTTTAGAGTTTAAGCCAAAGCTGTTTTCGACGTTGAAGACATACAACAGGAAGCAGTTTACAACCGATTTGTTAGCGGGTATTATCGTGGGTATTGTTGCCCTCCCGTTGGCTATTGCATTTGGTATTGCGTCGGGTGTTACCCCTGAGAAGGGTATAATCACCGCTATTGTAGCTGGACTGATAGTATCGCTCTTTGGAGGTTCAAAGGTGCAGATAGGTGGTCCTACGGGCGCGTTCATTATTATTATATATGGTATAATCCAGCAGTATGGTTTTGAGGGCCTTACGATAGCTACGCTATTGGCGGGTGTATTCCTTATACTTTTCGGTTTACTCCATCTGGGTACCATCATCAAGTATATCCCTTATCCTATTGTGGTGGGATTCACGTCTGGTATCGCACTGACCATCTTCACAACACAGATTAAGGATCTGTTCGGACTGACTATGGCCTCTGTACCCTCTGACTTCATAGAGAAGTGGATAGCCTATGTTGGGGCATTCCCCACTATCGACAGCTGGAGTGCAGGTGTCGGTGTGTTGAGTGTGGTTATTATCGCCTTGTGGCCAAAGATAGCCGGACATTCTGCATTGTCAAAACTGCCAGGATCGCTGATAGCAATTATCGTGATGACAATAGCTGCTCTGCTGCTGAAACAGTATGCGGGAGTGGTATCGATAGAGACTATTGGTGACAGATTCTCGATATCCAACCAGCTGCCTGGTGCTGAGGTGCCCTCGCTGACGTGGGATGTCATCAAGTCGCTGGTGTCGCCTGCCATCACTATTGCCATTCTCGGAGCCATCGAGTCGCTGCTTTCTGCCACTGTGGCTGATGGTGTCATCGGGGATAGGCATAACTCAAATACGGAACTGATAGCACAGGGTATGGCCAATCTGGCTTCGCCCATCTTCGGCGGTATTCCTGCCACAGGTGCCATCGCCCGTACGATGACAAATATCAACAACGGAGGCCGTACTCCTGTGGCCGGTATCATCCATGCTGTGGTACTGCTGCTCATATTCCTGTTCCTTATGCCGTTGGCACAGTATATTCCAATGGCATGTCTGGCAGGTGTTCTCGTCATTGTGAGCTATAACATGAGCGGCTGGCGTTCGTTCTTATCTATCCTGAAGAATCCAAAGAGCGATGTCATCGTGCTTTGGGTGACATTCCTGTTGACAGTAATCTTCGATCTTACCATCGCCATCGAGGTGGGACTTATCTGCGCATGCCTGCTCTTTATGCGTCGTATGGCAGAGACCACAGATGTCAAGGTGATCAGTGATGAGATCAATCCTGAGGAAGAGGAGAGTGACTTCCAGCTTGGCAACCTTGAGCATCTGACAATTCCTGAGGGTGTGGAGGTATACGAAATCAACGGTCCATATTTCTTCGGAGCAGGAAATAAGTTCGAGGAGATCATGGGAGCGCTGCACCATCGTCGTCCGCGTGTTCGTATCATACGTATGCGAAAGGTACCATTCGTTGATTCAACGGGTATCCATAACCTCACAAACTTGTGTATGATGTCGCAAGGGGAGGGGATACAGGTAGTTCTCTCAGGTGTTAATCCCCAAGTGCAGGCAGTGCTTCACAAAGCCGGTTTCGACAAGCTGCTAGGTGAGGAGAATATCTGCTCACATATTAATCTGGCACTCGAACGTGCAAAGCAACTGATATAAAAAATGCTCACCGATCGGTGAGCATTTCTTTATTACTGCATGTCGTAAACCACTTTCATAAGTTTCTTTCCGAGATCATCAGCCTGCTCCATTGTCTGAGCCTCACTGTATACACGTATAATCGGCTCAGTATTTGACTTTCTCAGGTGAACCCAACGGTCAGGGAAATCAATCTTCACACCATCGATATCATTAACTTGAGCAGACGTATCGGCTGCAAACATCTCCTTTACCTTTACGAGAATAGCATCAACATCCGTTTCTGGAGTGAGATCGATACGATTCTTTGCTATCTGATAGTCAGGGAATGTCTTACGCAGTTCTGAAACTGTGCATCCTTTCTGTGCAATGCTTGAGAGGAAGAGGACGATACCAACAAGTGCATCACGTCCATAATGGCTCTCTGGATAGATTACTCCACCATTGCCTTCACCGCCTATAACCGCTCCAACCTCTTTCATCTTCGTTGTAACGTTAACCTCTCCAACGGCCGCAGCACTGTATTTACCACCATGCTTCTCTGTTACGTCGCGGAGGGCACGGGTGCTGCTCAGGTTGCTTACAGTATTGCCGACGGTATGACTGAGAACGTAGTCGGCCACGCTAACGAGGGTGTATTCCTCTCCAAACATCACTCCGTCTTCGCAGATAAATGCCAGACGGTCAACGTCCGGGTCAACAACGATGCCGAGATCAAATCCACCTTTCCTCATCTTGTCCATGATGCCCTGAAGGTTCTTCTCCAAGGGCTCAGGGTTATGAGCGAAATCACCTGTGCACTCTCCATTGAGAATCTCATAATCTACTCCTATGGCATCAAAGAGTCTTGGCAGGATGATACCTCCAACAGAGTTTATTGTATCTACGCAAACACGGAACTTACGCTTTTTGATGGCCTCGATGTCAGCAAGCTTCAACTTAAGCACAGAGTCGATGTGTTGCTGGTCGAAGGTGTTATCTTCTGAATAATGTCCCAGACTATCAACATCGGCATAATCAAAGTCTTCTCTTTCTGCGATATCGAGAACCTCTGCACCATCAGAAGCTGTAAGGAACTCTCCTTCGTTATTCAGAAGTTTCAGTGCATTCCACATCCGTGGGTTATGCGAAGCTGTGATGATGATACCTCCATCAGCACCTGCCATACGGACAGCAAGTTCTGTAGTAGGGGTAGTGGCATAGCCGATATTAATAACGTCATAGCCCATTCCCATTAGAGTGCCGCAAACGACATTCTTTACCATCTCACCAGAGATACGGCCATCACGTCCTACAATAATCTTATTTGAATTGCCTTTGCCGCTTTTGCGAATGAAAGTAGCATAAGCTGTTGTAAACTTTACTATGTCTAATGGGTTAAGTGTATCACCCGTGTGTCCGCCGATAGTACCGCGGATACCTGAAATAGATTTGATAAGTGTCATTGGGTTTGAATTTCTAAAAAATGTTATGCTTCCCGTTGATATGTCAGCTCATAGAAATATGGTATCACTTTGGAGGAAGCCGTTGTGTGCCCTTGGCTGTGAGGAACAATCAAACGCACCTTTGCTATCTCGTCGCCTTCTTTTTCCGGGTAGCCTACACAAACATAAGTGAGGGGCACGAGCCAGCCTGACGGCACCTGGGCAGAACCATATACGTAATACATGTTATATGCAACAGACTTGGTAAATGAAGCAGTAAATGTACCGCTTGTGCAGCTTACGCGCATAATGTCCGGGCTGGCAGCAGAATAAGAGATGTTTGTAACGACCCCAAGAGTATCAGAACTGATATTAAACTCTCTGCATCGGCAAACAAGATTTGCTGTCTCTCCGTTTTGCAGTTTTGTTCCGCATCCGTTGCGCACAATCTGCATATAAACACCACTCTTGTCTAGTTTTACGAATTCATTGCGCTTGAGATCTGTCTTATACCCATTTTGTACAAAGACATCCTCAGAGATGACAGTGATACTGCTGTCGGCAATAAACTTACTTATGGCATTGCGCTCCTTCTCCTTCATATCACCATAAGTCTCGTAATCATTACAACTTGCGAGAACGGTTATGGTTGCTATTAATATAAAAACAAATTTCTTCATATCGGGCACAAAATTACAAAAAATCATTGAACAATAATCATTGAACAATAACCATTTTGCTCTGCCTTGTATTTTTTTAACGTAAATATTGTATCTTAAGGCTTATATTAGTCTATCTGAATATGCTTTTATTGCCTTTCGGGTTATCTCAACAGCTTCTTCTATACTGCAGTTGAGGCGTCCTCCAGAGGCATTGAGATGTCCTCCGCCATTAAAGAACTCTGCTGCCATCTCATTACAGGGGAAATCGTCAACGGAGCGCAGACTGATCCATATGGTATTCTCTTTCTCCGTATCTTCTCGCATGGAGACAGACAACTTAAGACCTTTGATCTGTTGTGGGATGTTAACAAGACCTTCGGCATCGCCCTTGATAAAGTTGAAACGTTTCTGTTCTTCCTTGGTTATGGCATAGTAACTTGCATTGTATTCTTTCAGATATACAAGCTTCTCATACATAACGTAGCCCATCAGACGAAGTCGGTCTTCGCTGTAATTGTGATAGACATTACGGTATATCTTGTCTTTGTCTATGTTCTTTGTCAGCAGTTGGGATATGATAAAGTATATCTCGCATTTGGTAGAGTTGAATTGGAACCCGCCAGTGTCAGTCATCATACCACAATAGATAGGTATGGCGAAGTGTCTGCTCTGTGTCGCAAAACCTCCGAGTTGCCATACTATACGGAACACCAACTCGCTTGCGCTGCAGGCTCCGGGTTGGGAAACAGTCAAAACTGCAGGAACATCGGGATTAAGATGATGGTCTATAAGAACCAGAGGGGCTTTGGTAGCACGTAAGGCCGGTTCCATGTCCTCCACACGGCTAAGCGTGTTGAAGTCAAGACAGAACACCACGTCGGCAATCTTGAGGAGCATATCGCATTTCTCCTTATGCTTGTCATAACGAATGATCTTCTCCGTATTTGGGAGCCATTGCAGGAAGTCGGGGAACTGATCAGGAACGATGATGCTCACTTCCTTGCCTAATGACCAGAGGTAGGCAGCAAAGCCCAAAGAAGACCCGATGGCATCACCATCCGGACTCCGATGACATGTGATGACAATATTCTGTGAGGTAGAAATCAGGTGGCTTAATTGGGCCACCTGATCTTCTGTCAATATGTCAATATTCATATTAGAACAGCTTGTTTGGATAAACGCCGTCGTCAACGAGCTGTTTGATACGTGCAACGGTAGCGTCGCGGTCTGCGGCATAGGTAACACCAAACCACTTAGATGTGGTGTCAAGTACTTCTACTGTAGCTGTACCGTCGTTGATCAGCTTGTTAACCATGAGAGGGATAAAGAACTCTGCCTTCAGGTTCTCAATATTCTTCGGGTCAGAAAGGAACTCCTTGAAGTAAGCCTCTGAATACTCGAAGTAATCAGGTGTGAAACCCCACATGTTCATCGATACAGGAGTGTTGTCGGCTACCTCTACCCATTTGCCATCCTCATCCTTATAGCGGATAGGCTCAGAAGCAGCACCTGCATTTGCTCCGTCAGCAGCACAACGAACGATCTCCGTGCGCTCCACGACTGTAGTAAGATGTCCCTTATCGTTCTTAGAACAGATACCACGTGCAACGGTACCATTCTCAGAGAGTGTGTTGCCCACACGGAAACCTACCATTGCATACTGATTCTTTGCGCCCTCAGGAAGGTTTGCAAGGAACTTACCGATAACCATGAATGCATCGCGATTGTAGAAATCATCACAGTTGATAACGCAGAAAGGCTCCTTGATAACATCTTTACCCATCAGCACAGCATGGTTTGTACCCCAAGGCTTCTGACGACCTTCTGGTACTGAGAATCCCTCTGGCAGTGCGTCGAGGGCCTGGAAGCAAAGCTCGCACTTTACCTTTCCTTCGTATTTAGCAAGAATCTGAGTGCGGAACTGCTCTTCGAAATCTTTTCTGATTACCCATACGATTTTGCCGAATCCTGCCTGGATGGCATCGTAGATACTATAATCCATGATTGTCTCACCGTTAGGACCCAGACCATCGAGCTGTTTCAGGCCTCCGTAACGGCTGCCCATACCTGCTGCAAGCAGAAAAAGAGTTGGTTTCATAATTATATTTTTCTTTTGAGTTAATAATCTTGTCTGCAAAGGTACTAAATATTTCTAAGGATAGACCCTTTTTATTCTAATGATGTTTGGATTTTAGGATTTTTTAAAACCTTTAGAATGGGTATCCGATAGCAAAGTTCAAAGTATGGGCATCCTTGAAATGCGCAATGTTGAAGTAGCCTTCTTTTTTAGTGTAGTCATCCTTATAGGTAGTATACGGGAAATGAAGTGCTATACCCCAGTCAAGGCGGATAACCAGAAACCCTAGATCATAGCGGAGTCCGATACCTGTGCCGAGGGCAATGTCATTGAAGAATTCCGAGGGTTTGAACATAGACTGATCTTCCCACTGCTGTAAAATTCTAATGTATGGTCTGTCCTTCTCTGGATATTGTGAGATGACATCATCGGTGAGTTGAGGTTCTCCCCATAGATCCCATACGTTTCCTGCATCGAGGAACACTGCTCCATGCAGATTTCCCCAAAGTGGTGTGCGATATTCGAGATTCATTATCAACTTCATCTCGCCGTTACGGAATAAATAGTTGAACTGGCGGTCGTTCATCGTGAAGTCATTAAATCGTCCAGGACCGATATCTCTGACTCTGAATGCCCTTATGCTGTTGGCACCTCCGGCATAAAACTGCTCACTGAAAGGAGGAACGTCAGAGTTGCCATATGACCAGATAATACCTGTGTTTATGTGACCTACAAGTTTGGTTTGATTACCCAATGACCAAGTCTTAGTAAAATCTGTCTCAAAACGAAGGAATTGTGAATAGGCAGTCTTGAAGAGTTGCTTGTCCTTCTCATGAAACGATTTTCCTCTGATAATATCGAACAGCGAAACAATATTTCCAGACTCTTCGATAGTTGTCTCCCATCGGATAGGGTTGAGCTTGTTCGAAGGACTTGTATAAGTATATGTATAGCGCATCTTCGGTACGAAGTAGTCTTGCATTGTCCTTTCCAAGAACATGTTGTTATCAACTATTTCTTGGTATTTTTCTGTCGTACTGTTCTTAAACTGATATTTCAGGGTGAGTGGAGAGAACTCATGTCGGCTTGTCTCAGTGGGTTGCCAGCGGTATGTCCATTCTCCTGATACTACATGCATCTTGTAATATTCCGGGCGCTGTATGATATCGGTAGATAGTTTGGCTAATGTGGTTGGTGCTGCATAGAATCTGTGGCGACGTTTTATCGTGCCATTCTTGTTTCTGCGGATACGGTCGCTGTTGTAGAACGGTGCGATGATACGCGGAAACTCAAGAGACACATCTGCACCATACTGATAGCTTCCGCCAGTATTGTCTGCTGATGTTTGCCACTGGTAAGACCCGTGAAGGTTCAAGTCAAGTTTCTCAGCACCTCTGAAGAGGTTACGTTTTGCGAAGCCGATTTTCACCTCAGGTCCTACTCGTCCGTTAGTACGTCCTATGGCATTACCTTCTATATAAAAGTCGTATGGCTTGTCGAATACGCAGTTGATACTTAGGTCGAGGGTGTCGGTATCTGGCCTTGGCGTAAACTGGAAGTCTGTACTGGAGAAGACTCCTGTAGCATTAATCTTGCTTGCCGACTCCAGATGGTTATCATAACTGTATTCCTGGCGGGGTCTAAGCATCAGGTTTCTCAATATTACACCTGGAATGACGGGAAGGCGCTTACCGCTATAGTGGAATGTGAGATGACGTCGTTTAAGAGAGTCTGTCAGCTGTTCTCGGAATGACTTCCTGAACTGTATGTCTATATTGCCGATATACCACTTTTTCAAAGCCTCCTTAGGCAGGTCGTTGATAAGTTGGAATCTCAGTTGACTCTTGCCTTCCACCGCAAAGGTGTCTGCCAGATATGTGGCGTAGCTTGGGGTATAATAATAGTATCCGTTATTGCGGAAAAGGTTGCTTATGCGCGTGCGCTCGTTTTCGAGATTGGCAGCACTGAAGGGCATGTCTCTCTTGATGAGACTTTCCTCTCGGGTAGAGTCAATAAGCTGCATCATCGCCTTGGGGTAGTTGATGTAGCTTACACTGTCGAGGGTAAAGAGGGTGTCGAGGCTGACAGTATAGCGTATCCTGCTCTTCTTCGGATTCTTCATGGGTATCGTCTCGTAATCGACAGAGCTTCTGAAATATCCATTGTTGCGTAGCACGCTCTGGGCTACTGATGCCCGCAGGGCAGGATTCACGTGGCTCATTAGTACTGGCTGACGTCCGAAGTTCTTGACCATCCATTTGGCAAACTTACTGTCTTTACCGGAATAGTGGTCATATACCCACAGATGCCAAGACCAGGGTACGGTATAGTAACTGCTTCCGAAGAGAGAACCGTTAGGCTCTGTAGCTAATGCTGCCTCAACCTCGAGTTTAGTGTTCTCAAGATGTGTTTCATATTGGTCATCTTTCTCACCTACATATTCGATAGGCTTCAGTCCCACGAAGAGCTGGTCGTCCTCAGGGATGTTCTTTGTCATCGAACAGGAGGAGAGAAAAAGCAAAAAGGCAAAAAGGGAAAAAGGGAAAAAAGTCTTTGCCTTCTTACTTGAAAAGATGTCTTCTATGATTACTTGTCTCATTATATTTTCTCTCTTTTACTTTTTACTTTTTTCTTTTAAAGAGTCTGTCCTTACGCTGTCACGTGGCATATACGACTGCTGTACAGATGGCATTGGCTGCTGTTGGGCGGAACGCAGGCGGAAAATATCCCAGAACTTATCGAGTTTCCTTCGCCAGATGAATCCTCCGCCATATTCGCTTGTGTAGCCTTCCAGCCAGTCATATACATTCTGCTTATAGAACAGTTTCAGGTTCTGGGTACCTTCCTGATTAATGCGATACTCCATAGACACATTATCGAAGAACGACTGTTTCTGTCCCATATTCGTATTATCTCCTCCAGACAGCAGTCCTCCTATCTGTATCTTCAAACGGTTGTCGAGGAACCGCTTTGAGAATTGGAAGGAGAAATCTTGTTTTGCTTGACCGGCACTATTGACAGAGCTCTCCACACCGATGCTTATATCGATAGTCTTCAACGCATTACCGGCGATATTGTTGATTTCGTTCTGTAGGAATGCGCTCAAGGCGGAGTTCATAGAGAAGTTGCCAGAGCTGTTGCTGTCGAGATACATTCCCGTAGTAATCATCGCAACAGCAATCTTTCCTCGCTCCTCAATAGACATAGCGCTGAGTTCTCCGTTTATCAGATTATCTTCGGGAGCTTCAATGATGAACTGAAGACCCATATCATTGAGAGTCTTGCTTATCTCAACTCCGCAATTGAAGACTACGCTTCTCACAGCTCCTGACTCGTCTTTCACAGTACTCTTATTACGTTCGGTGGCTGTGATACTGAGCTTTGGGTTCATCGGATCACCGGTAAACTCCACATAACTGCCGTTTTTGATATTAAAGGTTCTCAGGGGAATTACCGGTAGGGAATATTTCATCACTCCGTTGTTGATGGTATACCGGCCTTTCAGGTCGATACCCTCTGAGTTGTATTTCATCCTCAGGTCGCCGCCACCAGTGAGATCTACATAGTTTGTCTGTTCCTGGTTAAGACCGCAGACGATATGTGCACCATCCGATACGTTGATGTTAAGGTCGGCGACAAGTCCTGTTGGCATAGGACGTGTGACAACAACCTCTGTCGTATCAGAGAAGTCCGTGAACTTCACGAGATCATCCAGACGGTTGTCTGAGGACAATGGTGAGTCGAGAAGCAGATATGTCATATCTGTAGAGCCCAATACATCCAGACGTCCACGGATGTCAAGTGCCTCAATAGGACCTTGCATACGTGCAAAGAAGTTTACGAAAGCTTTTCCGTAGGCTATTGACTTGGCTGTCTGTTTGGCGTTTATCAGTTGGAGATTCTGGGCTCTCATGCGCATGTCCATCGTGATATGGTCGGTATTGCTGAAATCAACATTTCCCATCATCACCAGAGGTTCGTCGTTATATGCGTAGAGCCCGAAGTTCTCTATCAGTAGTCTTGAGTCAACGATTCGTACCGGGTCATTATCAAATCGCATCCTCACTCCGTATGGATGACTTATGAGATATGCATCCTCAACGAACAGTTCTCCGTCGACGTCAGGATGTTTTGTGCTTCCGTGAATGTCAAGTGTTCCTTCACAATAGCCTTCCAGTCCTACTATCTGGTCAGGAACGAATCCATTAGCTATTGACAGAGGAAACTTCGTCATCTTCATTGTGGCATTGATAATACCTTCATCCCTGTTCTGATATGTACCTGATAATAGTCCGAACTCTTCGTCATCGAGCATCAGTCGTGCTTCTATGACGTGTGTATCGTTAGACGGGTCATCGTCGTCACCATCCTTCATTAGATATACCAGCTCAGTACTGATGTTGCCTATAGGAGAGCCTTCGAAAGTCATCTGATTGACAGCCATATCTGATGCCACAGAGAAATTCTCGTTCTTGTCCTGAAAGATATGATAGTCGCCATTTAGATAACCAGTGATACGGGGCATATAAGGGATTACTGCCGACAGTTCTCCTAGATCGAGACTGTTTACGCTTACTGTCAGGTCTTGAAGCATTGTTGAGTCCTGATTCTCTGTATATAGTTTCAGACCGGTCTTGTCGTCGGCAATAAGGTCTACTTTCGCCTGTATCTTACGTTTCTTGTCGAAGAAGATGAAATTGTCTTTGTTGAGGTTAAACTCCTTATATCCTAATGTAGGACGGTCAGGCATCAGCTTTACCCTTATACCCGCTTCTTCCATCTCAGCTGTTGCACCTATCCTTACACCCAGACGATTCTTATCATCGTAATATCGCAGTCCGGCAAGTGCTCCGTGCTCATGTACATGTCCGTCGATAAGGGCATTGAAAACGAACTGGGGATTTTTCTTGTTGTTGCGTATCTGCCCTTGATAGGTTACCTTTTCACCTTTTTGTGTCAGGTTGAGACGTATGGTGTCAATGCGGATGCTGTCGTAGTTAAGTGAATAGAGATAGCTCTTTCCGTTGATACCTGTCTCTGGGGATGTTGTCATGTCAACAAGTAATTCCTTGAATTCGATATCACTAGTGTGCAAGAGGTTTGCTATCGGGTTGTTTCGTTTGCTTTCCACATGCAGTTTCATCGTAGGAAGCAGACGTTTTATCGCAGCCTGGTCTATGATACGCTCGTCGAATTGTGCTTTAGCTGAATCGGAAAGGATACTAATCTGTTTCAGGAGCTTTTCATAGTTCCCGCTACCGTCAAGTTTTACAATGAAGTCTCCGCTTTGTGCCCTTACATAGGTAGTGTCGGCATTTGTCCTGACAAGCAGACCTATGCGGTCAGGATGAAATGTGTTCTTCTCGTCTTTTATAACGATGTCTCCAACGAGTCCACTGATATAGTGTGTCTTGTCAAAGTCGGATTTGATGTCTATGTCTCCTTTGAATCCTATAACAAGAGTATCGTTTACCAGTCTTAGTCGCAACAGGTCTGCTTTCGTTATATCTGCGCTTACAGAACCTTCGAAATTTTTCTTGCCCAACAGCGCTTCTACACCTATTGTGCCTTCTAACAGTTCATTGTGTCCTGTCACCTTAGCCAGAGCCTTGCCGTCATGAATATCCGCTAAGGCAGTGAAGTTATTGAGGTTTAAACTGCCATATTGGAAGTGACTTATCTGAGCATCTGCTGTAAGATGACTCCTGTTGGAGAGAAAATCTGTTCCGTAGCCTTTGGCACTTATCTCTGCCGAGAGGTTATACAGAGAGTCCTTTGGCATGAAATGGTGGAGATTTAGGTTGTCGATGCTTATATCTGCATCGTAACTGATATAGTCGATGGCCATATCACCTCTCGCATCCTTAGGGATTGTTGCTTCACCAATGAGCTTCACTGTTCCCTTGCCCTCATGAGCGATGATGTTTGTGGAATAGTTGTTCTTCCCGTCAGCCTTTATGGTACCGTCGAGGGTGATGCCCTGAGGAATAGTATAGTTTCTCCGCAGCGAAGGATCGGCGAAAGCTAAGAGAAAGTTCATGTCTTGCATCTTGGCATTTACCTTAAGGTCGCATACAGGAGACTGATTCTGTGGCGCCAAGCCTGCAGTACCGTTGAGATTCATATTGAATGCCGAAGGCAGAGAGATAATCAATCCTGAAAGCTCCATTGCCTGCATATTACCGTTCAGAGACCCCTTGATGCTTATAGGTTGGTTAGGATAGTTTTGAATGAACGCCTGTGGCAGATCTCCAAGGAATCGTATCATATCCTGTTTGCCTATCTGGGCATTAAGGCGCATCTTCATCTGCCCTGGATCTCTGTCGTCGGCAAAGGTGAAGTCCATATCTGTCTCAGTATAGATGTCAGAGTCGGATGTACGCAAAGTCATTCCCCGCAATTGGATATTGTTGTAGAGGGAATCCAGAATGATGCTTCCCGCCATATGGCTTATGTCGATGCCGCATCTCTCCTTTGCTGAACTCTCCTTTATATGCAGTGAGAGTCCTGATGGTGAGAAACGGAAAGAGTCGACGTGCATATTGAGATTGCTCATCACGATATGGTTGTAGTCGAAACCTTTCTCCTCTGCCATAAAACGGTCGTCATATCTGAATCTGCCACTGTTCCAGTTCAGACAGGCAACTTCGTAGATCCCGTTTCCGATATCGATATACGCCTCTCTTGCTATAGCATTTCCCAGATATGTCTGAACGTTAAGAGTGTCGCCGGGGAGGTGGAGCGTTAGTTCTGAATTCCTGAAACTCAGACTGTCTGCCTTGATGATCCATTTCGCTGTCGACTCTGTGGTATCAACAGCAGCAGTGTCACTAAGTGCGATGTCGATATTCGCATCAGTCAGGCGAGCACCGTTGACCTCAGCAGTCTCCTTGTCGAGGTCGATACCTTTCGATGACAGCCACAACTCCTGCATACGGCCTTTTATCCTCACATCGCTGATAAATCCGTTGGTGTTGATGCTTGCCTTCTGAAGAGACAACTCGTTGACAACCACACGTTTCTGCAACAGCGGAAGGAACTTGATGTCAACAGTGAGATGTCCGATATTGGCGATGGTGTCTTTCACCTGTGGTAGAGAGTCATTCTGATAAAGAGCGCGGAAGTCGTTAATACCAAGATTAAGTGGCCATTCCAGACTGACACGCCCTATAGACACCTCCATCCCCGTTTTGTCTGCTACGATGGAAACCACCTTACCCGCTACCCAGCTTTGCACTGGTGGCAGATAGAGTAGGGCGGCAAGTATTATAAACAGCAGAATGGGTGACATCACCGCAATCCCAATCCACTTGAGAGTTTTCTTCATCGTAGAATGAAATGACGGTGCAAATTTACAACAATTCTTCGAATTATTGCATCTTCTTTGAGATTATTTCACCAAATATGGTACGCAATTGCGTATTTCTACAGGTATTGTCTCTGTTACAAGCGAATCTTTGGTGATGTTCAGGCTTACGATGCATGCCTTACTGTTGAGGGGTTTCTGTTGGTCGAAGATAAAATTGCCAATGCTGTAATATATCATCTTACCGCGAAAAGTCTCAATAGTCTGTAGGGTGTGTGTATGATGGCAGATAATGGCGTCGGCCCCAGCGAGTATCAGCTGATGGGCATCCAGACGTTGTCTTGCTACTGGCTGCAGGGTGTGTTCTCCTCCCCAGTGCAACGATACTATTATTACTGCTGTGGAATCGGTCTGTCTCAAATGATATACCCGTGATAGAAGAGAGTCTATAGGTTCCTGACTGACACAAGGCTTGTCTGTAAGATAGGCATAGTTCTCGAGGGCAAGACGGAGCGATGGTATGAGCCATATGTTTCTTGGTTCAGAGGCAAGTAATACTGGTTCTGAAGCTTCTATCATATTCTCTCCTGCACCTAAGGGAGTCATACCTGCAGAGGTAATATTTTTCTTTGTGTCGATGAGACCTTCGCGCCCCTGGTCTATGGAGTGGTTGTTGGCGAGGTTAAGATGAGTGATGCCATGCTTCTGTAAAGCGGTAAGCCACTCGGGCTCAGCCCTGAAGATATACCTCTTGAAGA
Organism: uncultured Prevotellaceae bacterium; assembly: GCA_902776935.1. Lineage (GTDB taxonomy): Bacteria > Bacteroidota > Bacteroidia > Bacteroidales > Bacteroidaceae > Prevotella. Next base: position 12,213 of record CACYRS010000007.1, on the reverse strand, counting down.
CGGGTGCCTCAATTTTCGTTGCAGGACACTCGAGATTGCCTACAACCACTTGTGCAGAACGAAACACGGAGTCGATACCATCTGAAAAGAGATGGTCGACTCCATGATGTTCTATAACTCTGCGTACTCCACGATCCAGAAGGATGTCGCCTGTGAGTATAATCTTCAGAGAGTCAGAAGAATACGCGAGCGTGTTAAAGATACTAACAGCCAGAACTGTAAAAATACTCCTCATTCACTTCTGGCTCTTTGTTTAGCGGCACGATGATACGTTTCATCCACTCAGGAACTCCCTTTCGAGGATTCTCCTTCAGCATCTCCTGCCACTCCTCATCAGTAAGACGAGGCATGTCTATAGGCTGCTTAAACTCCCGGTAGCTGAGTACTGCACCTCTTGTTAGATAGAGGTATCCTCCTATCTCCACTACAACGTATATCTCATCGGCATCGCCCACTGCTTCGAAGAGTATCGATTTGTTGGGATTATTGTCAGCGTTGGCAGTGTATACGTCAGCCACGAGAGCCACCTTCTTATCGGCTCCCTGAACATCACTCCAGCCCATAAGATACTGGTCTGGTTCACGAACAAGATCCAGAGAGATATTCTCGAAGGTAGAACCGATAACCTCTATCTGGTCGTACTCTTCGTCAGTAAGAACCTTGCCTTCCAACTCCTTCTCACTGACTCTTAGCAAGAACTCTGCCTCTTCGCGGATACGTACTGTGGCCTGACTGATCTTTTCTGTCATCATATCCTGTTCCTTCAACAGTTTCTCGGTGTTGTTGAGCAGTTCGATGGCTTTCTTCCAGAACTTCACGTTTGGCTCTACATATCCCTTTACAATTGGATCTGGAGGACCACCGCCTCCGCACTCTGCACCAGCGGGCTGTTTGGCATACAATATGGCATCATGCTTCAGTTCAGCCCATGAGGCGAGCATAGCATTGAGGTCTTTCTTCGACCACTCAGGATTCTGCATGAAGTAAGGCTGCTTTTGATCTTTGTCCTTATCGCTCATTGCCTTCAGACTGCTCATCCACTGGTTTGCGATTGTCTCGCTCCAGTTAATCTCGCTCATTCTCTTCTTCATCTTTGCGAGGTTGGTAGAGAGCTCTTTCCAGTCTGTCTTCTCGTCCATGAGTATCTGCTCAGCTGCGGTTACTCCCATAGCTGCGAATACGTCGATACCCTTGGGCACGTCTCTCAGTGTGGGCTTATTGTCATAGTCCACCATCTCTTGAAGCACCTCTGCATCAGGCATATAGCGCTGAGGCATCACACAGATCTTGTTGTGACTGGTCTTCTCGTATTTCGGACGGATACGTGTCTGCTCGTTGCCTATCTTCTCCAGATTTGCCTTCAGTGTACTCATGGCCTGCTTGTCATTCAGCAGTTCTTCCATTGGCTTACCTGTTTTCTTCACTTCGGCAATGACCTGAGGGATGCTCAGATTGTCGTGATTACCCAATAGGTATGTGATGATACGGTCGAGAGTATCGTATTTCTTCTGGATACCGGGGTTGTTCATCATCGCATAGGCGATAATCACAGCTGCGTTGACCTCATCGTCATTATCCATTCCGAAAGGCACGCTCTGCAGCCACATCATACCTCTGAAGTATTCCTGGAGGGAGTTGCTGCGGGTATAGTGTCCGCGAGGACGGAAGAGACTGTAAGCGAAAGGAATTTCCTTGTAATCAGCCATAAAGCGGCTTTTACTGTCTTGCGCATTCTTAACATTCTCTATCTCCTCTGCTACCAGTTCGTCATTGCCTGGATCGTAGTACATGTCGCTGAAGAGGCAGTCGGCAATGGTGAAGAACCTCACGTTGTGCTCTGCTGCACGTTCGATGGCACTGCCTTCTTCTGCATGCAGGTAAATCTTCCTCATTGCCTCCTTCATCTCATTGCTGAACTCTGCCATCAGGTGCAGGAATGAATAAGTCTCAAGCTCTCTCAGTGTGCAGTCGATATACATGTGGAAGAGCTGCAGATAGAGGTCGGTGGTAACGAAGTTGGGAAACTCGTTATAGTCGTTCTTCTCGTAGATATGGAACAGCTGGTCGCTGGTAGCTGGTACGATGCCAAAACCATTCTGAGCCAGGTGTGAGCTCAGCTTCTCGTTGAAGTCCTTCAGCATTGTGGGGTTCGACAGGTTGCCCATATTCACTCTCAGTCCCTCAGGCACATCGAAGTTCAGCTTCTTGAGTTCTTCTTCGCGCTCCTTCAGACGTTTCATGAAGTCCAGCTCCTCAGCAGTATAATTCATCTGTGTGTCAACCACCCGATAGTAGAAATCACGCCAAGGTTCATCTTCCTTGTTCTGAAACTTGTCCCATGGCAGGTTCTCGTCGAGGGCGAACATCAGCGAGTCATACCACGTAGTGGTGTGATAGACGCCACGAAGATAGGAATCCTTAAAGGGATAGCCTCTCTTTGCGGCGGGAGCATTACGAAGTGTACGGACATCTGCGATGGATAGTCCGCTCACGTCCATGTTGTAATCGATGCTGTCCATCAGTTCCTCCACGTCAATCTGTGATGGGGGAACTGTTACCACAGCTGCTTGTTTCTGGCTGCAGGCACCAATAACGGTTGCCGCACAAGCCACGATAATCAGTTTTACTTTCATTGGCTATAGGTTTTTATTGCGGTTTGTTTATCTGTTCCTTTTATGATGTGACGGTCGAAAGTCATTCCGAAGCCCGACCATTTGTATTCCGATACTACATACAGGCTGTCTGTCGTCGATTCCAGTGCCCTTATCTTTCCCTCTGTGAATCTGAAATCCTCCAGTATCCCTCCTAACTTCGACCCCATCCACATCGGACGCGCCTTTTTGTTTATCTGTTTGAAGATGAACACTCTACGCGATTTGTCTTTATAGAACCGTGTGGTCTTTATCACTCCCACCATCGCATCGATACTCCCGTTGCCATCCACATCGCCCGTCTGAAACTGGTATACGGGGTAGGGTAGTCTGAAGTCGTTTATCCAGTAGAGGCTGTCGTTGGCTTTCTTCAGCGTAAAACCATCTTTCTCGCAGACGATTTCCGTCTGGGCCATTAGGGGCATCGTCATAAAGACGGCTGAGAGTAATATGTGACGAGGGAAACCCATCAGCTGTTAGTTCAGTCCATTGGGAATAGTCCGAACAGCTTGGCGTCGATCATGTCCGTCACCTCTTTGAGATGATCAGGATTGTCACCAAACTTACAATTGTCGCCGTCCACGATAATCAGCGGACCTTTATATGTACTGATCCATTCCTCATACCGTTTCTCCAGTCCCTGCAGATAGTCGAGTCGCATTGTCTGTTCATATTCACGTCCGCGTTTCTGTATCTGTGCTACGAGGGTAGGGATGCTCGAGCGGATATAGATCATGAGGTCGGGCAGTTTCACCAGCGACATCATCAGATCGAAAAGGTCAGAATAGTTCTGGAAGTCTCTGTCGCTCATCATCCCCTGTGCATGTAGGTTAGGAGCGAAGATACGTGCATCCTCGAAGATGGTACGGTCCTGGATTATGGTCTCACTCGACTTTGAGATCTCCACCACTTCCTTGAATCGTTTGTTGAGGAAGTATATCTGCAGATTAAACGACCATCTGGGCATGTCGGCATAGAAATCTGCCAGATAGGGGTTGTTGTCTACCGGTTCAAACCTTGGTATCCATCCATAGCGGTGAGCCAGGAGTTTTGTCAGTGTGGTCTTGCCACTTCCGATGTTGCCTGCAATTGCGATATGCATATTCTTTCTGTTTTAATGGTTAGAGAAGAGTCCGAAGAGATTGGCATCGATACGGTCGATGATCTGTGCGAGGTCGTGGGGATTGTTGAGGAAGTCGAGATTGTCTTTCTCAACAGTCATCACCTTACCCTGATACTTGTTGTAGATAAAGTCATCATACCGTTCGTTGAGGTTCTGCAGATAGTCCAGCTGTATGGTCTGCTCGTAGTCTCGTCCGCGTTTCTGGATATTGCTCACCAGATGGGGCACGGAGGCGTGGAGATAAATCATCAGGTCAGGCAGCTTTACTAATGACATCATCTGCTCGAAGAGTTCCATATATGTCTCGTAGTCGCGATCTGAGAGGTTGCCCATAGCCTTGTTGTTCTCCATAAACACATATACTCCTTCGTAGATGGTACGGTCCTGGATTATCGTGTGGTCTGTCTGTGAGATGGCTATCAGGTCGCGGAACCGTTCTTTGAGGAAATACACCTCGAGGTTAAACGACCATCTGTGGATGTCACGATAGTAGTCTTCCAGATAGGGGTTGCCCTCTACGGCCTCAAACCTCGGTTCCCAGCCGTAGTGACGTGCCAGGAGGTTGGTGAGTGTCGACTTTCCGCTTCCTATGTTTCCTGCTATCGCGATGTGCATAATGCTTTCCAGAGAGGATCGTTGGGGACAGGAGCTTCAACTGTTATCTGCTCCTTTGATACAGGATGTATAAACTCCACCCGGCGTGACATCAGTGAGATGCTGCCATCGGGATTGCTTCGAGGGGCTCCGTATTTCAGGTCGCCTTTGATGGGACAGCCCATGGCGGCCAACTGACAGCGTATCTGATGATGACGGCCTGTCATGAGGTTGACCTCCAGCAGGGTGTAGTTGTCTGAGTGGGCGAGGGTACGGTATTTCAGTATGGCCTTCTTGGAGTTAGGCTTCTCCTGACTGTAGGCATAGCTCTTGTTCTGTTTCTCGTTTCTCAAAAGCCAGTTCTCAAGAGTTCCTTCGCTTTCCCTTGGGGCGTTTCTTACTATCGCCCAGTACGTCTTATGTACATCACCCTCGGCAAACATCTTGTTGAGTCGGGTGAGAGCCTTCGATGTTCGTGCAAAGACCACGAGTCCGCTAACGGGCCTGTCGAGTCTGTGTACCACACCGAGGAATACGGCTCCGGGTTTCTGGTATTTCTCCTTTATGTAGTCTTTTACGATATCAGAGAGGGGGCGATCGCCAGTCTTGTCTCCCTGCACGATCTCCCCGCTCTGTTTATTTACTATTATAATATGGTTGTCCTCGTAAACGACTTCCATATATTACCTTTTTACCTTTTTACCTTTACATATTCATTCCGCCGTCAACCTGAATCACCTGTCCGCTAACATAGCTTGACATGTCTGATGCCAGGAAGGTAGCCACATTCGCGATATCCTCTACCTGACCGCCGCGACGGAGAGGAATCTTCTGCTTCCACTCGTTGCGCACCTCCTCAGGCAGGGCTGCTGTCATAGCTGTCTCGATGAATCCTGGAGCTATGGCGTTGGCACGGATACCCTTCGGACCCATCTCCTGACCGATACTCTTTGCAAGAGCGATAAGACCGGCCTTAGAAGCGGCGTAGTTTGCCTGTCCTGCGTTACCGTGAACACCTACTACAGAAGCCATGTTGATGATAGAACCACCACGCTGACGCATCATTACAGGTACACAGGCGTGGATGAAGTTGAAGGCCGACTTCAGGTTTACTGCGATAACGGCATCCCACTGCTGCTCTGTCATACGGAGCATCAGACCGTCCTTTGTGATACCGGCATTGTTGACGAGGATATCGATAGCACCGAACTCCTCCTTTACAGCCTTTACCACCTCTTCTGTCTGAGCGAAGTCAGCTGCGTTTGATGCATAGCTCTTTGCCTTTACTCCCAGAGCGGCTATTTCCTTCTCTGTCTCCTCGTTGACCTCGAGGTCTGTGAATGCGATGTTTGCGCCCTCAGCGGCGAACTTCAGTGCGATAGCCTTTCCGATACCGCGTGCAGCACCTGTAATCAGCGCTGTTTTACCTTCTAATAATCCCATAATTTCTTAAATGTTTATCGTTTGATATATTGTATTTCTTATTTTATATTTTTTATTTATTATTTGACTACCGTCTCTGCATCTTTCCCAGCGCACCATACACCACCTTTGCCACCTGAGGCTTGGTGTCTTCCTCCTTCATGCCGTGAGCGATATGTCCGCGTATATACGGCACCTCTAGACCCTTCACACAGTAGTGGGTGATGTCGGCCACAAGGTCGATGTTGTCGATATCAAATTCTCCGTCGGCCTTGCCTTCGGCATAAACCTTACGGAAGAGCTCTATCTCAGCATCGTCGAAGCGTTTGCGCACTTTCTCCACCATCCAGATGTTACGGAAGAACTCTGCACGTAGGTTTCCGTTACGTACTACCGTCTCACGAATCATGCTCAGATGGGTATAGATGAGTTCGATGACCTTGTCCTGAGGCCTGATTCTGCGTGCAGCCACCTCGTCGAGCTTGTCGCTGAGTCGCTCAAGCTCCCCTTCGATAACAGCGTAGTAAATCTCTTCTTTTGATTTAAAATAGGTATAAAGTGTACGGCGACCTTTACCCGATTGCTGGGCGATATCATTCATCGTGGTGTTCTCCAGTCCGTTTTTGGCAAACAACTGGCGTGCCACGTCAACGAGTTTTTGTCTTGTCTTTGATATAGACATCTCTTTTCCTCCTATGCTTTATAATATTGCACACAGTGAATTCAATGTGCAAAATTACACATTTCCCCTGAAATATGCAAGAAAAAAGCCATGAAAAAGTAGAAAAATGATGTTTTTTAAAAATAATCGCATAAATATTTGTGTAATTCAAAAAATCTTAGTACCCGCTTAAGAAAAATAACATCGCGGAGTGGAGCAGTTGGTAGCTCGCCAGGCTCATAACCTGGAGGTCGCACGTTCGAATCCTGCCTCCGCAACTAAACAAAAAAAGAAGCGCGAATCAATTGATTCGCGCTTTCTTTTTATCAGGGATCCTTTATTTCATCTGAGCTAATACTTTCTTGTAGTACCTGTTTGTTGCCCTGATGCTGTACTTGATACCTCCGTTCCACATTCGAATAGCTTTCTCAATGTTGTTCTCGGGGTTGTAGTACTTTTGGATAATAAGGAACATCTCCTTCGATTTTGATACACTGTAGCGGTCTGCCATTGTGTATTGCTTCTTACTCTTCTGCTTCTTTAGAATCTGATTGCAATCCTTTACGAGTATCGGAGTAATCTGCATCGCGCCTACTGAGTTACCACTCACGGCCTTGGGATTTCCTTCGCTCTCCACTTCAATAATTGCATCCATCACTGGATTCCAGTCGAAACCTGATTTCTTGGTGCTCTTGGTGTTGCCTGCAGCGACTGCTGTCAGTACGATAGTAAGAGCAATCAGGCTCAAAACTGCCTTTTTAATAATTTGAATCATAACTCTATACTTTAGGCGGATATCTCTTCGCGAGAAACCGCGTTATCCTTTAGATTTTCTCTTCAAAAAGAGCGACTTCGCGTCGTTTCTGGTGGCAAAATTATAGATTATCAATAAGTTAGCCAAATGTTTTAAGGTTTTTTAAGGCTTTTGTGTATAAATTGGCAAAATTTGTGCACGCACACATGATGTATGTCAAGCATTTCTGGTATTAGTCGAGGTCAACCACTGTGATGCCTGCACCGCCGAACTGAACGTGTTCATCACGGAAGTGCGACACGTTGGGAATGGTGGCAAGATACTGGCGTATGAGCTGTCTCAGTATACCTGTTCCTGTACCGTGAAGAATGCGTACTCTTGACACCCCGACGAGTATTGCATCATCGATGAAATATGTCACAGCGTTGATGGCTTCATCGCCTCTCATTCCTCTGACATCGATATCTTGTTTGAAGTTCAGCTTACGGTTGTCGATGACATTGCGGGTATCCTTCGATGCATTTCCGTAGGCTCCGACGATATTCGTGTTTCTCTCTTCCTGTTTTGATATCTGCTGTTTGCTCTCTTCGGCATGTTCCAGGCGTTCGGCTCTCATCTTCGTCCTCATATCGCCGAAGATCACCGTAGCCATCTTGCCGTCGATGCTCTCCACCTTTCCGATGGTAGTGAGTCCCTTGATACGTACTGTATCGCCGACTTTTAGTTGAGAGTTTAGAGTGGAGAGTTTAGAGCGTGCTTCCGCTGTGGTGTTCTCATTCGTCTTTTCTCCATTCTCCTTCTTCGATAGTTTCTCGGCCTTCCGTTTTTCGCGACGCTCCTTACGTTCCTGGAGCTGACGGATCTTACGAGCTATAGCCTCGTCGTTGTCGCGTGTGTCGATATCAGCTATCTCCTCGCTGAAGGTCTTGAGTTCCTCGCGTGCGATGCGTGTACGTTCCTTCTCAGCCTGAGCCTCACGTATCTCCTTGATGGCGTTCTCAATCTTCTTGTTACTCTCGCGCAACAGTTCCTCCGCCTCTTCCTTAGCCTTGCGGAGTATCTCCTTACGCTGCCGCTCTATCTCGGAGAGCTCGTCTTCGTAGCGTGTTATCTTGTGCTCCAGCGATTTCTCATGCTGGTGAATCGTCTGACGCTTTCCTTCCCAGTACCTCTTGTCGCGTACGATATCCTGCAGGTACTTGTCGCTCTGGATATACTCCGAGCCTACAATCTCCGATGCATCGTTGATGACCTCCTCAGGGAGTCCTGTCTTACGTGCTATCTCGATGGCGAAGCTCGATCCCGGCTGTCCGATGCTCAGTTGGAAGAGTGCCTGCATCTGGTTACGGTCGTAGAGCATCGCTCCGTTCACCACTCCCTCATGGTCTTCGGCAAAGTGCTTCAGGTTCTGGTAGTGGGTGGTGATCACACCGAAGGTCTGTTTCTTCCACAGCTGTTTCAGCACGGCCTCTGCAATGGCTCCTCCGATGGTAGGTTCCGTACCGCCTCCGAACTCATCTATTAATAATATGGTACGCGCGTTAGCCTGCTTCATCATGTTTTTCATGTTCAGCAGATGACTGGAGTAAGTAGAGAGGTCGTTCTCTATGCTCTGCTCATCGCCGATATCTATCATGATGTTTTCAAACATTCCCGTCGTAGAGCGTTCGCCAAGAGGTACCGACAGTCCGCATTGAAGCATATACTGTAGCAGTCCCACCGTCTTCAGGCATACCGACTTTCCTCCCGCATTCGGACCGGATATTATCAGCAGTCTTCCTTCGTTTTTGTTCCCGTTTCTGGAATTTCTCAACATGATATCCAGCGGCACCACCTTCTTCCCCTGTTTCTCCAGCGATAGCTGCAGCAGCGGGTGGATGGCCTGAATCCAGTCCAGCTGAGGCTCGGCTTTCACTTCCGGCTCAAAGGCCTTTGTTATTCTGGCCAGCTCAGTCTTCGCGTGTATGAGGTCTATCTGTGCGAGGAATTCGTATGAGTTGAGTATCTCGCTGACATGAGGGCGCACCTCGTCGGTAAACACGGTGAGTATTCTTATCACCTCCCGTCGTTCGGCTGCCTCGAGTTCCCTTACCTTGTTGTTGGCCTCGACCACTTCAGCCGGTTCGATAAACACGGTCTTTCCCGTTGCCGACTCATCATGTACGATACCGTTAATCCTGCGTTTCACACCGGGAGATACCGGTATTACCAGTCGTCCGTCGCGTACTGCTGGTGTTACGTCTTTGTCCACCAGTCCGTCTTTCTGTGCCGCGTGCAGTATAGTATATAATGTACGTGAGATAGAGCCTTCCATCTTCGACAGGTCGTTGCGTATACCGGCGAGGGTCATCGAGGCGGAGTCCTTTATCTTTCCGAACTTGTCGAGGATAGAGTCTATGCGACGTATCATCGCGGGGAAGGTCATCACGTCGTCCGTCATCCTGTGCAGGGCGGGGTAGGGGTAGCGCAGCTCTCCGCTGGCTGTCTCCTCGGCACCGCGCTCGAGATATTTCACGATATCCGCTATCGTCTGCAACGAGCGTCTGAGGTCCCACACTTCGTTTTCCTCCAGATGGGTGTTCTCCAGGCGTATGCGGCGGATGCTCTCTCGCACGTCGAAGAAATACTGCATTGGGAAGTCGTCGGCCTCCTCTTGCAGTCTGCGGAACTCACGTACCTGCGCGATCCACTCGTTGACCACACTGACATCGGTGGAGAAGGCTATCTCGTCAACCTTTTCCTTGCCCAGTGTGCTCAGACAGCGTTCTCTCAGCAGACTGCGAATCTCGTCAAACCCGATCTTTTGTTCGAAGTTGTTGGGGTAAATCATGGGTGCAAAGGTACTAAAATTATGTGATAATATGGGCGTAAAACAAAAAAAGTTGCGGTAAGACGTCATTTCTGGAGAGATGGTAGAGTGGTCGATTACAGTAGTCTTGAAAACTACCGTACCGAGAGGTACCGGGGGTTCGAATCCCTCTCTCTCCGCAAAGAGTTCAACATTAGTTGGACTCTTTTTTTGTTATCTCAGAATTTCTTTGTATCTTTGCCGCAAAATATTAAAACGGTCAAAAAACAAATCGATATGAAGGATTTTAATTTCTACGCCCCAACGAGGGTAGTATTCGGAAAGAACTCCGAGGAGCATTTGCCACAGCTGATACGTCAGTATGGCGGTAAGAAGGTGTTAGTACATTATGGTGGCGGTTCTGCCCGTAAGTCAGGACTGTTGGACAAGGTAGAGACAATGCTCCGCGATGCGAAGATCGACTTCGTGGAGTTGGGTGGGGTAGTGCCCAACCCTCTGTTGTCGAAGGTCCGTGAGGGCATCGGGCTCTGCCGTAAGGAGGGTGTCGATTTCATCCTTGCCGTTGGCGGCGGTTCTGTCATCGACTCCAGCAAGGCCATCGGCTACGGCGTGGGCTATGATGGTGACCTGTGGGACTTCTGGGACGGGAAGGCTGTTCCTCAGTCGTGTCTGCCCATCGGAGTGATGCTTACCATCCCCGCTGCCGGCTCAGAGATGTCGTCGAGCTGTGTCGTAACCAATGATGAGGGCATGCTCAAGCGTGGTTTCAACAGCGACCTCTGCCGTTGTAAGTTTGCCATCATGAACCCCGAGCGCACATATACCCTTCCTCCTTATCAGACGGCTGCCGGAGCCACCGACATCATGATGCACACCATGGAGCGCTACTTCTCGAAATACGAGGATGCCACACTCACCGATGCCATCAGCGAGGCATTGCTGCGCACTGTCAAGGATGCCGTGTTCGAGGTGCTTAAGAATCCTGAGGATTACCGTAACCGTGCTGCCATCATGTGGGCCAGCTCGCTGTCGCACAACGACCTCACGGAATGCGGCACGGAGAAGGATTTCGCCAGCCATCGTCTGGAGCACGAGCTCTCCGGTCTCTTCGGAGTCACCCACGGAGCGGGTCTCGCTGCTGTCTGGGGCTCATGGGCCAGGTTTGTGCTCGATCGTCATATCAGCCGTTTTGCTCAGTTTGCCGTCAATGTCATGGGCGTAGCCAACGACTTCACCGACCCTCGTGCCACAGCCCTTCGTGGTATCGAGGCCACAGAGCGATTCTTCCATGCCATCGGAATGCCCGTCAGCATCCCCGAGCTCATCGGCCGTAAGGCTACCGACGCTGAGATCTCAGAACTTGTTCGCAAATGCTCTCGCGACGGAAAGATAACCGTAGGAGCCATGGAGGTGATCGATACCGACGCAATGTCGCAGATCTACCGCCTGGCTAATCAGTAATCTGTCACTCAGTCTTTTTCGAGGAAGAACCTCTTGAACTCGCTCTCGAAATTCGGCGTGAGGATATTCTTGCCCATCGCATCTCTTATCTCCTGCATGGACCAGAACCGTCCTCCGTCGAGCTCATCCTTCGAGGGCTGGATAGTGCCGCTGTATGTCGTGCGGTTAACATATACCAGTTCGCGTTCGCGCTGACTCTCAAACACATACATGCCCACCTTCTGTGGCTTGAAGTCGGTGATGCCCAGTTCCTCGCGCACCTCGCGTAGCAATGCCTCCTCGGGCGTCTCGCCATAGTCCAGATGTCCGCCAACGGCCGTGTCCCATTTTCCGGGCTGTATGTCTTTCCATTCCGGGCGTTTCTGCAGATACACCTCGCCCTGCTCATTAAACACGTGCAGATGCACCACCGGATGCAGTAGTTTGGTACCGCTGTGACACTCACCCCTCGTGGCCTTGCCCACCACTGTTCCCTCTTCATCCACTATAGGGAATATCTCTTGCAGATTATCTCTCATCGCTGATTGTTTTTAATTTGGCTGCAAAGTTACTACTAAACAGGCTAATCACCAAATAAATGCAAGAAAATCCCGCTGAATCATCCGATCCAGCGGGGTTCTTTAGATTAAGCCCATACAAGATGTTGCTCCGAGGGCTGTGAGAATTGCTGTTGCGATGCTCGCTACGAGCTGCACGATCCACTTGAGGGTTTCCTTCTTCGTCATGATAAGCCTCCTT